>JBHEMJ010000117.1:0-2774 GCA_046262655.1 Solirubrobacterales bacterium | reverse complement strand
TGCGGGCCGAGCACGACAGTGCCCTCGACCAGGGCGCGGGTGCTTCGCACGATGGCGCCGACGTTGGCCGGGTCACTGAGGCCATGCAGATACACACAGCTCCCACGGTGCAGTTGGGCTGCCGACGCGTATTCGATCCGCCAGATCCCGATCGCCCGTGTGCCCGAGCCGAGCGCTGAGACCGAAGCCAGCAGGTCGGGCTCGACCTCGGTGCCGCCGAGACCCGTGCCTGCCGCACTCAGCAGCTCGACCGGCTCGCGGCCGGCGGCGCGCGCGGCCTCGAGCAGGTCCTCTCCCTCGCCGACGAACAGCCCCTCGCGGTCGCGGTGCTTGCGTTGGGCGAGCTTGCGCACAAGCTTCAGCTTCTCGTTGTGAGGGCTGGTGATGGTGGTTTTGTCGCTGGTATCTGTCATCGAATTTGCTCCTGGAACGAAAAAGGGCGGCCGCTTCGCGGTCCGCCCGGGTATCAGTCGCTTTGGCCGCGGCTAGCTGGCCGCGGCCTCCCGGGCGCGCTCGACGAATCGGCGAAAGCCGTCGCGGTCGTGGACCGCGATTTCGGCGAGCATCTTGCGGTTGACCTCGACGCCGGCGGCGCTCAGGCCGTGCATCAGCTCCGAATAGGTCATGCCCTCTTGCCGGGCAGCCGCATTGATGCGGGTGATCCACAGGCGCCGGAAATCCCGCTTTCGCACCCGCCGGTCGCGGTAGGCGTAGTTGCCCGAGCGCATCAGCTGCTCCTTGGCGAAGCGCGGGCTCGACTTCTTGCGTCCGAAGTAGCCCTTGGCCTGCTTGAGGACCTTCTTGCGCCGCCGCCGCGAGGCGACCGATGAGGTTGCGCGCGGCATCTAGCGGCCCTTTCCCGCCAGCAGGCCGTTGACGCGCTGCTCGTCGGGCTTGGAGATCTCGACCGGGCGCTTCATCCGCCGCTTGCGCGCAGGGGACTTCTTCTCGAGGATGTGGCTCGAGTAGGCGCGACGGCCGCGGAGCTTGCCCGTGGCGGTCTTGCGAAAGCGCTTCTTGGCGCCCGAATGGGTCTTCATCTTCGGCATGCGGAGCCGTCTATTGAAGCAGAAGCTCAGCCGTCGGCCTGGGCGGCGTCGGCCTGCCCGGCCTCGCCGGCGCCGTTCTCAGAACCCGCCTCGGCGCTCGCTGCGCGAGTCGGGGCAACCAGCATGTGCATGTTGCGTCCCTCCTGCAGGGGCTCCTGTTCGACCGTGGCGAGCTCCCCCAGGTCTTCGGCGACGCGCTTCAGCAGGGCCCGCCCGCGCTCGGGGTGGGAATTCTCGCGGCCGCGGAACATGATCGTCACCTTGACCTTGTCCTGCTGTCGCAGGAAACGCTCGATGTGGCCGGTCTTGGTCTCGTAGTCGTGCTGGGCGATCTTCGGGCGCAGCTTGATCTCGCGCACATTGACCTGGGTCTGGTGCTTGCGAGCCGCCTTGGCCTTCTGCTCGAGCTCGTACTTGTACTTCGAGTAGTCGAGGACCCGGCAAACCGGCGGGCGGGCCTCCGATGCGACCTCGACCAGGTCGAGGTCGCGCTCCTGGGCGAAGGCGAGGGCCTCGGGCGTCTTCATCACGCCGACCTGCTCGCCGTTCTCGTCGACCAAGCGGACCTCGGGCACACGGATCCGCTCGTTGACACGAGTCGAATCGCGTTCGGGCGGGCGGCGGTCAAAACGGGAAACCGCCACTAGTTGCTCATCGCGGCGAGGCTCAAATGATGATCGAGGGAGAAATCAAGGAATCGGGAAGGGGGGCACGGGGCGCTCAGCGGCGCGGGGTTCTGGTCTGGTGCCCGGAAAACAAGCTGGATCGGAGTATAGACGCCTTCGAGGCCGCTGAGACTTGCTTAGACCTCGGCCTGCAGACGACCGGTGAGCTCGGAGACGCTCATCGGGCCCAGCTCCCCACCCTCGTGCGAACGCACGGCCACCCGATCGCCTTCGGCCTCCCGGTCTCCGACGACCAGCATGTAGGGGGCGCGGGCCAGCTCGGCGTCGCGGATCTTGCGGCCGACCGATTCGCTGCGCTCGTCGACGCGCACCCGGAAACCCCCCGAGCGCAGCTCGGACGCGACTTTGCGGGCGTACCCGTTGTGGCGATCGCCGACCGGCAAGACGATCGCCTGGGTCGGTGCCAGCCACAGCGGAAAGCGGCCGGCGTAATGCTCGATAAGAACGCCGGCAAACCGCTCCATCGAGCCGAGCAGCGCGCGGTGGATCATCACCGGGCGGTGGGGGGCATTGTCGGCGCCGGTGTAGGAGAGATCGAAACGCTCGGGCATGAAGAAATCGAGCTGGCAGGTGCCGCATTGCCACGAGCGACCCAGGGCGTCGGTCACGTGGAAGTCGATCTTGGGGCCGTAGAAGGCACCGTCGCCGGGGTTCAGCTGATACTCACGGTGTTGGCGCTCGAGCGCCTCGCGCAGCGCGCCCTCCGCCTTCTCCCACTGCTGATCGGAGCCGATCGCCTTCTGCGGGCGGGTCGAGAGCTCGACCCTCACGTCGTTGAACCCGAAGCGGTCATAAAGCTCGTCGATCGCCTCGCAGACCCCGACCACCTCGTCGGTGACCTGCTCTTCGGTGCAGTAGATGTGGGCGTCGTCCTGGACGAAGGAGCGCACCCGCAACAGGCCGTGCAGGACCCCCTCCATCTCGTTGCGGTAGACCTGTCCGAACTCCGCCAAACGCAGGGGTAATTCACGATAGGAGTGGCGGCCGGCACCGAAGGTGAGGCAGGCCCCAGGGCAATTCATCGGCCGCAGCGCGTACC
>JBHEMJ010000116.1:0-4770 GCA_046262655.1 Solirubrobacterales bacterium | reverse complement strand
GCGTAGTCCTTGATCGGGTTCTCCTCGTCGATCGTCTCGGGCAGACCGAGCAGCTTCGGCAGCGTCACCAGCTCCTTGACCAGGGCAATGATGTCGTCGTGGGTCAGCACCCGGGTCTCGAGGTCGATGTCGAGGTCGAGGCGGGCGTTGAGCTTGTAGCGGCCGACGCGGGTCAGGTCGTAGCGCTTGGGGTCGAAGAACAGCTGCTCGAGCAGGGCCTTGGCGGCGTCAACCGAGGGCGGCTCGCCCGGGCGCTGCTTCTTGAACAGCTCGATCAACGCGCCCTCTTCGTCGCGGGTCTGCTCAGTGTCGGCGGCGATCGTGTTCTTCATGTAGACGGAGTCGTCGAACATCTCCAGCAGCTTCTCGTCCTCGACGTAGCCCATCGCCCGCAGCAACACGGTGACCGGCAACTTTCGCTTGCGGTCGATGCGGACGAAGACCTTGCCCTTCTTGTCGATCTCGAGCTCCAGCCAGGAGCCGCGGGCGGGCATCAGGTTGGCGATGAAAACCTGCTTCTCGCGATCCTTCGGCTCCATCACGTAGGCGCCCGGCGAACGCACAAGCTGGGTGACCACCACGCGCTCGGTGCCGTTGATGATGAACGTGCCGCGGTCGGTCATCCAAGGGAAGTCGCCCATGAATACCGTCTGCTCGCGGATCTCGCCGGTCTCGCGATTCTGGAAGGCCACCTTGACATTCAGCGGCCGCGCATAGGTCATGTCCTTCTCGCGGCACTCTTCCACCGTATGCGGCGGGTCGTCGAACTCGAAATCGCCGAACACGATGGCGAGGTTGCCGGTGTAATCCTCGGTGGGCGAGACGTCGTCGATCGTCGCGCGCAGAAGACCGTTCTTGGGATCCGTCAGCCCCTCAAAGGAGCGGCGCTGGATATCGATCAGGTGTGGGACTTCGAGGGGGTTTTCGAGACGGGAGAAACTCCTCCGCGGAACAGGCGCAGCGTGGACACGTGCCAACTTGGCGACTCCTCAAATAGTCGAAAGAATGGATCCCGCGCAGAACTTCAAGGGGCAAGGGGGCTCACCGGCGCGCGACCGCGCAGGCTACCACAGCAATAGGGGATCAGTCAAGGGCGGCTGCATGCAGCCGCTACTGAGGATGGGAGGCTACCAGTATTTGCGGCGATTTTGGGAGATCTCCGCCCACCCTTCAGTCTTACGTCCAAGGCTGAAACCCCGGGCGCCGCCACGAGGATGGGCGGAGCCCGCTCGCGGCTACTTCAGTTCGGCGCTTCCGCCAGCCTCCTCGATCTCCTTCAGCAGCGCCTCGCCCTCTTCGCGCTCGATGCCCTCCTTGACGGGCTTGGGCGCCTCGTCGACCACTGCCTTGGCCTCCTTCAGGCCGAGACCGGTGGCGGCGCGAACCGCTTTGATCACCTGGATCTTCTTCTCACCTGCCGCGGTGAGCACCACATCCACGGTGCTCGATTCCTCCTCAGCGCCACCGGCTTCGCCACCGCCGCCCCCGGCCGGGGCGGCTGCGGCTACGGCAGTCGCCGACACCCCGAACTCCTCCTCGAGCGCCTTGATGCGCTCGGAGAGCTCGAGCACGGAGATGCCCTTCAGTTCCTCTATCCAATCTGCGGTGCTTGTTGCCATGACTAGTCGTCCTCCTTCTCGCCGGCCGACTCCTCGCCGGCATCAGCCGGCTCCTCGGCTTCGCCTGCTGGGTCGGCGGGTTTGGGTTCGTCTGTGCTGGACTCCTTGGAGTCACCAGCGTCGCCTTCGGCGTCTGCCTCCGGCTCAGTCTTGTCTTCGGCGGGTGCGTCTTCCGTCGTGGGGGATGCTGAGTCCTCGTCGGGTGCTGCCGGCGGATCCTCCTTGGGCGGTGCCTCGCCGCTGACCAGACCCTGCTCGGCGATCTGGCCGAGCTGAAGGGCGAGGCCGGAGATCATCGAACCGAGCCCCCGCACCAAGCCGGTCAGCGGGCTGGCGACGATGCCGGCGAACTGGGCGTTGAGCTGTTCGCGGCCGGGCAGCTTGGCGATCGCCGTGAACTGTTCGGCTTCGAGGACCTCGCCGTCCATCAACCCGCCCTTGTAGGCAAGGACCGCGAACTCACCGCCGAAGCGGGAAAGCGTCTTGGCGGCGAGGGCGGCGTCACCGCGAACCAGCGCCAGCGCCGTCGGGCCCTCCAGCCAGCCCTTAAGCGGCTCGGCCCCCGCCTTTTCGGCGGCTCGAAGCGTGAGCCGGTTCTTGACTACGCGAAAGGCGGTGTCGGCGCTGCGTAGCTCCGCCCGCAGCTCTGCGGCCTGGGGGACGCTGATGCCGCGGTAGTCGACCGCGAAGATGGCCTGCGCCTCGCCCAGCTCAGTGGCGAGCTCGGCGACTGCGGCTTCCTTCTGTTCTCGGTTCATCTCGTCGTCTCAGTCTCGTCGAGCCGTTGGCCACCGGGACGAAAAGAGCCCGCGCGCAGGCGGGCTCGAAGGGGTGAAGCTTCGACACCACCTGCACCGGACTTCCGGACCCCAAGCTCGGGCCCCGCCGGTGGTCTTCGGCAGAAGTTGTGGCGAGGGAGTGTAGGGAAGGAGCGGCGCTACTGCTTGGTGCGGTTCTTGCCGGGGCCACCGTCGAGGATGTCCCGGCCCTTGCCGCCGACCAGAATGTCGTTGCCGGCGCCGCCGAGCAGGGTGTCGCGGCCACCGGCGCCGAATAGCCGGTCACCCCTGGCGCCGCCATCGATGCGGTCGCGCCCGGGGCCGCCACAGATGCGGTCCTCCCCGCCCCGGCCCTTGATCTTGTCCTTGCCACCGAGGGCGACGATCACGTCGGGGCCCTTGGTGCCGCGCAGCCGGTCCCGGCCGTTGGAGCCGACGATGTTGGCCCGCTGGTGGGAGCAGAAGCGCTGAGTCTCCCAGTCGGGGTCGCGGTCGTCGGCGATGCTCACCGCGCTGATATCCAGCGGCGAGCTGCCATCGGCCTGCATGACAAAGATGTCGCGGTTGGTGCCGGCCCGGTCGCTGGAGAAGACGATCCGCCTGCCGTCCGGGGAAAAGGCGGGATCAGAGTCCGCCCGCGGGAAGGCGGGGGTCAGGTTGGCTGGAGCCAGGCCGGTGGCCCCCATCACGAAGACGTCTTGGTCGCCGCCGTCCCGGTTGCTGGTGAAAGCGATCCTGTCCCCCTCGGGGGAAACCGAGGGGTCGCGGTCGTCAGTGGGGTTGGCGATGGTGAAGTTGGTGACGCCGGTGCCGTCCGGGTTCATCGCCATCACGTCGTCATCGGGGCCCTGCCTGCTGGTGAAGACGATGTGAGCCCCGTCGGGCGAGAAGCTCGGCTGGGAGTCATCGCTGGTGCTCAACGGGGTCAGGTTGACCAGACCGGTGCCGTTGGCGTTCATCGAGACGATGTCGTTGTCGGCTCCCTGGCGGCTGGTGAAGACGATCCGCGAGCCATCCGGGGAGAAGACCGGGTCTTCGTCGTCGGCCGGGTTGCCCGGGGTCAGGTTGACGGGGAAGGAGCCGTCGGAGTTCGCCGCCCAGATGTCGAGGTCCCCGCCGTCGACGCCGTCGCTTGAGAAGACGATACGCCCGCCGTCGGGCGAGTACGACGGGTCGCGATTGCGGGTACCGAGCGCGGGGGTCACATTGCTGGGATTGGCGCCGTCGATGCTGACCACGAAGATCTTGGCGCCGCCGGCGCTGTAGGCGATCTGGCCGTTGGAGCCCGGCGGGAAGGCCGCCGAGGCGATGGCGGGGCCGATGGCGAGAGCGAGCAGTGCGGCGGGGGCTGCGAGCAGGCCACGACGGGCGCGGTGCGGCGCGAGCCCCAACACAGCCTAGGCGGCGGGGACCGGCTCGGGGGACTGCGGTGCGTCGGTCGATTCGCCCGGCTGCTCGGACCCCATGATCTCGGCCCCGCGGGTGCGGGTGGTCTCGACGCGGATCCCCGGCCCCATGGTGGTCGTCAGGGTGAGCGAGATCAGATAGCGGCCTTTGGAGGCCGAGGGCTTGGCCCGGATCAGCTCCTCGATCACGGCGACGTAGTTGGAGAGCAGCGCCTGCTGGTCGAAGCTGGTGCGGCCGATGGTCAGGTGGACGATCGCCTGCTTGTCGGTGCGGTACTCGACCTTGCCGGCCTTGGCCTCACCGACGGCCTTGGCAACGTCGTCGGTGACGGTCCCGACCTTCGGGTTGGGCATCTTGCCCTGCGGGCCGAGCACCCGGCCGAGCTTGCCGACCTGGGGCATCAGGGCCGGGGTGGCGATGGCGACGTCGAAGTCTGTCCAGCCGCCCTCGACCTTTTCGGCCAGATCGGCGCCGCCGACGTGGTCGGCTCCCGCCTGTTCGGCGGTGCGGGCAGCGTCGCCTTCGGCGAAGACCGCGACGGTGACGTCCTTGCCGAGTCCGCTGGGCAGGGCGAGGGTGCCACGCAGCTGCTCCTCGGCGTGACGGACATTGACGCCGAGCCGGGCGTGCAGCTCGACGGCCTCGTCGAAGTTGGCGGTGGCACTCTCCTTGACCAGCGCGATCGCCTCGGCCGGCTCGTAGGGCTTGCCCGGCTCGATCTTCTCGCGCAGCGTCCGGTAGCGCTTGCTGCGGCTCATGGCATATTTCCGCGCATGCTTCGCACGCGCTAGTCCAACCCCTCGACTTCGACACCCATCGAGCGCGCGGTGCCGGCGATGATCTTGTCGGCGGCGTCGAGGTCGTTGGCGTTCAGGTCGGGCATCTTGCGCTCGGAGATCTGGCGGATCTGGGCGGCGTTGATCTTGCCGACCTTGTTGATGTGCGGCTCTCCCGAGCCCTTGTCC
>JBHEMJ010000115.1:0-8493 GCA_046262655.1 Solirubrobacterales bacterium | reverse complement strand
CACGAAATCGCAGTAGGCGTCGACGTCATCGATCGCCTGTTGCACCCACCACTCGTGGTCCCAGATCTCCAGCGCTTGGGTGAAACGGTGGAGGTGCTCGGAGACGCCGATCTCGGCGATTCCGGCCAGCCGTGCGGCAGCCAGGTAGCGCTGCACATTGGCCTCCGTGAAGTAGGCGGCCGCCGTCGTCCCGGGCTCGTCGGGCCGCAGGTGGAGGTGGTAGTCGCTGAGCACGCGGCTACGCTACCTGCATCCACCCTCCGCAGATCGTGGTCCCAAGTCACAGCGCCGGGCGGTCCTGACCTAGCCCAAAAGCGCCTCGGCCAGCTCGAGCTCCGCCGCGGTGGTCACCTTCAGGTTATGGGTGGCGGGCACCTGCATCAGCACCGCGCCCCCGGCTGCCTCGATCAACATCGCCTCGTCGGTCACGCCGCTGCCATCGTGGACGGCGAACGCCTCGCGGAGCCGGGCGGTGCGAAACAGCTGTGGAGTCTGGGCGCCCCAGAGCCTCTCGCGGCTCTCGGTGCGGTCTACCGCGACGGTGACGCCGCTCGCTTGCTCCCGGGCGGCGCGCTTGACGGTGTCGGTGATCGGCGCCGCGGCGATGGCCGCGTCGACCTCGGGGTGGGCGCGCAGCAGCGCCGCGAGTGCGTCGATCAGCTCGGGGGTGACCAGCGGGCGGGCCGCATCGTGAATCGCGACCAGCTCGCTGGTGACCGGCATCATTGCCTCCGCGACCGAATCAAAGCGGGTCTCCCCGCCGGCGACGACGAGCACATCCGCCAGCCCCGCCTCGGCGGCGATCCGCGCGGCACGTTCCTCCTCCCCCGGCGGCGCGGCAATGACCACCGCGCCGGTTTCTTCGGATGCGGCAAAAGCTGCCAGCGACCAGGCCAGCAGGGGCTGCCCGGCGGCTTCGACGAAAGCCTTCGGGCCGCCGGCTCCGAGCCTCTCGCCGGAGCCGGCGGCCGCGATAACGGCCGTTAGCGAGCTGACGGCCGCAGGCCGGCCCGCTGGCCCGGCCTCAGGCCGTGGCCTTGACGCCGCCGAAGCGTTCCTCCAGCAGCGTGTCGAGATACTCCTCCGCTCCGTCCTCGTCCTTGTCGAGCACGTACATGAACTCCGATGCCAGGATCTTCTTCGCCCGCGTGTACATCTGCTTCTCGCCGGTGGAAAGTCCCTTCTCCATCTCGCGAATCGCAAGGTTGCGGACAACCTCGGCGAGCTCATAGACGTCCCCGGTCTTGATCTTCTCGCGGTTGTACTTGAACCGGCGGTTCCAGTTCTTGGGCATCTCGGAGACCTCGTCGGTAAGCACGCCGATCACTTTCTTCACCTGTTCTTCGTCGATGACGCGACGCAGACCCGCCATGCTGGCGTTCTCGCACGGCACCATCACCGTCATGCTGTTGTGGAGGATTTGGATAGTCAGGTAGTCGCGCTTTTCCCCCAGCAGCGACTTCGACTCCTTGGTCAGAACGACGCCGGCACCGTGATGCGGATACACGACATTGTCTCCGATCTCGAAGTTACAAACCGGCGCCTCGATCTCGAGGTCGGCAGCAAGCGCCTCCGCGTCTACTTCCTCAACTAGCTCTGGAATCGTCTGCTCCTTTGGTAGTGACGGCGGCTTGGCAGCCGCCGACAAGTTGGTCAACTCTGCAAGTAGCGGTCGACAAGGTCGACCTCCTGAAGCCGGCGCAACCCCTCCCGAATGTCCTTGGCGCGTGTGGCGCCGACGTCCTTGACCGCTTCGAGATCCACGTCGCTTGCGGCGAGGATCTCCTCGAGGCCGCCGAACTCGCGGATGATCCGCTGTGCGACGAGCTTCGGCAGGCGTGGGATGCGCCCGAGCACCCGATAGCCGCGCGGCGCGACCGGGTAGTCGAGGGTGTTCATCTTGCGGTCGTAGCCGAGCAGCTCGGCGAGCCGACCGAAGTCGAGCAAGTCCTGGTGTGACAGGCGGGCGATCGTCTCCTGGGCCGCTTCGAGTCCGCCCTCGGTGTCCTCCACGGCGTAGTCGCGAATCAGGGCGGCCTTGTCGGCGGCGACGCCGACCATCGTCTCCTCGAGCTGCATCTCGATCAGCCTTCCCTCTGCGCCAAGCTCGATGATGTAGCGCTCTACCTCGACCGCCATGCGAGTCACGAGCTCGGCTCTCTGGAGGACGGCGAGCACGTCGTAGAGGACACCGCCGCCCTCGAACTCGAGCACCGTCAGGCGCGAAGACACCTGGTCCAGGCGCGCCCTGTACTTATCGAGGGTGGCCAGCCCCTGATTGGCCTTGGCCAGGACCGCTGGGATGTCCTGGAGGATGTACTTCATGCCGCCCAGGTAGAGCGAGACCACGTCGCGGCGCTGGGAGATGGCCACCACCAGCGCCGGGGTCTGCTTGGAGACGCGCTCGGCGGTGCGATGGCGGGTGCCGGTCTCGTTGGAGAGGATGGTCGGGTCGGGCATCAGCTGCACGTTTGCCCAGCCGATCCTCTTGGCTTCCCGGTCGAGAACGATGGCGCCGTCCATCTTCGCGACCTGGTAGAGCAGGGCGGGCGTGTAGTCGACGTCGAGGGCGAGGCCGCCGGAGAACAGGAAGGAGATGTCCTCTGGCTCGCCGATCACGATCAGGCCGCCGGTCCGCGAATGGACGATGTTGTCGATGCCCTCGCGCAGCGGCGTGCCGGGGGCGACGACATCGAGGGCCTGGAGAAGACGAGGATCCTGACGTGCCGCCAACTCCTGCAAATCGTCATTCGGAGCAGCGGCAGCCATCGCCAGCGATGTTTGCAGAAAGGCCGATGACGCGACTTGCGGGGATATCCGTGTGGATAGCTCGGATTGGGAGTTGTCAAGCCGCGCCATGCCGCGGGCTTGGCGCAGCTGGTTGTTACGCCGCGGCTTGCCGCAGTGGCTGCGCCCTCGAGCGCGCCGAGGCGATCGCGGCCGACAGGGAGTCGCAGGCGCGCAACCCCGGCACGCTGGCGTCTTCCCCGGCATCAGGCCCGAGCACGGGGGCCAGGCCGAACTTGCGCGCCTCGGCGACGCGGCGGTCGGGGTGGCCGACGTATCGCAGCTCGCCGGTCAGTCCGAGCTCGCCGAAGCAGGCCAGGGGCCGCTCGGGCGCGGGTGGCGGCCGGCCTCCGCCTCCCCGCTCAGCGCGACCGTGGCGGCTATCGCCACCGGCGAGGGGGCGGCCGTCCTGGGCCGATACGATTGCCAGCGCCACCGCCAAATCGGCGCCCGGTTCGTCGATGCGAACGCCGCCGGCGACATTGACGAAGACGTCAGCCGAGGAGAGCTGGAGATTGCCGTGTCGGGCGAGGACGGCGAGCACCAGGGCCAGGCGGTTGCGATCGATCCCGGTCGACGTGCGACGCGGGGGCACCATTTCGGTCGGAGCGACCAACGCCTGTACCTCGACCAGCACCGGCCGCGTGCCCTCCATCGCGCAGCAGACCACCGAGCCGGGCGCCGGGCGGGCCTCGGCGACGAAGCGCGCCGAGGGGTCGGCGACCTCGATCAAACCTCCCTGGCGCATCTCAAAGACACCGACCTCGCTGGTCGAGCCAAAGCGGTTCTTCAGCGCCCTCAGGGTCCGGTAGGTGCGCTCGCGCTCACCCTCGAAATGAAGGACACAGTCGACCAAATGCTCGAGCGCCCGTGGACCGGCCAGCGCTCCCTCCTTGGTCACGTGGCCGACCAGCAGGGTGGCGATGTCGAGGCGCTTGGCAACCTCCATGATCGCCCCGGCTACCGCGCGAACCTGGGCGACCGAGCCGGGGGCGCCGGCACTCTCGGCGCCGTGCAGGCTCTGCACCGAGTCGATCACGCAGACCTCGGGCCGCTCGGCCTCGAGCGTGGCGAGAACTTCCTCCAGCCCGGAGGAGGCGATCGCCGGTACCGACAGCGCTTCGGCGCCGAGGCGCTCGGCGCGCAGCTTGATCTGGGCGGTCGACTCCTCTCCGGAGACATAGAGGACCTTGTGTCCGCTACCGCTGAGATTGGCCAGTGCCATTCCAGTCAGGGTGCTCTTGCCGATGCCCGGTGAGCCGCCGATCAGCACCAGAGAGCCCGCCATCAGCCCGCCGCCGAGCACCCGGTCGAACTCACCGATGGCGGTCGGCAGCCGGCCGGCCTTGGCCGCTTGCACATCGCGCAGCGCCACCGGCTTGGCTGCGGCGGAGTTGCGCGCCCCGCGGCCCCCTTTTCCCGCGCCGGGGCCGGTCGGTGCCGCGACCTGCTCGAGCGTGTTCCATTCCCCGCAGCCCGCGCAGCGGCCTGACCAGGCCAGAGCGCGGTGGCCACAGGAACTGCACTCGAATGAGGGCCTCTGCTTCGCCATTAAGCGTCATCGACGATCCTCGCAAGCGAGGTGGACGGCGAGGCCCGCAGCCTGTGACGACTAGGTGACGGCTTCGAACGGGCGTCAGGTTTCGAGCGTCTGGGGTCCCCTGCGGCGCCGCGGCGCTAGGCGCCGGCGAAGGGCGCGCCGGCGAAGAAGGCGAACCAGATCATGAAACCGATGCCGACGATGATGGTCGTCGCCACGAACAGCTTCTCGACGAAATCGGCTCGGTGGTCTCCGGGCCTGTAGTGAGCGTCGCGCATGCTGCGGTTCCAGACCGCGCGCCTGCTCTGCTGGGTCTCGGCCATCCCGTGGCCGAGGCGGGCCCGGACCCACGACGCGACCAGCAGCGCCAGGCAGTAGCTGAGCAGGATGGCGGTGAAGATGAAGGCGGCTACCGAGCCGTTGACGGCGCCGGTCTGGTGGTAGAGCTGGGAAGCGACCCAGAGCCAGAAGACCGGCACGCCGAACCCCAGCAACAAGGCTCCGACCAGGATCAGGATGTTGGACCCGGTGCCCTTGACCAATCTCCCCATTGCGCGAATGGCTTCCATGCCCCCTCAAAGGTACCGGGCTGTAGAGTCTCGCCCATGCCCGAGACGGCAAATTCCTCATTTACCACCGGCAACGCCACGGGTCCGCGCCCACTGACCCGCCGCGAGCGGCAGATCGCGAGATTGGCATCGAAGGGCGTGCCGAATGGCAAGATCGCCAAACGCCTCGGCCTGTCGATTCGCACCGTCGAATCGCATCTTTACCGGGTCTACGGCAAGCTCGGCGTCTCAACACGGGACAAGCTGCCTCCGCTGCTGGGACTCGTCCTGGTCATCGGCGACCTCACCTGAGCGCAACCCTCGACAGCGCCCGCTGGGATCTGGACCCACTGCTGGAGCGCGCCACCGACGGCGGCCCGCACGGCGCTCCCCAGCAGGCGGTTGACGCCCTGCTCGAGCGCGCCGATTCGATCGCCGAGGCCTTCGCCGCCGAGTACCGCGACAAGATCGCCGAGCTCGACCCCCTCGGGCTGAAAACCGCGATGGAAAAGCTCGCCGATCTATCCGACCTCATCGGACGCGCCGCCAACTACGCCCATCTGCGCTTCGCCGCCGACACCGCCGACCCGGTCAACGGGGCCATGGTCGCGATGGTCACCGAGCGCGCCACCGCGATCCGCACCGAGCTGATCTTCTTCGAGCTCGAGTGGGTGGCGCTGCCCGAGGAGCGGGCCGACCAGCTGGCTGCCGCGGAGGGCCTGGAGTTCTGCCGCCACTATCTCGAGCTCGAGCGCCGCTACAAGCCTCACCTGCTGAGCGATCCCGAGGAGCGAATCGCCAGCGAGCTGTCGGTGACCGGCCGGGGGGCCTGGAGCCGGCTGTTCGACGAGCTGACCTCGGCGATCCGGGTCGATCTCGACGGCAGCCACGAGCCGGCCTCCCTTGACGTTGCCCTGGCCCGCCTGCACGATCCCGACCGCGCGGTTCGCAAGGCCACGGCGGAGGCGGTCACCGAGGCCCTCGAGCCGGGTCTGCGCACCCGCGGGTATGTCTTCAACACGCTGCTGCAGGACAAGTCGATCAGCGACCGCCTGCGCTCCTACGACCACTGGCTGTCGACCCGCAACCTCTCCAACGAGGCGTCGGACGAGTCGGTCGCGGCCTTGGTCGAGGCGGTCAAGTCCCGCTACGAGGTCGCGCGGAGCTGGTATCGGACCAAGGCGAAGCTGCTCGGCATCGAACGGCTCGCCGACTACGACCGCGCAGCTGCAATCAGCGCCGCCGACGAGGACGTCGAGTGGGCCCAGGGCCGCCAGATCGTGCTCTCCTCGTTCGCCAGCTTCTCCGAAACCGCCGCCGAGATCGCCGAGGGCTTCTTTGACGGCCATTTCATCGACGCCCCGCCCGATCCAGACAAGCGTGGCGGGGCCTTCAGCGCCTCCACCGTCCCCTCGGTCCACCCCTACGTGATGCTCAATTACACCGGCAAGCGCCGCGACGTGCTCACCCTTGCCCACGAGCTCGGCCACGGGCTGCACCAGACCCTGGCCCGCGAGCAGGGCATCTTTCATCAGGACACTCCGCTGACCGTGGCCGAAACCGCCTCGGTGTTCGCCGAGGAAGTGGTCTTCGGCCGTCTGCTGGCCGAGGCCCAGGATCCCGCCTCGCGCCTCGGGTTGCTGGCCGAGGCCGTCGAGGGCTCGATCGCCACGGTCTTTCGCCAGGTGGCGATGAACCAGTTCGAGGACCGCGTGCACAGCACGCGGCGCGCCGAGGGCGAGCTGGCCCCGGAGCGTTTCGGCGAGCTCTGGGCCGAGGCCCAGACAGAGCTGCTCGGCGACTCGGTCGAGGTCACCGACGGCTACCGCTCATGGTGGTCCTACGTGCCGCATTTCATCGGCTCGCCCGGCTACGTCTACGCCTACGCCTACGGCCAGCTGCTGGCGCTCTCGGTCTACCGCCTCTACATCGAAAACGGCGAGCAGATGGTCCCCGCCTACCTCGAAATGCTGCGCGCCGGCGGCTCGCGCTCCCCCGAGGAGCTGGGCAAGATCGTCGGTGTCGATCTCACCGACCCGGGTTTCTGGGACAAGGGGCTCGACCTGGTCGCCGAGCAGGTCGACCAGGCGGTCGCAGCGGCCGAAGCCGTGATCGCCACCCGCGTGTAGCGGAAGGCGCCGCTACTTCTCGGAGCCGCCGACTTCCGGCCCCTCGCCGGAGTCGTCGCCATCGCCGGCTTCGGCGGCAACGCCGACCGGCTCCTTCTTCTTCTTCTTCGGAGCCGCCTTCTTGCTTGGCTTGATGATCTTCAGCTTCAGCGGCGTGTCATCCTCGTCGCCCTTGGCGTCGCGGTCCACCATCACGGTCGAGCCGGGAACGATTTGACCGTATTTGAGCACCTCGTCGGCGAGCGGATCCTCGACGTAGCGCTGGATCGCCCGGCGCAGCGGGCGGGCGCCCATCGCCGGGTCCCAGCCCTTCTCGACCAGCAGCTCCTTGGCCTCGTCGGAGAGCTCGAGCTGAAGCTCGTGCTCGGCCACCTGGGTGCGCACACGGCTCACCATCAGGTCGACGATCTGCTTGATCTCCTCCTTGGCCAGCTTGTGGAAGACGATCACCTCGTCGATCCGGTTGAGAAACTCGGGCCGGAAGACCTTCTTCAGGTCGCCCATGATGCGTGACTTCATGTCGTCGTAGGTGACTCCCATCTCATCGGAGATCGAGAAGCCCAGCGGCGTGTTGCGGGCGATATCGGCGGCGCCGATGTTGGAGGTCATGATCACGATCGCGTTGCGGAAGTCGACGGTGCGGCCCTGTGAGTCCGTCAGGCGTCCGTCCTCGAGAATCTGCAGGAGGATGTTGAAGACGTCGGGGTGGGCCTTCTCGATCTCGTCGAGCAGCAGCACCGAGTACGGCTTGCGCCGCACGGCCTCGGTCAGCTGGCCGCCCTCGTCGTAGCCGATGTAGCCCGGGGGCGAGCCGACCAGCCTCGAGACGGCGTGCTTCTCCATGTACTCGGACATGTCGATGCGGACCATCGCCTCCTCGTCGCCGAAGAGGAACTCGGCCAGCGTGCGGGCGAGCTCGGTCTTGCCGACGCCCGACGGGCCGAGGAAGATGAACGAGCCGGCCGGGCGCTTGGGGTCCTTGATGCCGGCACGCGAACGCCGGATCGCCTTGGAGACGGCGGTGATCGCAATGTGCTGGCCGATCACCCGCTTGTGCAGCTCCTCCTCCATCCGGACGAGCTTCTTGGTTTCGGCCTCGGTCAGCTTGAAGACCGGGATGCCGGTCCACATCGAGACGATGTCGGCGACCTCTTCCTCGCCGATCTCCGGCCGCTCGCCGCTCTCGCCCGAGCTCCACTCGTGCTCGAGCTCCTTCTTCTTGTTGGTGAGCTGGCGCTCGGCGTCGCGGAGATTGGCGGCCTCCTCGAACTGCTGGGCCTCGATCGCGGCCTCCTTCTCGCGCCGCGTAGTCTCGATCTCTTCCTCGAGGTCGCGGTAGACGGGCGGCTGGGTCATCGACTTGATCCGCATCCGCGAAGCCGCCTCGTCGATCAGGTCGGTCGCCTTGTCGGGCAGGAAGCGGTCGGAGATGTAGCGGTCGGCGAGCTCGGCGGCGGCCTCCAGGGCCTCGTCGGTGATCTTCACGTGG
>JBHEMJ010000114.1:0-5540 GCA_046262655.1 Solirubrobacterales bacterium | reverse complement strand
GTGGCTCTCGGCGAAGCCCGCGGCGAACGGCAGGTGGTACCAGAGGCTGTCGCCGCCGTAGATGCCTCTGTCCAGCGCCTGGAAGGTCGGCATCGACCACTGGGCGAACAGCAGCAGCGCTACCGCTATCGCAACCCCGAGCTGCCACCTCGACGTTGCGGGACTGATGGGTGTGCGCTCGTCCCCGCCAGCTGCCGCTTGCGGTGCCGATCGCCCACCCACTGCGACAGCAACTGCGCCCATGGCTAGGGATGCGATGACGATGGCCAGCCCGTAGAGGAGGCCAACGACTCCGAGGAGCTGGCAGATGAGGATCAGGGCGCCGATTGCCAGGACCGCCTCCGCAAGCCTTGCGGGGGCCCCCTCCCATGCCGCCAGCCAGCGCCTGCGCGCGACCACTGCGGCGAAGCCCAACGACAGGGCGATCACCGCCAGCCCGGCGCAGCCCAGGGCGTAGTCGCCGGCGCTCACCACCTCGGTCACCGCGGGGCCGGGCAGGTCGCGGGATTCAGGATTCCCTGCACCTCGAGGACGCGTACCGGACCCTCGCGGACGATCGTCTTCAGGGCCGGATCGCCGAGCAGCCAGGAGTTCTCGGGGGCCGGGTTGGTGCGGCCGACGTTGTTCAGGTCCAGATCGGGAGTGGTGATCAGATAGTCGTAGCGGCCGGCGTTGACGGCGGTGCGGAAGGCCGGGCAGTCGGCGATCCGGGTGAAGTCGCCCTCGTTGCCGGGGTGGCCGATGTACTGGACGTAGTTGGAGACGTCGCGGCCGTAGAGGCCGTACTGCTGAAAGGCCGCTCGAGTTCCCGCCAAGCCGATGCGCTGGCCGGAGACATCGTTGGCCCAGCGGAATGCGGCCTGCATCTGGTAGCGGCTCTCGCCCTGGTAACGGCCATCAAGGTAGTCGTCCTGGCGGCTCCAACCCGCGGCGAAGGCCAATACGGCCACCGCCGCGGCCACGGCATAGGTCAGCCGCGGGCGCGACTCCCAGAGCAGCACCAGGCCCAGCGGGGCAAACAGCACGACGCCGATCAAAAGCGCTCCGGGCAGGAATGCGTCGTCGCCCTGGTAGGCGGTCTTCGACTTGGAGAAGAGAACGACGGAGGCGAGGGCGACCACGAACAGGGCTCCGAGCGCATACTGGTGCCGGCGGCGCTCGAAGGCCCGGTCGAGGGGCAGCAGCGCCAGGCCGAGGGCGAGCGCCGGCACCAGGTAGCGGAGGTTGATCTCGAATCCGTCAGGCCTGCCCTCGGGGCCGGAGGCGCCCAGCGGGGTGAACACGTAGGCGACCGCCGCCACGATGGCGACACCGCCGAGCATGCGGATGGCTGGGGTCCGCCCGCGGGCGAGGGCGGCGAACATGCCCCCGGCCGCCAGCGCCAGCAACAGCGGCCAGAGCAGACCGAGGACGTCGTGAAGGCCGGAGAGGAAGAAGGTGCGCACCACGCCGCCGTCGAGCCCGAACAGATAGTGGGCGACGCTGAAGGGGTCGCGGCCCTCGAGCCCGCGCTCGGGCCCGGGCAGGAAATTGAGGTTGTGCGCGAGCCAGGGAAACGGGTTGCCGGCGGCATGGAACATGTTGCGCACGAACCAGAAGCCGCCGGTGGCGGCGACCGCGGCGAACCAGGTACCCGCCACCCACAGCCGCCGGCCCCGAGCTGCGAGGACGATCACCCCGGCACTCAGCGCCAGCACGGCGACCGCGATAGTCAGCTTGGTGCCCAGTGCCAGTCCCGCCGCGAGCCCGGCGCAGATCAACACCCCCGGATCGGTGAGCGAGGAGCGCGATCCCGGCAGCTCCGCTGTGACCATGATCGCGGCGGCGGCGAGCAGCAAGGCGATGGCGCCGATGTCGTTGGCGGCGCTGCCGGCCTCGCGCGGAACCATCGTGGCGGTGTCGAGAACGATCGCCACGGCGACCAGGGAAAGGGAGGCCCGGCCGTAGGGGCGCCCGATGCACCAGGCCGAGAGCAGCGCCAAGGCCAGCCAGCCGAGGTTGAGCAGAGGCGAAAAGATGTCGCGGCCGAAGAGGACGATCCCGCCCGCGTGCAGGAGCTCGGAATTCTGCGGATAGAACCAGTGCAGATATTCCGGGTCGGTGAAGTGCAGGGCGTCGATCGAGCCCTCCTGCGCGAAGCGGGCGGCGAACGGAGCGTGGTACCAGAGCGTGTCGAAGCCGCTCATCCCGTTGGCCCAGGCCGCCTGGACGCCGGTCGCCCAGTGGGCGGCGACGAGCACCGCGATCACCGCGGCTCCCAGCTGCAGCCACAGCGGCCCCAGCTCGGGCTCCTCGGCCAGCTCCACCTCACCCACGCGCGGTTGAACGAGGAAGTGGGCGGCGCCCGCGACCAGGGCGGCGCCGACCACGATGCCGGCGAAGTTGAGCAGGCCGATCGCACCCAGCAGCTGCAGCAGCATGGTCAGCAGCGCCAGGCCGAGGACGAACTCAACCAGCCGGGCCGGCGCCGCTACCCAGCCCGGCAGCAGCCGCCCGCGCAGGCGCACCGAGGCATATCCGATCAGCAGCGCCGCCGCAGCGAGCCCTGCGGCCCCCTCGGCGTAGCGGGCGAAGCTCATCACCCCCCCTGGGTGGCGGCCAGCGGGTCCTCGTGCTGCTGGTCGGGAGTCAGCTGGTCGCAGCCGGCCGGGTCGAGCGGGCCGTTCAGCCGGTAGACGCTGGTGCCGAAACGCGTCTCGATCAGCTGCGAGTTGGGGTCGGGCTCGACCCAGGTGGTCTCCGGCGGCGGGATGTTGAGATCGGTGTGCGGCGGGGCCGTGACCACGTAGGTGTAGTGGCCGTCATCGAGCGCCCGGCGGAACTCCTGGCAGTTGTCGATCGGGCGGAAGGTGCCGTTGGATCCGTGATCGCCGAGGTACTGCACCCGGTTGGACAGGTCTCGACCGTAGAACAGGTACTGCTTGAAGCCGGCAGTGCTGCCGCCCAGGGCGATGTCCTGGTCGTGCAGCGCGTTGGTCGCCCCCATCGCCTCGGGGATGCCGAGCGGGATCTGGTCGGGAACCGTGTCGACGCGGTAGCGCCCGTCGAGGTAGTCGCTCTGTCGCTCGCGGCCGTACTTGAACCCGCCGGCCAGCGCGATCAGCACTCCGGCCGCGACCAACAGCCGCGGGGCACCACGCTGCAACAGCACCACCGCGGCGATCGGCAGCGCCACCAGGATCAGCGCCAGGAAGGTCGCCCCAGGTCGGTAGCCGGCGTTGTCCCACTGGTTGGAGCTGATCACCGACTCTGCCAGCAGCGCCCCGAAGACCCCGATTACGATCCACGGGCGGCGGCCCACCCGCAAGCCGGGCGCCAACGGCAGCAAGGCGATGCCGAGGGCCAGCGCCGGCGCCAGGTAGCGCACGTTTCGCTCGAAGCCGGTCGGCGCATTGAGATCGCCGGCGGCGGTCAGCGGAGTGAACAGATAAGCGACGGCGGAGAGCGCAGCGACGAAGCCCAGCATGCGGATCGCCGGCGTCTCGCCCCGGAGAATGACCAGCACGATGGCGCCGAGGGCGATCGCCAGGATCAGCGGCCACAGCGTGCCGAAGTCGTTCTCGAGGCCCGGAACCAAGAAGTCCTTGATCACGCTGTAGTTGAAGATGTAGTCGGAGACCGTGTGCGGCTGGCGCACGTAGAGATCGAGCTGGTCGGGGCCGGGCAGCGGCCCCTTGTTGATCCAGGGCAGCGGGTTGCCACTCGAGTTCAGCGCGTTGCGGATGAACCAGAAGCCGCCCCCGGCGGCGAGGCCACCCACCCAGATGGCGATCGGCCGGCGCCGGTCGGCCCAGATCGCCGCGGCTCCCCCACTCCGCCTCAGGGCTGCCGGGGCGACGACGATGACGCCGATGGTAAGCGCCGCCAGCGGCGCCAGCATGTTGATCTTGGTGCCGAGAGAGAGCCCGGCGGCGAGGGCGGCGACGAACAGGGCCCCGTCGCCGAAGCGGCCCGCTCCCTCCCCGCCCACCTCGCGGCGCTGGGCCTCGGCGTTGATCAGGATCGCCGCCGAGGCGAGCAGGAAGAAGAGACCCATGACGTCGTTTTTGGCGTCCCCGGGCTGGTAGAGCAGCAGCATGTTCTGGTCCAGGATCAGCGCCATGCCGACCGCTGCGGCGGCGCCGGCCGCGTAGGGGCGCCCGATGCACCAGGCGGCGAGCAGACAACCCGCCAGCCAGCCGATGTTGATCAGCGGCGAGAGGAAGTCATCGCCCATGAACAGGATCCCCGATGAATGCAGGAGCTCGGAGTTCTGCGGGTAGAACCAGACCGAGAGCTTCAGCGGCTCGGTGAACAGCAGGTCACCGACCTGGTGGTCCTGCACGAAGCGCGCGGCGAAGGGCATGTTGTGCCAGGTCGAGTTGGGCAGATACATGCCGACGTCGAGCCCGGCCTGGGTCGGGAAGGCCCAGTGGGCGGCGACCAGGGTGCAGGCGAAGGCGGCGAGCAGGATCGCAGTCAGGCTGAGGTCGGGATGCGGAGGACCCTGACGCTCGGCGGCCGGCTTGGCGAACCAGGCCATCGCCAGCCCGGCCAGGACGGCGCCGGCCAGGACGAAGCCGGGCCGATAGAGCCCGACGACGCCGACCGCCTCCAGGGTGAGCACCAGCGCCCCGAGGGCGAGGATGATCTCGGCCAGCCGCGCGACGGCCCCGTCCCAGCCGGGCAGCAGTCGCCGGCGCAGGCAAAAAGCGCCGAAGCCGAGTGAACCGAAGAGGATCGCCAGCTCGACGATCCCCTGGATGTAGTCGCCGAGGCTGGCGCTACCGCTCATCCCGAAACCTTCCGGAACTGGGGTCTCATCCCGTCGCCGCCGGGCAGCGGCCCAGTCCGAGCGGCCCGTTGATCTTGAACACCGCCGAGGGCCCGTTGGAGATCAGCGGGCTGACCGCCGGATCCTTGGCGGTCCAGGCGATCTCCGGCGGCACCGAGAAGGCCTCCTCACCGAGCCGCGGTGTGATCACCACGTACTGATAGCCGCGCTTGTTGAGCGTCGCGCGCCATAGAACGCAGGAGTCGATCGGCTGCGACCCGCCCTTTGGCAAACGCTCGGAGATGTAGTCGACGCGATTGGAGATGTCGGGACCGTAGAAGACGTACTGGCCGAAGGCGGCGGCGCGCCCGACCACGCCGATATCGGTGTCTTTCTGGCTGCGCCCCCACTCCTGGAGCTGCTTCCACTGGGTCGAAGCCCGAAAGCCGGCCTCGCGCTCGAACGGGTTGGACAGCGAGGTGTCGTAGCGGTCGCGAACGTAGTCACGCGACTGGGGCCACCCCAAGCCCGCGACCAGGACCAGCAATTCCGCCGAGATGCCGGCGATCGCCAGCCTGCGCCCTCGCGGGCCGCCCACCGAGAGCGCCACCGGCACCCCGACCAGCAGGCCCGCCAACAGCAGGGCGCCGGGCAGCTTGCCCGAGTCGTAGCTCTCCTGGGCGAACGAGCGGAAGCCGCTCTGGCCCTCGGTGGCGATCTGCTGGATCTCGGCCTGGGAGAAGGACGGCGCCTTGTAGGCCGCCTGGACGATGGTCCCGGCCAGCAG
>JBHEMJ010000113.1:0-5745 GCA_046262655.1 Solirubrobacterales bacterium | reverse complement strand
CATCAACGAGGCGCTCGCCGACGAGGGCCTCTCTTACGAGAAGGGCCACACCAACAAGAACTTCCTCTGGCTGCTGGTCGAGGATTACGGGCTCGACACCTTGAAACAGCTCATCGTGCGCCCCTCGAGGGGCTGAAGGTCGGCCCTTTCTACGGCTGTTACATCGTCCGTCCCAAGCACCGGCTTGGCTACGACGAACACCCGGAGCGCGATCTCTACCTGGAGCAGGTGATCGAGGCGCTCGGTGGCGAAGTCGTCGATTACGACGGTGCCCGCAAGTGCTGTGGCTTTCCGGTGATCACGATGAACAAAGAGACCTCGTTGCGCCAGGCCGGCACCCATCTGGGCGACGCCCTCGACGCCGGCGCCGACTGTCTGGTGACGCCCTGCCCCCTCTGCCACCTGAACCTCGACATGCAGCAGCCCGAGGCCGAGAAGGTCGTCAACCGTGAGCTCGGGATCGCCGTCCTGCACCTGCCCCAACTGGTCGGGCTGGCACTCGGCTTCGAGCCCGAGCAGCTCGGGATGCCCAGGCACATTGCCTCCACCGAATGGTTGCAGGAGCGCCTCAGCAGCAGCTGGAGCCCGTCGCCGACGGCTCATCCGGCAACGACCTCACCCGCCGCCTGAGCAGGCCGATCGCGACCGTCGCAAGCTCGCTCGAGCCATGCGCCGCTCGACCCAGCGGGCGCCGTATCGGTCGGCTCCCACCTCGACGCCGGCGCCGCGGCGCCCAGCGTCCACCCGGGCGATGCGCTTAAACGGTCGCTGGCGCGACCCGGACGTCGTAGGCTTGCATGGCCGGGTCAGAGCTAAGCAGCGTCAGGCCTTCGAGCCGCGCCTGGGCGATCAGCATCCGATCGAAGGGATCGGCGTGGTGGCGAGGGAGCGCCCCGGCTTCGATTGCGTGTTCGAGCTCGACGGCGAGGGGGACGAATCCGAGCTCGACCAGCTCTACCGACCCGGGAGGCGCGATCGGCATCTTGCCGACCGCCCACTTGATCGCGATCTCCCAGACCGCCACGGCGCTGACGATGCACTCGGAGTCCTCGAGTCGCTCGAGGGCGTTCGGCCCGAGTTGATCGCTGCCGAGCGTGTACCAGACCAGCGCATGGGTGTCGAGCAGGAGCTTCAGTCGAGCTTCTCCCCGGTCCGCTGGTCGTAGCCGGGCGGGAACACGGGGCCCTCGTACCAGATCCTCAGCTCGTCCTCCGACATCGGGTCGTCCCATCCCTCGGGCAGAGGGCCGCGGTCCTTCCAGATCCCGAAGGCCTTGCGGCGCCGGCGTTTCATCTCCTCGGCATAGGCGCGGGACGGCACCAGCCGCGCCACCGGCTCGCCGTTGCGGCGGATCTCTATCTCCTCGCCCTTCTCGACCCGCTCGAGAAGCTTGGAGAGGTGGGTCTTCGCCTCGTGGACGTTGAAGCTCGCCATGCCCTTGTAATAGGCCACGGGAAGCCAGGTTACGCCCCTTAGTCCACTTAGTCAATCAAAGGGACGGTTCAGCGGGCCTGCATCCGCCGCTCGACCCAGCGGGCGCCGATCGTGTCGGTCAGCCCGTGGGCGAGGATCGAGGCCAGAATTGCGAAGGCGGCGGCGGCGAAGATCAGCGCCCGCTCGCCGACCTGGGAGTCGAGCACGTAGAGAGCGAACAACATCGAGGCGACGCCCTTGGGCCCGAACCAGGCGACGAAGGCCTTCTGGGTTCCCGGCAGCCGCTCGCGAAGAAAGGAAGCAAGGATCGCCGCCGGGCGCGCGACCAGCAGAGCGAAGACGATGAACGCCGCCAGGGCCCAGATGTCGCCGTGGTAGCCGGTGCCGACGATCAGGGCGCCGAAGACGAAGAAGGTCATCACCTGGGCGATGGTGCTGACATTCTCGGCGAACTCGATGAACGCGTCGGGGACCTCGTGGGCGCCGGCACCGAGGGCGATGCCGCAAACGAAGGCCGCAATCAGGCCGTTGCCGAAACTCACCTCGGCCAGCCCATAGGCCGCGAGCCCAAACCCGATCGCATAGATGCCCTCGTATCGCGGGGCCAGCCCCCCGGCCGGCAGATGGTGGCGCAGCCATCCGGCGCCGAAGCCGAGGGCGATGCCGAGCACCGCGCCGAAGCCGACCTCTCCCAGCAGCTCCAACGCCTGATGCCCGGCGCCGCCGCCCGGCTCCGCCAGGACCAGGAAAAAGAGCACGAATGGCAGGGCGAGACCGTCGTTGAGGCCCGATTCGAGGTTGAGCGTGTGGCGGATTTTCGAGGGCACACGCTCGGAGGTGACCACGGCCGAGGTGACCACGGGGTCGGTCGGCGTCAAGACGGCGGCGATCAGGAAGGCCTCGGCCCAGCCGAGCTCGCCGAACAGCAGCTTGGCCGCCACCGCCAGCAGGCCCAGCGTCAGCGGCATCGCCACCACGATCGCCCGGGCCACCGGGCCCCAGTGCCTGGCCAGCAGCTCGCGCTCGACGAACAGCCCGTCGGAGAACAGCGTCAGCACCAGGGCGAGCGTGACCAGGTCCCTGACCGGCTCGGCGCCGGGGTCGACCGAGACCAGGTCGGTTGCCGCCATCAACACGCCCAGAGAGACCGAGAGCACCGAGGCGGAGAGAACGGTGCCACGCATCAGCCCCGACAGCGAAGCGACGAGGGCCAGCAAACCGCCGATGACCAGCAGCGTCTCGCTGAAGCTCAGGTCCATCGGCCTATTTCAGAAGCCCGCGCTGGTCCAGCAATTCGGCGATCTGCACGGTGTTGGTTGCCGCGCCCTTGCGCAAGTTGTCGCCGACCACCCAGAGGTTGAGGGTGCGCTCGGCACCGGGATCCTCGCGGATGCGCCCGACGAGCACCTC
Organism: Solirubrobacterales bacterium; assembly: GCA_046262655.1. GTDB lineage: Bacteria > Actinomycetota > Thermoleophilia > Solirubrobacterales > 70-9 > JBHEMJ01. Next base: position 2,901 of record JBHEMJ010000113.1, on the reverse strand, counting down.
GTCATTGCCGGCCGCTGCCGTGGCAAGCGGGTAGATGCCCTCGCGCGGCGCGTCCACGACCGCCACGCCGGGCGCCGCCGAGAGCAGCTCACGGGCATCGTCGGGTGAGAGCGCCTTGGCGGTGCGCAGGTTGATCGATTCCGAGTGCCCGGTGAAGACCGGCACCCGGGCGCAGGTGGCGGAGATGCCGACCTCATCGCCGAGGCCCATGATCTTGCGGGTCTCGGCCATCATCTTGCGCTCCTCGGTGGTGTAGTCGTCGCCCTCGGCGAAGGTCTCGACCTGGGGCAGGACGTTGAAGGCGATCTGATGCGGATACACCTGCGGCGCCGGCACCTTGCGGCCCGCCAGCACGGCCTCGCTCTGCCTGGTCAGCTCTTCGATCGCGTTGCGCCCCGTCCCCGAGACCGACTGGTAGGTGGAGATGACGAGGCGCTCGATCCCGACCGCGGCGTGAATCGGCGCCAGGGCCACGACCATCTGCATGGTCGAGCAGTTGGGGTTGGCCACGATGCCCTTGTGGTCCTCGACCGCATCGGGATTGACCTCCGGGATAACCAGCGGCACGTCATCGTGCATCCGCCAGAAGCTGGTGTTGTCGACGACCACGGCGCCGCCGTCGCGCAGCTTCGGCGCCCACTCGGAGCTGACCGAGCCTCCGGCGGAGCAGAGGGCGATGTCGAGGCCCTCGATCGAGTCTTCGGCGAGTTCGAGCACCTCGAGCTTGGAGCCGCCGAAGGAAACCTTCTTGCCGGCGGAGCGCTTCGAGGCGAGCGGTACCACGGCGGCGACCGGGAACTCCCGCTCGGCGAGCACTTCGAGGATGGTCGAGCCGACGGCGCCGGTGGCACCGACGACCCCGACCCGGTATCCGTTGGTTGCGGTCATCGAGGCCAATTATGGAGAGTAGGCGCAGCGACCCGGCTACGGTTCAGTCCGCGAGGCGCCAATCAGCCCCGCCTCCATGGTCCCGGCCCACTCCCACTTCCGCCGCATCGCCGCGCTCTCGATGCTGGCTCTCTGCCTGGCCGTGGCCGGCTGCTCGCTGGTGCCGCCGAAGGCCAAGCAGATCCCACCGCCTCCCTCGACGCCTGTCGGCTCCAACAAGGGCGAGCTCGGCGACGCGATCAGGCTCACCGGCCAGCAGGTCGAGATGCGGGTCCGGGTCCTGCGCGTTCTCGATCCGCTCCCGGTCGCGCCGGCCGACCAGACCCTGGATCGCCAAGCGCGATTCGTCGGAGTCGAGCTGGAGCTGGAGAACGTCGGCACGGCCGCATACAACGAGACGCCGCTGGCCGGTGCGACGCTGATCACCACCGGGGGCGCCGAGGCGAGCCCGGAGTCGGTGCTGGGCGGGCCGTGCGCGCAGAGCTTTCCTTCGAACGTGAAGGTGGCCCCGGGCCAGCGGCGCCGCGTCTGCCCCACCTTCGAAGTCGCCCCCGGTAAGCAACCGGCGACCTTTAGCTTCAGGCTGGATTCGGGCTTCGGCGAGGAGGTCGGCGAGTGGCGGCTCCAGCGGCCTTGACCGCCGCGCCGGGCTAGCTCTTGACGGTCGGCCGGTGCTCGCCGGTCGGCTCTTCCTCGACCACTGATTCGTCGCCGAGGCCGAAAGCCCGGTGCAGTGTCTTGACCGCCTCGGGCACGTGCTCGGCGGCGACCACACAGGAGATCTTGATGGGGGAGGTGGAGATCATCTGAATGTTGATGCCGGCGTCGCCGAGGACCTTGAAGACCTTGGCGGCGACGCCTGGGTTCGAGCGCATACCGGCACCGACGATCGAGACCTTGCCGATCTTCTCCTCGGGAACGATGCCGATCTCCGAGTCGAGCGCCTTGATCGTCTCCACGGCGCTGGGCAGGTCCTCGCGCTCGACCGTAAATGACATGTCAGCGCCCTCGGAATGGGACACGGGCTCATTCTGGATGATCACGTCGACGTTGACGTTGGCCTCGGCCAAGGCACTGAAGATGCGCCCGGCGACTCCCGGCTGGTCGGGGACGCCGGTGAGCGTCACGCGCGACTCGGCGTCGGAGTGGGTCACGGCTGTCACCAGGGGTCGCTCCATCGTCTCCTTTTCAGACACGACAAAGGTACCGGGACCATCCTCCACCGAGCTGCGGCAGTGGATGCGGACGTCGTTGTTGCGCGCGTACTCGACGGCCCGCAGCTGCAGCACCTTGGCGCCCGAAGCCGCCATCTCGAGCATCTCCTCGAAGGAGACGACCGGCAGCTTGCGCGCGCCGGCGACGATCCTGGGATCGGCGGTGTAGACGCCGCTGACGTCGGTGTAGATCTCACAGACCTCCGCCTTCAGCGCCGCGGCCAGGGCGACGGCCGTGGTGTCGGAGCCGCCACGCCCGAGGGTGGTCACATCCTGGCTTTCGGTCGAGACGCCCTGAAAGCCGGCGACGAGCACGATCCGGTCCTCGCCCAGCGCGCCCCGGATGCGGTCGGCGCGAACGTCGACGATGCGCGCCTTGGTGTGGGTGGTGTCGGTGACGATGCCTGCCTGCGAGCCGGTCAGCGAAATCGCCTTGTGGCCGAGGTCGTTGATCGCCATCGCGCACAGGGCGCAGGAGATCCGCTCGCCGGTCGAGAGCAGCATGTCCATCTCGCGCGGGTCAGGGCGCTCGGAAACCGTCGCGGCCATCTCGACCAGCTCGTCGGTGGTCTGGCCGCGAGCGGAGAGCACGGCGACCACGTCCTTGCCCGCCTCGCGGGCGGCGACGATGCGCTGAGCGGCACGCTTGATCTCCTCCGCCCCGGCGACCGAGGTACCGCCGAACTTCATCACCACTGTCTGGCGCTGTGAGATGGGTTGCATGCTCTGAGCATAGGCAAGCCTTTCTCCGGTCGCGCACGAATGGAGGCAGAGGAGATGACACCGCCGAGTCGATCCC
>JBHEMJ010000112.1:0-5397 GCA_046262655.1 Solirubrobacterales bacterium | reverse complement strand
GGGGCGGGGCACCCGGCCCCGCCTCTCGGTGCCGCCGCGCGGGGCTGAACCGCCGTGTGCGGCTGGTAGCCTGCGGCCGTCGCCCCTTGACCGACGACGAACCTCCTTCGAGTAGTTACCCAAAGGCGCCGCGATGAGCGTCCTGCTGCTGGCCCTGCTTCTGGTCCTGGTGGCCCTCAACGGCCTGTTCGTTGCGGCTGAGTTCTCGCTCGTGCGCTCCCGCCGCGGCAAGCTCGAGGCGCTGGCCGAGGACGGCGATCGCCCGGCCTCCCGGGTGATCCACCAGCTCGATGAGATCGATGAGTATCTCTCCGCCGCCCAGGTCGGCATCACCATGGCTTCGATCGGCATCGGTTTCCTGGGCGAGCCCGCCATCGCCGAGCTGATCGAGCCGCTGTTCGGGAGCGTCTCGCACGGCGTCGCCGCGGGGATTTCGGTGGCGATCGCCTTCACCCTGGTCACCGCGCTGCACATTTCGGTCGGCGAGCAGGTACCGAAGATGCTTGCGATCAGCCGCGCGGAACGCACCGCCCGGCGCACGGCGACCCCGCTGGACTGGTTCCGCGTAGCCACGGCACCGTTCACGCTGGCGCTGACCTGGCTCTCCAACTCGATCCTCCGCCTGCTCGGGGTGCGGGTCGGCGGCATCGAGGAGCACCACACCTCCGATGAGCTGAAGATGCTGATCTCCCGATCTGCGGTGGGAGGCGACCTCGATCCCGGCGAGGCGGTGATGCTCGGCGGCGTCTTTCATCTGCATGAGCAGGAGGCCCGCGAGGTGATGACGCCGATCCCGGCCGTGGTCACCGCCGATACCGCGGCCACCGTCGAGCAGGCCCTGAAGCTCTGCGTGAACTCCGGGCACACGCGCCTGCTGGTGATCGAGGACGGCAACCCCGACCGCGTTCGCGGCATCGCGCACAACCTGCGGCTGGCCCGGCTGTTCCTCTCGGACGGTCCAGAGGCCGGCATCGAGCCGGCGATCCGCGACGCCCTGATCGTTCCCGAGACCAAGCCGCTCGACGACCTGCTCACCGAGCTGCAGCGCCAACGCACCTCGATGGGGGTCGTCGTCGACGAGTATGGGCGCACGGTGGGCGTCGTCACCGTCGAGGACATCCTCGAGGAGGTCGTAGGGGAGATCGAGGACGAGACAGACCCGCTGGCGGGATCGCTGCGGCGGCTCTCCAACGGCGACTTCTATGTCCGCGGCCACGTTTCGCTGGGGGACCTCGCCGACCAGGACATCGAGTTGCCGGTTGACACCGATGCCTACAACTCGGTCGGCGGCTACGTGTTCGGCGAGCTGGGGCGCCTGCCCAAGCGCGGAGACGTGATCACCGCCGACTCCTATGAGATCCGGGTTGAGGCGGTGCGCGAGAACCGGATCGAGGCGGTGCGCATCCACAAGCGTGGCGCCTGACCGGAGCCCTTAGCATTTCCCCTGCAAACAGCGAACATCGGGCTGATCTGTCCGCATTCCTGCGTAGGTTCCGCCAAACCGCTACCGCAGGAGGAATCCCCGGATGTGGGTGGTCAGGCTCAGCGACAAGCAGCTCGAGGTGGTCAGAGCGGTCCTGCGCTCCGAGGAGCACAGGGGGCCGGCGCTCGAAGGTGCCCTCGAGGGGCTCGACCTGGCCCGCTGGGATGATCTTCCCGAGGCAGAGTTGCCCTGGAACGAGATCAGCAGCTCGGCGGCGAAACAGGGTGTCTCCGAGGCTGACGTGATCTGGGATGTCTGCGGACGTCATGCCGAGCCGGCAACCCCCCCGATCCGCCGGGCCACGAGCCGCGCCCGCAAGCGCCCGCTCCGCCCCAAGCGCGCGGCCTAGGGCCGCGGCCGGCAACCCGCTGGTGGGTCGACGGGGTCCCAGCCCGGCGGTGAGCTCCGCGGCCGTGGCCGTCGTCTGTGCGGTTGCGGTGCTCATCGGCGCCTGCGGCACCAGCGATACCCCTGCTGTCTCGGCGGTCCACAGCGACCGTTTCGATGCACCCCGTGCCTTCCGGCTGATCGAGCGTCAGGTCGCGATCGGCCACCGCCCTGCCGGCTCGCCCGCCTCGCACCGGCTCGCGCGCATCCTGCGCCGCCGATTGCCGGGCGGTGTCTTCGAGCCGGTTCCCGGCGGGTTGCGAAATGTCGTCGGCACCCTGCCCGGCCCCGGACCGGCGACTGTGATCGGGGCCCATTACGACAGCGAGGCGCTGCCCAAGCGCTTCGTCGGCGCCAACGACAGCGCCGCCGGCACCGCCGGCGTGGTTGAGCTGGCCCGGGATCTGAGTCGCCGGCTGCCCGCCGGACACCGCCAGATCCGCTTCGTCCTCTTCGACGGGGAGGAGGAGCCCGCCCACTGCACGCCGTTCATCGAGTGCGGGCTGCGCGGGTCGAAGGCCTACGTCGCCGCCCACCCAGGCGAGACCGGTCAGATGATCCTGCTGGATTACATCGCCAACAAGGGCCTGAGGATTCCGCAAGAGGGCAACTCCGACCCGGCGTTGTGGGCGAAGCTGCGGACCGCGGCTGCTCAGGTCGGTGCCGCCGGCATCTTTCCCGCCCGCGGCGGCGCCCCGATTCTCGACGACCATGTCCCATTCCTGCAGGCCGGCGTGCCGGCCATCGACCTGATCGATTTCTCCTATCGCTTCAAGGACACCAACCAGGACACGGTGGGCAAGCTCTCGGTGGCCTCGCTCGACGCGGTGGGAGAGACGGTGGCGCAGATGATCATCTCGGGCTAGCGGCGGACACCCCTACTTTTTTTCGTAGACATAGAAGCCGGCGCCCGACTTGCGACCGAGCTTTCCCGCTTCGAGGAGCTCGACCAGCGAATCCGGCGGCGGCTCGTGCTGGTTGTGATCGGCGGCGTGCAGCGCCGAGCCGATTGCCTCGGCGACGTCGAGGCCGACCATGTCGAGCAGGGCCAGCGGGCCCATCGGGTGGGCCGCGCCGAGGGTCATGCAGAGGTCCACGTCCTCGGGTTCCATGTCAGTTCGCTCGAGTAGGCGCACGGCGTCAAAGAGATAGGGGAACAGAAGGCGGTTGACGACAAAGCCGGTCTGGTCGGGCACCAGGATCACGGTCTTGCCGAGACCGTGGCACCACGCTTTGGCCCGCTCGGCGATGCCGGCGCGCCTGCCCTCCGGGATGCAGAGCTCGATCAGCTGCATCTTGGTCACCGGGTTGAAGGGGTGCAGCCCGAAGACACGCTCGGGGTGGCCGCTCGTATCGCCGACCGCGGCGATCGAAAACGACGAGGTCGTCGTTGCCAGGTCGGCTTTCACCGCGACATCGCCGAGGCGCCGCAACAGCTCTACCTTGGCGTCGCGTTCCTCGGCGATCGCCTCGACGATCAGATCGCATCCGGCCAGGTCCTCGGTCTCGGTAGTCACCTTGAGCTGCCGGGCGTTGCCGCCGTCGACCTTGGCGGCGAGCGCCGTCGCCTGCTCCTCGGCCCGCCAGGCCGAGGCATCGCTGCGCGCGAGGAGCATGACCTTGCCCACGGCGGTGGCCGACGCCGCCAACCCACAGGCGATCGCGCCGCTGCCGGCGATCGCCGGAACCGAGTAGCCGTCGGGCGGGCTCATGGCGGCGCAAGTATGCCCTGCCTGCCTGGCCTCCGCACCGCGGCGCCCGCCGGCCGCGAATCGGAGCGGCTAGGGGTTGAGGCGTCGGCGGGTTCCGTCGCCCTCGAGCAGTCGGCGCCGCAGCTCATCGCGGTCGTTGACCGCGGGCTCGGTTGTCGCGATGAAGTTGCTGAGCAGGCTGGCAAAGCGCTCGGGGTCGTCGAGCATCGGGAAGTGGCCGGCGTCTTCAAACAGCTCGAGCCGGCTGCCGGGCATCGCCTTGTGGGCGTCGTGGGCGTGATCGACCGGGATCAGCTTGTCCCGCTCGCCCCAGATGATCAGTGTCGGCACGTGTTGAGCCAGGTAGAGCTTGTCATTGGCGCTGACCCGCTGACCGGCGAGGCTGATGACCGAGCGCGCTGTGCGCACGAAGGCGGCGCGACGGTCGGCATCCTGTAGGGAGCCGACCCCGCGCAGCGCCTCGCTGATATCGCTACCGGGCTTCAGTCCGATCCGATCGAAAAAGCGACCCAGGGCGCTGACGGCGCCGCGTACCTCGTCGGCGTTGGCCAAGCCGAGGAAACGCTCGGCCCCGGGCAGCAAAGCCGCGCGGATCAGCGGGCTGACCTCGCGACCGAGCCCGCCGCTGTCGACGAGCACCAGGCGCTCGACCAGCTCGGGGAACTGGTAGGCGAACTGCATCGCCATGCCGCCGCCGAGCGAGTGGCCGACGACGCTGACCGGTTGGCTGTCGATCGTCATCAGCAGGTCACGCAGCATGCTGGCGTGGGCGCCGAGCGAGTGGTCGCCGCGCTGGCGCTCGGAGGCACCGTGGCCCGGCATGTCAGGGGCGATCACCTGGTGGCCGGCCCCCACCAGTCGAGGCAGCGCCGATGCCCAGACGTCTGAGTCGCCGGTGATGCCGTGGATCAACAGGATCGTGGGACCTTCGCCGCCTACCCGGAAGGCGAGCTTGCGTCCGTGCAGGACCTGGGTGCGGCTGTCTATCTCGGTTCGCTCTGCAGTGGTGCCTGCCACGGCAGGGAGTCTAAGCGGGCTCCGCGGCCGGGGGAGGCCCCGATCGCTGGCTGACGGGCCAGTCAATGAGCTATCGTTTGAACCAAGGGCGCGTTGCGCCATGAAACTGACTTAGGAGGACCAATCGTGAGCAGCAACGGCAAGTTTCAGGGTCGTCAAGCAGTCATCGTCGAGGCCGCCCGCACCCCCGTCGGGCGCGGCCACGAGGAGAAGGGCTACTACAAGGACGTCCACCCGAGCTCGTTGCTCGCCAAGGCCTTCAGCGAGGTGATCGAGCGGGCCGGTATCGCGCCCTCCGAGGTCGAGGACGTGGTCGCCGGCTGCGTCCAGCAGTTCGGCGAGCAGGGCATCAACATCGGCCGCAACGCCTGGCTTGAGGCAGGGCTGCCGATCGAGACTCCGGCGACGACCGTTGACCGTCAGTGCGGCTCCGCCCAGCAGGCCGTCAACTTCGGCGCGGCGCTGGTCGCCTCCGGCGTCCACGACGTCGTCATCGGTGGCGGCGTCGAGCACATGGGCCACATCTCCTTCGCCGACTCCGCTTCGGTGATGGAGGAGCACGGCTTCGCCTTCAGCCCCGAGCTGATGAAGCGCTACAACCTGGTTCCCCAGGGCCTGTCGGCCGAAATGATCGCCGACAAGTGGGAGATACCCCGCAGCGAGCTCGATGAGCTGGCTCTGAACTCTCATGCGAAGGCAGCCAAGGCGACCGACGAGGGGCGCTTCGAGCGCGAGATGATCCCCTTCCAGGTCAACGGCGATACCTACGTCACCGACCAGGGAATCCGTCCGCCGACC
>JBHEMJ010000111.1:0-23617 GCA_046262655.1 Solirubrobacterales bacterium | reverse complement strand
GAGGACGGCTACTCGATCATCGACACCCTCGACGAGGGCTCCGGCGACGATGTCACCGTGATCGGCGAGCTCGGCCACCTGAAGGCCGGCGACCGCGCCCGGGTTGAGGGCGCCTGGGAGGAGCACGCCCGCTACGGCCATCAGCTTCGCGCCGAGTCCGCAATGCCCCTCGACCCCACCGACCGCGAGGGCCGCCTCGCCTACCTGACCACGCTGCGACACATCGGCGAGGTGCGGGCCGCGACCCTGCTCGCCATCCACGGCGAAGAGGTGCTCGAGACGATCGCCGCCGACCCGGCCGCAACCTTCCGGGCGCTGCCCGGCCTCGGCGCCAGGCAGGCCGCGGCCGCGGCCGCCAGCTGGCAAGAGAGCCGCTCGATCCGCGATCTGCACGTCCAGCTGGCCCCGCACGGGCTCGCCCACCTCGCCTCGCGCCTGCACGCCCGCCACGGCGCCGAGGCGCTGCGCGTGGTCCACGAAGACCCCTACAGCCTGGTCGAGATCGACGGCGTCGGCTTCATCCTCGCCGACCGCATCGCCCTTGCCGCCGACACCCCGCCCGAGTCCGAGCGCCGCGCCCAAGCGGCCGCGGCTTTCGTTCTCGGTGAAGCCGAGCGGGCCGGCAATACCTTCCTGCCGGTGCAGGAGCTGCGCTCGCGTGCCTCGCGCCTGCTTGGTGCCGAAGCGGAGCTTGACGTGCTGGCCTCGGCCCCGGGACTGCTCAGCGACGAGGACCGCGTCTATCGCGAGGCCACCTACGAGCGCGAAGGCCTCGTCGCCGCCGCACTCGCCGCCCGGGCGGGAGTTGAGCCCCACGTCGAGCATCAGGTAGGTGGTGCACCCGGCGAGGGGCTCACCGACGAGCAGTGGGAGGCCGTGCGCGCCGCCTTCGCCTCGCGCCTGTCGATCCTCACCGGCGGACCGGGGGTGGGCAAGACAGTCTGCACCCGGGCCATCGTCGAACAGGCCAAGGCGGCCAACGCCCGGGTCGCCCTCTGCGCGCCGACCGGGCGGGCCGCGCGCCGCCTCACCGAGGCCACCGGCCACGAGGCCGAAACGATCCACCGCATGCTCGAGTGGATGCCCGGCGGCGAGCCGGGCCACCACCCCGGCCACCCCCACCCCGCCGACCTGGTCCTCGTAGACGAGGCCTCGATGCTGAACCTGCAGATCGCCGAGATCCTGCTCACCGGCCTGGCCGACACCACCCATTTGATCCTGGTCGGCGACGCCGACCAGTTGCCGCCGATCGGGGCGGGCAAGCCCTTCGCCGACCTGATCGCCTCGGAGATTGCCCCGGTCACCCGCCTCAACCACATCTTCCGCCAGGCGGCGCGTTCGATGATCACCACCGCCGCCCACGCCGTCAACGAGGGCCGCGAGCCGGCACTCGAACCGGGCCCCGACCAGGAGCACGACTTTTTCTTCATGGACCGGCCCAACCCCGAGCAGGCTCTCGAGACAGTCACTTCACTGGTCGCCGAGCGCGTGCCCGAGGGTCTGGGCCTCGACCCGGTGCGTGACGTGCAGGTGCTGGCGCCGATGTACAAGACGGCGGTCGGCATCGACGCGATCAACGTGGCCCTGCAGCGCCGCCTCAATCCCGAGGGGCACCCGGCCCTCAACGAGCGCTTCCGGATCGGCGACCGCCTGATCCAGACCCGCAACGCGCACGAGCTGGGCCTGATGAACGGCTCGATCTGCTTCCTGGTCGACGACGATCCAGATGAGGAAACCGCAGTGCTCGAAACCGACGGCGGCGAGACGGTGATCGTCCCCTACGACCAGGCGACGGCGCTGCGACTCGGCTACGCGATCTCGGTCCACAAGGCCCAGGGCTGCGAGGTACCGGTCGTCGTCTGCGTCTGCCACCGCGCGCATTCGCGAATGCTCTCCCGTCCCCTGCTCTACACGGCGATCACCCGTGCGCGCAAGAGCTGCGTGATGGTCGGCGAGCGCTCGGCGATGGCTTTGGCGGTTCGCCGCGATGACTCCGGGGGACGCTATTCGGCGCTGCCGGCGCGATTGCGGGCCGCGGTCGAGGCCTGAAACGACGAGCGCCCCGGGGTTGCCGGGGCGCTCGTGCAAACGCGATGCCGAAGGCTAGGCCGCGGCCGGCGCCTTTTGCCCCTCCGGGGACTGCGCCGGTTCCCCCTGCGGGGACTTCGCCTTGGCCGTGGCCTCGGGGATCGACTCATCGGCCTGGCGGCCCATCAGCAGCTCCTTGGCGATCACCAGGCGCTGGATCTGCGAGGTCCCTTCGTAGAGCTGCATGATCTTGGCGTCGCGCATCAGCTTCTCGACCGGGTAGTCCTTGATGAAGCCGTAGCCGCCGTAGACCTGCACGGCGTCGACGGTGTTCTCCATCGCCGAGTCGGCGGAGAAGCGCTTGGCGTGGGAGGAGGCGAGTGTGTTGCGCTTGCCCTGGTCGAGCAGCAGAGCCGACTGCCAGGTGAGCAGGCGCCCCGCCTCGACCTTGGTCGCCATGTCGGCGATCATGAAGCTGACCGCCTGGTGCATGGCGATCGGCACCCCGAACTGGACGCGCTCCTTGGAGTATTCGGCGGCGAACTCGAGCGCGGCGCGGGCGATGCCGACGGCCATCGCCGCGACGCCCGGACGGGTGCGGTCGAGGGTCATCATCGCCAGCTTGAAGCCGTGGTTCTCCTCGCCGAGCAGGTTCTCCGCGGGGACCTCGGTCTCGTTGAAGGTGATGGTCGCGGTGTTCGAAGCCCGCTGGCCCATCTTGTCCTCCTTCTTGTCCACGGTGACCGTGTCGTCCTTGTCGACGACGAAGGCCGAGATGCCGCGGTGCCCGGCGTCCTTGTCGGTCTTGGCGTAGACCGTGAACCAGTCCGCATAGCCGCCGTTGGTGATGAAGCACTTGGAGCCGTTGAGGACATACTTGTCGCCCTGCTTGGCCGCTGTGGTCTTCATGCCCGAGACGTCGGAGCCGGCGTCGGGCTCGGTGAGGCAGAAGGAGGCGAGCTTCAGCGACTCGGTGAGCATCCCCATGTACTTTTTCTTGACCTCCTCGGAACCGCCGAGGCCGACCGGAGCGGCGGCCAGGCCGTTGGCCGTCAGCGAGGTGCCGATGCCCGAGCAGCCCCAGCCCATCTCCTCTTCGATCAGGCAGCCGGAGAGGTAGTCGAGTCCCGCTCCGCCGTACTCCTCGGGGATGTGGGTGTTCATCAGGCCGATCTCCCAGGCCTTCTCGAGAATGTCCTGCGGCCAGGTGCCCTCCTTGTCGTACTCCCAGGCAACCTTGCGGATGTCCTTCTCGGCGAAGCTGTGAGCCAGCTCGCGCAGGTCCTTCTGCTCATCGGTCAGAGTCAGGTCAACCACTGTTTAAGCGCTCCTTTTAAGTCGTAACGAGTGGCCGCAAGCCGGTGCCGGAAGAGGCCGTGTCGGCCGATTGACTGGTCAGTCAACCAGGGATAAGAGTAGCGGATCGAGGCCTCGGTGGGCCGATCTGGTCAAGGCACTCACGGCCCGCGCCGCCGGCGTCGGGGTAGGCTCTGTGGGTGGCTTTGGGAGCGCTAGACGCAGGCACCACCCTGATCCTGGTGGTGCTGGTGACGATCCCGATCGCGGCGCTCGCCTTCGCCACCGGGGCGGGCAAGGCGCTCAAAGAGATCGGCAAGGGGCCGATGGCAATCGATCAGGATCTGACCGGCGCCGCCCCCGCCCCGGTCTCGAAGGCGGTGCGCGAGGCGGAGATCCGCCAGATGCTCGAGGCACGCGCCTACCGCGCGGAAAGCCGCGGCGAGAAGCCCGTCGACGTGGATGGTGAGCTGCGCGATCTGCTCGCGGCGGACCGCGGCGGCCCCGGCCTCGGCGGGGACGAGTCGCTGCGCGAAGAGGTCCGCGGCATGGTGATCGCCCGCAACGACCGCCGCCTGCGAGCGGGCAAGGAGCCTCTGGACGTCGAGGCCGAGATCGATCGCCAGCTAGCCGAGCTCGAGGACCTCTAGCGCTAGACGCGCCCCGCTTGGGTATATATCCCAGCGATGAGCGACCCCGACGACCGTATCTTCGAGATCGGCCAGGTGCCCGACGCCCCGGGGACCTACTTCAATCCCAAGACCGAGGTGCTGATCGTGGTCGACGATTCGGCATCTGTGGACCAGGGCGCATTCGAGGGTCCCTACGCCCGCGCCCCGTGGGTCAGGGTCTCCGATGAGGTGCCGATCGACGAAAGCGCTCGAGACGAGGCACTGGAGTCCTTCGAAACCGAGTTCCACCCGGGGGCCAGCCACGCTCCCGTGGCTGAGGAGGACGACGACGCGGTCGACGACGAGGACGAGGACGAGCTCGACGAAGAGGACTTCGACGAGGAGGACGTGATCGACCCCAACGCGGCCGACGACGCCGGGGAGCTGTGATTGGGTCGACGAGCCGCCGGCCTAGGCGAATGCGAAGCTGACGGCCAGCACCACCCAGACCAAAAGTAGTTGTAGCCCCTCGAACCAGTTCGACTCCCCCTCGTTGGTGACGACATTTGCTAGGACCACAGCCAGCAGCAGAGCCGCCAGCTCGAAGCCGTTGAACACCAGCGGCATGGTCACGGGCCCGATGAACAGGCTGGCGAGGACCAGCACCGGGGCCACGAACAGGGCGATCTGGGCAGCCGAGCCGATCGCGATGTTGACCGAAAGGTCCATCTTGTCCTTGCGGGCGACCAGAACCGCCACCCAGTGCTCGGCGGCGTTGCCGACGATGGCGACCACGATCGCGCCGACGAAGAACTCGCTGAGTCCGATCGAGTGCGAGGCCTCCTCGATCGAGCCGACCAGGATCTCGGACATACCGCCGACCGCGAGCCCGGCCAAAGCCAGCATTCCGGCGGACTTGCGGGCGCTCCAGCCCCACGTCTCCTCATCCTCATAGGGGGGGTTGAAGACGTCGGAGTGGGTGCGAAGCGAGAAGACCAGCCCGGCGATGTAGCTGAAGATGAGGATCCCGGCAACGACGATCGAAAGCGTCTCGATACGGGAGCCGAAGTCGATCAGCTCGGCTTTGGGGCTGGGCAGTCCGTGGCCGTTGACCAACTCGAAGATCGCCGGCATCGAAAGCGCCGCGGCCGCGAGGAAGAGCATCGAGGACTGGGCATTTGCCGACTCCCGGCGAAAGCGCTGCCGCTTGCGCCCGAGCCCGCCGACGAACATCGAGGCGCCTAGCACGAGCAGGATGTTGCCGAGAATTGAGCCGATGATCGAGGCCTTGACCACCTCGTGCAGGCCCTTGTTGAGGGCGAACAGCGCGATGATCAGCTCCGGGGCGTTGCCGAAGGTGACGTTGAGGAGCCCCCCGATACCGGGTCCCGAGCGAGCGGCGAGCTCCTCGGTTGCGCGGCCCATCAGCGCCGCCGTGGGAACCACACCCAGCGCCGAGCTGATGAAGATGGCGCTGGACGATGCGCCGAGGACGTCGAGCACGATCGCGATCGGGATGAACGGCGTAAGCAGGTAGGGCCAGCCGGCCGAGAACAGGAAGGAGAGGCCGAGCTTCGGCGTGCGGTCTCCCGGGGGGGGCGTGGGCTTCTTGCGCGGGGCCATTGCGGCCGGGACTCTAGACTGGTGTTGATGAAGCAGCGGTACTTCGGCAACACGGACCTGTGTGTCTCGGAGATCGGTTTCGGCACCTGGGCTCTCGGCTCGGACTGGTGGGGTGAGGTCACCGAAGCAGACGGCGAGCGCCTGCTCAACCTCGCGATCGAGCTCGGGATCACCTTCTTCGACACCGGCGATGCCTACGGCAAGGGCGCCAACGAGGAGCTGGTCGGGCGCGTTCTCGCCCCCCATCGCGACCAGGTGCAGATCGCGACCAAATTCGGTTACGACCTCGCCGCCGGGCGCCAGCAGCATTCCGAGGGCGAACGCCCTCAGCGCTGGGACGGGCCGTTCGTCAAGCAGGCGCTCGAGGCCAGCCTCAAACGCCTCGGTACCGACCGCGTTGATCTCTATCAGCTGCACAACCCGCGGATCGACGCGATCGACAACGATGATTGCTTCGCCGCCCTCGAGCAGCTCAAGCAGGAGGGCAAGCTGCGCCACTACGGAATCGCCCTGGGACCGGCGATCGGCTGGCGCGATGAGGGCCTGGCGGCGGTCTCGCGGCGCGGCATCGCCTCGGTCCAGACGGTCTACAACCTGCTCGAGCAGGACCCCGGCGCTGAATTGATGGCCGCCGCTTCCGAGCACGGGGTCGGCGTCATGGCAAGGGTGCCGACCTCATCCGGCCTGCTCGACGACAACCTGACCCCGGAGACGACCTTCTCGGGCTCCGATCACCGCCGCCACCGCAAGCGTGAGTGGCTGGTCGAGGGGTTGCGAAAGATCGAAACGATCCGCTTCCTCTGCGAGGAGGGCTCGGGCCGCACCATGGCCCAGGCGGCGATGCGCTTCATCCTTGCCCAGCCACAGATCGCCACCGTGATCCCGACCATCACCTCCGAGGCCGAGCTGCGCGAGTACACGGGTGCCGCGACGGCGCCGGAGCTCGGCGAGGAAGAGCTGGCCCGGGTCAGCGAGCTCTATCGGCGCAACTTCGGGGTAGAGCGCCAGCCGGCCTGACTTTTTGGCCTCGCCCCGGCGCTACTGCAGCGCCGAGGCGCAGTCCTGCGTCGCCGCCTGGCCCTTGGCCTGCGAGAGACATTGCAGGTACTGATTGGTCTGGTCGGGCGACGGCGCGCTCGGAGTGGAGGCACCGCCGGTGGCACCCGTGCCGCCGGCCCCGGTCGCCGCCCCGGCGGCACCGAGCGCGCCGCCCAGGCCATTTGGGTTGATGCCGTACTTCTGCAGCAGCACACTAAGCGGCTGGGGGTTGGACGGGGCGGTGATCGTCTGCGGCTGACCGAGATCACTGAAGCCGAAGGTGAACTGGATGGTGATCTTCTCGCTGTTGCCGCCGGTCTGGTCGGCGGGCGGCTCGAAGACCAGGTTGGCGTCGATCTTGCGGAGGCGCTTATCGTCGGCGCCGGTGAACACGTCGAAGTCGGCCGACTTGATCGTGCTCTTCAGCTGATCGAGCTGGGCGGCACCCGGCGCATTGGCCGCCGCGGGGGCACTCTTGATCTGGTCGACGAGCTTGTTGACGTCGGCCTTGCCGCTGATGTGGATGGTCTCGGTGCCGTCGACGTCCTCGGTACCTTCGTTGGAGAGATCGGTTAGAAAGCTCGAGGGGTCGAGGCCGCTGGCCTGCTGGCCGCTCTTCTGCCCCTGCAGCGAGAGAAAGAGCTGTTTGAAGTTGTTGAAGGTGGCGTCGTCCACCTGGTAGTCGGTGCCCTGGAAGTTGACGTAGGCGGCGTCGGCAGTCGAGGCCAGACCGCCTTGAAAACCGAAGTTCTGGCCCGAGCCCTCGAGGTTGACGTCTGCCGTCAGGTCGAACTGCGGGAAGGCGCCCCGATCGCCCTGGAATGGTCCCTTGATGCTGGCGTCAAGGCTGCCGGTCTGATCCCCCGAGGCGGCGAGCTTGAAGCTCAGGTCCACCACCCCCTTGGAGTAGTCCTTGCCTGACTGAAAGGTCTCGTCGAGGACCTTTTGCGGGTCCTCGTCGTTGCCTCCCCCGCCTCCGCAGGCGACCAGACCCAGCGCAGCCAAGCAGGCCATGGCGGCGAGAAGGAGGTAGCGAAGTCGGTTGGTCACAAGGGCAGAGGCGGCCCATCACGCGAAGCGAACGGGCAGCCGTAAATTCGGGCTGGCAGCGTAGCGCAACCCCGCGGCCACGAGTGCCGGTTCTCACGCGGCGGGCGAACGATCGGGGTATGTTTGACCGGATGGCCGAGAGCAGGACCTGTCCTACCTGCGCCGCCGCCAATCCCGAGCGGGCGCAGTTCTGCATGTCCTGCGGCGCCGCCCTCTGGGCCCGTTGCCCTTCGTGCGAAGCTGAATCCCCCCCGGGCGCGAAGTTCTGCATCGAATGCGGCACCGGAATCGAGGCCGGGGGCGGGGGGGCCTCGCCCCCAGCGCCGGCCGCACCGGTGACGTCGGCGGCCCCGGCCGCCCCGGCCCCTGAAGCCCAGGCGCCGCCTGAGGAACGGCGCCAGGCGACAGTGCTGTTCGCCGACCTCTCCGGCTACACAGCGGCTGCGGAGACCATGGATCCAGAGGCCGTCAAGGGGCTGGTGGATCGGACCCTGCGCCGGTTGGCGGCCGAGATCGAGCGCTATGGCGGCACCATCGACAAGTACATCGGCGACAACGTGATGGGTGTCTTCGGCGCCCCCGTGACCCACGAGGACGACCCCGAGCGCGCCGTGCGCGCCGGATTGGCGATGCAGGACGCGATGGAGGAGATCAATCGCGCCGGGTCGGCCTCACACGGGGTCGATTTCGCCCTTCGCGTCGGCATCAACTCGGGGGAGGTGATGGCCGGAGCCGTCGGCGGCGATCGCTACACGGTGATCGGCGACGTCGTCAACGTCGCCTCGCGGCTGCAGGATGCCGGCAGCCTGGGATCGGTCACCGTCGGCTCCTCGACCGTGCGCGCCACCGCCGGTGCAATCTCCTACAAGGAGCTGAAGCCGCTGGTGCTGAGGGGCAAGAAGGAGCCCGTGCCGGCCTGGGAGGCAATCGAGGTGATCAGTGCCGGCCCGCGACGCAGCTCGGCCCTGCGCTCCGAATCGCCGCTGGTCGGCCGTGGCGAGGAGGCCCAGATGCTGGTCTCACTGGGCGAGCGGGTCGCGCGGGAGGGCTCCCCGCACCTGGTCACCGTGGTCGGCCAGGCCGGGGTCGGCAAGTCGAGGCTGCTCAGAGAGGTCACCTCGCTCCTCTCCGAGTCCAGCTCTGCGCCGGACATTCGCAACGGCCAATGCCCGCCTTATGGCTCCGGGATCGCCTACTGGGCGCTGGCGGAGGTGATCCGCACGGAGTTCGACATCCTCGACGCCGATACGCCGGAGACCGCCTGGGACAAGCTCCGCCACGGTGTCGAGGAGCTGATGCGCGAGATCGGCGATCCCGACGCCGGCGAGCGCAACGCGGCCTTGATCGCCCGGCCCCTGGGCATCGAACCACCCGAGGCCCCCGCCGCCGAGGGCCACGACCCGCAGCGCATGCGCGAGGCATTGTTCTCGGCGATCCGCGCCTGCATTGAGGCGATGGCCCTGCGCCGCCCTCTGGTGCTCGCCTTTGAGGACATCCATTGGGCCGACGAAGGCATGCTCGACCTGATCGAGTACCTGGCCCGATGGGTGCGGGCCCCGCTCCTGCTCATCTGCATGGCTCGTGACGAATTGCTCGAGCGCCGCCCCGGCTGGGGCGGGGGGCGGCGCAACGCCACCTCGATCAGCCTCGAACCGCTGAGCTCCGAGGAAACCCAGGAGCTGGTCGCCGCGCTCTTCCCCTCCGCCGAGGGCAACGGCAATGGTGAGGTGGTCGGCGAAGTCGCCGAGCGCGCCGGCGGTAACCCGTTGTTCGCCGAGGAAATGGTCAACCGCCTGCTCGAGGAGGGTTCGGGCTCCGCCGACTCCCTGCCGGGCACGGTGCAGTCGCTGCTCGCTGCTCGCCTCGACTCGCTGGACCGCCTCGAGCGCCTGCTGCTCCAGCACGCCTCGGTGATCGGCCAGAATTTCTGGGTCGGGTCGCTGGAGCAAACCGCCGCCGAAGAGGGCCTTGACCTGCAGGAGGTCCTCACCTCGCTCCAGGAGAAAGACATGCTGGTGCCCCACGCAGGCAGCCGCCTCGCCGGGGAGCGCGAGTACGCCTTCAAGCACGCGCTGATCCGCGACGTCGCCTATTCGATGCTGCCGAAGTCGGTGCGCTGCAAAAAACACGAGCAGGTCGGGGCCTTCATCGAGGCGCGCGCCGGCGAGCGGGCCGAGTCGGTGGTCGGGTTGGTCGCCGAGCATTACGCCCGTGCGGCGGCGCTGGCGGAGGAGGCCAGCCTCGACAACGAGGACCTCGGCCGGCTACGAGCCGCCGCCACGGGCCACCTAGAGGCGGCCGGTGACGCCGCCGCCGCCCTCTACTCCAACGCCGAGGCCCTGGAGCGCTACACCCAGGCTGTGGAGCTGGCTGGATCGCTCGACGGCGCCGTCCGCGCCAGGGTCGGCGAGAAACTCGGCGACGTCGGGTTGCGCATGGGCCGGATCGACCCGGCCGTGGAGATCTGGATGGAGTGCCTGGAGCACTACCGGCGCGAGGAGGAGCTGGAGCGCGTCGGCGACCTGCACCGCAAGATCGGCGCCGGGCTGTGGACCAAGGGCGAGCGCCAAGCCTCGATCGACCACTACCAGAAGGGGATCGACCTGCTCAAAGACGGACCCCCTTGCCTGGAATTGGTACGGCTCTACGAGGAAGCGGCATCGCTGTACATGCACACGGGCGACAACATGCTCGCCATCTACGCCTCCGAGAAGGCGCTGCGACTGGCAGAGCGCCTCGACGAGGCGCGTGCCGCCAGCCGCGCCCACGGCATCTTCGGAAGGGTCTTTGGCCGTATCGGGGACGCCGAGAAGGCCCGCGAGAACCTCGAGCGCTCGGTCGAGCTGGCCCGCGGCTCCGATCGCGCCGAGGCGGTCCGCGCCCTGCTCACCCTCGGCTACCACCTCGAAGTCTCCGAAGCCGACTACGAGGGCGCCACCGCGGCCTATCGTGAGGCCCTCGAGCTGGCGGTCGAGCTGGGCGATCTGCCCTCACAGGTCGAGTTGCACGCCGCCGTCGCCCAGCTCGCGGTCGGCCGCGGCGACTGGGAGGAGGCCGAAAGCGCAACCGAGGCGAGCACGGCGCTGGCCGAGCGCGAGGGCCTCACCGGCAAGCTCTGCTTCCCGCTGGTCATCCGCGGCGCCCTGCACTGGCGAGCCGGCGAGTGGGAGGAGGCCGCCGATGCATGCAGGCGTGCCCACAACCTCGGCGAGCAGGTCGGCCGCTCGGAGATTGCTTACTCCGCCCTGTTTTGGCTGGCCGCCGCCCTGCGCGACGGCGGCGAGCTGGCCGCCTCCGAACACGAGCTGGCGCGTGCACTCGACCTCTGCGAGCGCGCCGGGCTGATACCCCAGTCGCTGGAGGCGACCTCGATGCGCGCCGTGACCCTGGCCATGGCCGGGCGCGGCGAGGCGGGCCGTGCCGCTGCCGAGGAGGCCGAGCGACTGATCGAGCGGCTCAACTTCCCGATCGGCGAGGCTGCCACAGCCGAGGCGCGCGGGAGCGCCGAGGAAGACGCCGCAGAGGGGGCCGCCAAGCTCGCCTCGGCGGCGGAGGCATGGCAGGCCCTCGGCCGCGAGATCGACTCGGCCCGCTGCCTGATGCTGAGGGCCTGGCGGCTCTCCGGGGCGCAGAACGGCCAGTCGGAGCTGGCGCTCAGCGAAGCCACTGAGCGCTGCCAGGAGCTGGGCCTGGAAGGGCTCGCGGGGCGGGCCCGCGAGCTGGTTGCCTGAGCCCGTTTGGCATCCTCGTGCAAACGGTCGCTGCGCCGAGCGGCCGAGGAGCCGATGGATGGGATCCGCCGCGTTCTCGGCAGCACCGTACGGACGTAAACTCCGCCACCGTGAGTCCCGGCCCGCCGCTGCTGCACGAGCGCCACTACACCCGCGAGGAGGCCAACGCGCTGCTCCCGCAGGTGGAGCCGCTGCTGCACAAACTGCGCGAGGCCAAGGATCGGCTCACCGACGAACAGGCCCACGAGGCCCTGTCCGAGGCGGCGCCCACCAACGGCGGCGGTGAGCCGGGAATTCAGGTCGGCGAGGGTTTCCTCGAGTTGCGCTCGCTGCTGGGGGCCCTGCAGGAGGCCGGCATCGTCGTCCGCGACGTAGACCGCGGCCTGATCGACTTTCCCTCACTGCGGGACGGCCGGGAGATCTACCTTTGCTGGGAGCTGGGCGAGGACGGGGTCGACTACTGGCACGAT
Source organism: Solirubrobacterales bacterium (assembly GCA_046262655.1). Lineage (GTDB taxonomy): Bacteria > Actinomycetota > Thermoleophilia > Solirubrobacterales > 70-9 > JBHEMJ01. The sequence continues at coordinate 11,770 of JBHEMJ010000111.1, read as the reverse complement.
CTCGAGGAAGGCTTCGGTGGCCGAGAACCACTCGATTGAGGTTCGCCTGGGACGGCGCCTCGGACGCGCCGTCCGAGGCATGGGCCCGAGCGAGCGGCTCGCCTCGATCGGGGCGCTGGCGGTCTTCCTCAGCATGCTGCTGCCCTGGTACCGCTCGCCGATCGAGGCCGACCTGGTCCAGACCGGCGCCGGCGCCTTCAACTTTGCCCTCGCCGCTCTGCTGCTGACGATGGCAGCGGTCCTCTTTTTGGCCGTTGAAGTAGGCGCCGGCTACCGGCCGCCGCGGCCGCTCAGCATCGGCACCCTGCTGATCGGTGCCGGGGTCTGGGGCGGTCTGATCGCGGTGTTCGAGATGCTGGACCGACCGCAGTTCCACTTCGGCGGAGTCAACGACGACTACGACATCGCCTACGGGACCTTCGTGGCAGTCGCCGGCACGGTGGTGATCACCGTCGCCGGGATACGACGGCGGGCACGCGAGATAATCGCCCGCCACGGGCCCGCACAAATAAAAAGGCAGAACCAGGTCGAGGAGAAGGAGGGCGACGATGAGTAAAAAAACGGAGAAGCTGCCCCGCAAGCTCTACGAGAACGAACTGCTGCGCCTGCAGACCGAGCTGGTGGCGATGGCCGAGTGGGTCAAGGACGAGGGAGCTCGCGTGGTAGTGATCTTCGAGGGCCGCGACGCCGCCGGCAAGGGGGGCGTGATCAAGCGGATTACCCAGCACGTCAGCCCACGAGTCTGCCGCGTGGTGGCGCTGCCCGCCCCCACCGAACGTGAGGAGGGCCAGTGGTATTTCCAACGCTATGTCGATCGCCTGCCGGCAGGCGGTGAGATCGTCCTATTCGATCGCAGCTGGTACAACCGCGCCGGGGTCGAGCACGTGATGGGCTTCTGCACGCCCGAGGAGTACCGCCGTTTCATGCACCAGTGCCCGATCTTCGAGCGGATGCTGGTCGACGACGGCGTAATCCTGCTCAAGTACTGGTTCTCGGTCTCCGACGCCGAGCAGGAGGCCCGGTTCCGGGCGCGAATCGACGATCCCCTCAAGCAGTGGAAGCTGTCTCCGATGGACCTCGAGTCGCAGAAGCGCTGGGTTGAGTACTCCCGCGCCAAGGACGAGATGTTCGTCCACACCGATATCGGCGAGGCGCCGTGGAACGTGGTCGAGTCCGACATCAAGCGCAACGCCCGCATCAATTGCATCACCCATCTGCTCGGAAAGATCCCCTACCAGCCGCGCGAACCCAAGCCGATCAAGCTCCCCGAGCGCCAGCGCGATGACGGCTACGTGCGCCCGCCGATCGACACCAACAAGTACGTGCCCGACGCGTCCGCCGATCTGCTGGAGCGCGAGGGCTGACGGCCCCCGCTCGGTGCCTATCTGGTGCCGGGCGGCAAAACCTCGCGGCCGGGAGGCGGTGGCGGGGTGTCGTTGGTGATGACGACCGCCAGTGGCAGCAGCAGCGTCGCCAGGAGAATCATCCCGATGCCGATCGCCACCATCGCCTTGCTGCGCGCCATGTGGCCGAAGGTGCCGATCGCGAATCCGAAGATCATCAACGCCAGATAGGGCTTGACGGCATGCGGCAACAGCCCGAGCACGAGGATCGTCTCCACCACGCCGCGATTATCGCCCAACAGGTCTCCGCGGCCCGCCATTTATCATCAGCCGATGGCCGCGACCGCCGAACCGACATCCGTCGCCGAGGTCCGTGCGGGCCTCGAGAGGGTCGGCTATCTGGCCGGGGAGTCGGGCGCCCTGGTCTCCTATCTGGCCCAGCGACTTGGCAAGCCGGTGCTAGTCGAGGGCCCGGCTGGGGTCGGTAAGACCGAACTGGCCAAGGCGCTGGCCCGCTTCACCGGTCGTGAACTGATCCGGCTGCAGTGCTACGAAGGACTCGACGAGGCCAAGGCGCTGTACGAGTGGAACTACCGCAAGCAGCTGCTCTCGATCCAGGCCAGGGCAGCCGAGCACGCCGAGCACGTCGACGCCGACATTTTCGGCGATGAGTTTCTGCTGACCAGGCCGCTGCTCGAGGCAATCTCTTCGACCGAGCCGGTGGTGCTTTTGATCGACGAGATCGACAAGACCGATCAGGAGTTCGAGGCGATGCTGCTCGAAGTGCTCTCCGAATTCCAGATCTCGATCCCCGAGTTGGGACGGGTCGAGGCGACGACGATGCCGCTGGTCCTGCTCACCTCCAACAACTCCCGGGAACTGACCGAGGCACTGAAGCGCCGCTGTCTCTACCTCTGGCTCGACTACCCCGACGTCGAGCGAGAGCTCGAGATCGTCCGCCTTCACTCGCCGGAGCTCGACGAAAAGCTCGCCCGCCAGCTGGTCGAGGTGGTGCAGATGGTTCGCGCCCTGGACCTCAAGAAGCCGCCCTCGATCGCCGAGTCGATCGACTGGGCGCGGGCGCTGCTGCTGATCGGCGCCGACGACATCGACCGCGAGACATTCGAGTCGACGATGAGCATCATCGTCAAGCACCGAAGCGACATCGACGTAGTCACCGAGCGGGTTTCGGTCAAGCTCTCCGACGGGTCGCCGCCCGACGCCGCGCTGAACCCGCCGACCGGCGCCTAGTGCCCCGGCGACCGAAGCAATCCCGGCATTTCCGGATGCGGCGCGGATGACCGCCACCGCGGCACGGCTGCTCAATTTTTTCGAGGAGCTGCGCAGCGAAGGCGTGGCGATCGGCACCTCGGAGGCGCTCGACGCGTTCGCCGCGCTCGAGCAGGTCCCCTGGGGCGAGCCTGATGACTTCCGCGAAGCGCTGGCGGCAACGATCGCAAAGTCTCAGGAGGACCGGCGGATCTTTGAGCTGCTCTTCGATCGCCACTTCTTCCGTGCCGCCGAGGCCGAGGCGCTGGCCCGTGACCTCCACGACGGCAACCGCTTCGAGGACGAGGGCGAAATCGACATCGACAGCCTGCGCGACGCCATCCGCCAGGCGATTGGCGATGGCGAGGACGGCGACATGCGCGACCTCGCCCGTCTGGCGATCGCCGCCTTCGGGCGACAGAGCGAGCGCTCCGGTGTGATCGGGGTCGATGTACAGCGCATCCGCCGGGCGCTGGAGCTGAGCGGCCAGGGCTCGGGGCGTGAGGGTGACAACGGAGAGGCGGTCACCCTCGACCGCGAGAGCCTGCGCCAGTTCGAGCGCCACCTGCGCCGCGAGCTCGAGCGCTCGATGATCGAGCGCGCGGGCAAGCTGCCCCCCGCCCGCCCCCTGGCCGAGCTCGACCGCACCCTGCCGACCAGCCCAGCCCAGGACCTCGCGTCGGTGCACCGAGCCGTGACCCAGTTGAAGCGCCGCATCGCCACCCTCGGCCACGAGCAGCGTGGGAGGCGACGCAGTCGCCACGTCGACATCCGCAGGACGATGCGCGCCTCGTTGGAAACCGGCGGCGTTCCGTTGCGGCTCAAGTACCGGCCCAAGCGTCCGCGCCGGCCGGAGATCTATGTGCTCTGCGACGTCTCTACCTCGGTCTCGAGCGCCAGCGTCTTCTTCCTCTCGGTGCTGCACGCGCTGCACGACTCGTTCCGCAAGCTGCGCAGCTTCGTCTTCATTGAGCGGATCAGCGAGGTGACCGAGATCTTCGAGCACGAGCGCGACTTCCGCCGCATAGCCGAGCGGGTGTCGTCGGAGGGCGGCGTCGCCGACGTCTCCGGTTACACAGACTACGGCCGGGTCTGGCTCGAGTTCCTCGAGGGAATCGCCGATGAACTCGGTCCTCGCTCGACGGTGATCGTGCTCGGCGACGCCCGTACCAATGGGCGCGAGCCCCACGCGGAGGTCTTCGGGCGCATCTCCGAGCGGGCGGGGCGGACCTTCTGGCTCAATCCCGAGCCAAAGCTCTACTGGAACTATGGGGATTCGGTGATGCAGGCCTACGAGCCCTTCTGCGACGGCGCCTTCGAGTGCTGGACGACCAAGCACCTGGAGAACTTCGTCAACGTGGTCGCAGGCGGCCGCATGGCCGCCCAGGAATGATCCGTGGTCCTGGCCGGAAAACTAGGCGATCTGGCGTAGACTTGCCGCGAGATAACAGGGGGGCTCGCGGGTGAGCGGGCTGAGATAGCGGCACAGAGATCCCCGCCGCTGACCCTCGGAACCTGTGCGGTAATGCGCGCGAAGGGAGCATCGTGACCAAGCTCGGGGCACCACCGTCAGAGCCCCTCAACTTTTCAGCCACTGAAGCGGCCGACGCCACCGCGGGCGCCGGCCTGCGCGCCTCCGGCCTCTCGCATTCGTTCGGTGAGCTCGAGGTGCTGGCCGGTCTCGAGCTCGCCGCCGAGCCTGGCGAGGTCCTGGGCCTGGTGGGGCCCTCGGGCTGCGGTAAATCGACCCTGCTGGAGATCGTCGCCGGGCTTCGCGAGCCGAGCGGGGGCAGCATCGCCGTCGGGGGCAAGCGCGCCGCCACCGAGCGGCTCGCCCGCTGCACCTACATGCCCCAGCGCGACCTGCTGCTGCCATGGCTGGCGGCGATCGACAACGCCGCCCTGGCGCTGCGCACCCGGGGGGCCTCCCGGGCCGAGGCGCGCCGCGCTGCGGCGCCTCTGTTCGAACGCTTCGGGCTGGCGGGCTTCGAGACGAGGCGGCCCGCCGAGCTCTCCGGCGGCATGCGCCAGCGTGTCGCCTTCCTGCGCACAATCGCCGCCGGCAAGCCGGTGCTGCTGCTCGACGAGCCGTTCGCTTCACTCGATGCGATCACCCGCGCCGAAATGCAGACATGGCTGGCCCAGGCCCTGGCCGCCGAGCGCCGGACCGTCCTGCTCGTCACCCACGACGTCGAGGAGGCCCTCTACCTCTCCGACCGCGTGGTGGTCCTCTCGGGACGTCCCGGCCACGGTATCGAGGCGCTCGCCGCTCCGGCGCCTCGCCATCCCAGCCGCGCCGCTGCGGTCAGCACCCCGGCCTTCGCCGAGGTCCGCGGACGCGCTCTCGCCGCCCTGGAGGCGGGTGCCCGGTGAAGCGCGTCCTCGCTCCCGCCGCCCTGATCGTGCTTCTGCTCGGCGCCTGGCAGCTCGCAGCCGACTGGGACGTGCTCTCCAACCTGCTCAAGGTCGAGGACTTCCTGGTTCCCTCGCCGACCCAAATCGCGACCGCCCTCTGGGAGGATCACTCGCTGCTCGCTGACAACGCCTGGGTGACGCTGCGCGAGGTAGTGCTCGGCTTCGGCCTCGCCGTCGCCTGCGGCCTCGCCTTCGCCGTCGCCATGCACCTCTCCGAGACCCTGCGCCGCGCCGTCTATCCGCTGCTGGTCGCCTCCCAGACCGTGCCGGTGATCGCGATCGCGCCGATACTGGTGGTCTGGTTCGGTTTCGGCATCGGGCCGAAGCTGTCGATCATCGCCCTGGTCTGCTTCTTTCCGATCACCGTCAACGCCTTCGACGGGCTGCGCTCGGTCGACCCCGACCTGATCAAGATGATGCGCACCCTCGACGCCACCCGCTGGCAGGTGCTGCGCCGGGTCGAGGCGCCCTCGGCGTTGCCCTTCGCCTTCAGCGGCGCCAAGATCGCCGTCGCGGTGGCCGTGATCGGCTCCGTCTTCGGCGAATGGGCGGGTTCGGATTCGGGTCTGGGACACCTGATGCTCCAGGCCTCGGCGCAATTGCTGACCGCGCGCCTGTTCGCCGCGATCGCTGTGCTCAGCGCGATCGCCATCTGCCTGTTCGGATTGCTGGCCCTTGCCGAGCGGCATTGGCTGAGCTGGCACCGGCCGAGGGACGCCGCGGGGCGACCAACTTGAAAACGACCAGAAGGAGTGCACAGGTGAGATCAGCAAGGACACTGGCGACCATCGCCGCCGGGGCAATCGCAGCCTTGGCTGCGTTCGGGCTCAGCGCCTGCGGGGAGAAGAGCGAGCCGATCAGGGGAGCCTCCGAGGGGCAGGCGCTTGACCTCGATCTGGACTTCTACGTCAACGCGGACCACGCCGGTATCTACACGGCGATCGACCGCGGCTTCTTCAACTCAGCCGGGCTCGCGGTAAATCCCCACGTGCCCTCCGACCCTTCGGCACCGATCAAGGAGGTCGCTGCTGGACGCGCCGACCTGGCGATCTCCTACGAGCCCGAGGTGCTGCTCGCCCGCGAGCAGGGTCTCGACGTAATCGCGGTCGCCGCCCTGGTCAACCAGCCCTTGACCTCGCTGATCTCGCTGCCGGGGTCGGGGATCTCCGGTCCCGGGGATCTGGCCGGGAAGACCGTCGCCACGGCCGGGATCCCCTACCAGGAGGACTACCTCGATGCGATCCTCGAGAAGGCCGGCGTGCAGTCCGACCAGGTGAGGGTCACGAACGTCGGCCTCAACCTGCTGCCCGCCCTGCTCGGAGGCAAGGCCGACGCGATCCTCGGCGGTTACAGCAATGTCGAGGGTGTCGATCTGACCGCGCGCGGGGCTTCACCGTCGGTGACCCCGGTCTCCCAGCTGGGGGTCCCACCCTATGACGAGCTGGTGCTGGTCGCCAAGAGCAGCCGCGTCAAGGAGGACCCCGAGCCGATCCGCCTGTTCATCGAGGCGCTGGCGCTGGGCACCAAGTTCGCCGCGGCCAACCCGGCGGCGGCGACGCAGTCGATCCTCGGGGCAGATAAGGGCCTAGACCCAGAGCTGACCGCGAAGGAAATCGCCGCCACCCTGCCCCTGCTCTACCCCGCCCCGGACCCGAAGAACCCCCAGGCCTATGGCTACATGGATCCGGCCCAGTGGGAGACCTTCGCCGGCTTCCTGGCCGGCGCCGGCGTGCTCAGCGGCGTTCCCGACCTCGACGCCGTGCTGACTAACGAGCTGCTCCCGTCGCCGAGCGGGTGAGCTCGGGAAGGACGTTGACGCGGTAGGTCCGAATGGCCTCGAGCGGATCGGCGCCGGAGACTTCATCAGCGCCGCCGTGGCCACGCCCAGCTTCTCGATCTCGCGAATACGCTCGACTGCACGGCTGGGTCGGAGGAGATGATTATCGCCTGCTCGGCCTCGCTATGTCGCCTAGGCGAAGCGCAGTGGCGGGCCCGCGGCGATCTGCTGGTGGTACCCGGTCAAGGTGAAGGCGCCCGCCAGGCCGCGGTAGGGGGCGTACGGCGCGTAGAACTCCTCGACCTCCTCGACCGTGGCCCGGCGCCCGAGGCCCGCCAGGCGCCCGACCAGCTTGATGTAGCCGAGGTCGCCGGCGGGCAGCGAGTCGGGCTCGCCGCGGCCCTCGAGGCCGAGGCACTGCATGGTCCACGGACCGATCTCGCGGATCGCCAGCAGGCGGCTATCCGAGGCCGGATCGGAGAGCTCGGCGCGCCCGGCGGCCACCTCGTGGGCACAGCGGATCATCGCCAGCGAGCGGCCCTCGGTCAGGTCGCAGGCCACGAGCTCCGCCGGGGCGAGGCCGGCGATCGTCGCCGCCCCGGGCGTGTCGAACAGCGGATAGGCGTCCCCGCCGCGTTCCCATCTGGTCCCCCATCGGCGCACGATTCGCCGCTCGATCTGCGCCGCCCGCGAAGACTCGATCAGCTGCTTGGTGATCGCCCGCAGCAGCGCCCCCCAGGGCCAGGGCGTGTGCCGGGGCCGAATCCAGGGCTTGCGGTGGATCATCGGTCCCAGCAGCGGGTCGCGCTTGAACGCGGCGTAGAAACCGCTCATGTCCTGATCGAGTCCGAGGCAGAAGCGCATACGCGCGACGGCGATCTCGAGGCGCTCGCGGCTGGTCTCGGCCCCGGCGCTCAGCGCCGGCACCCCCTCGGCGCGCAGCACCACCTCTCCGGAGCCGATCATCCAGGCCCGTACCAGCACCGGCACCTCCTCGACATGCAGCAGCCGGTGCACGACCCCGGCCCGGTCCACCCTGGTCTCACCGGACCCACGGGCGGAGAGCCGCAGCGGCGAGCGGGGCTCGACCACCGCCTCGATCAAATTGGGGCGCCTGCTGGGAGCCATGGCGCGGATTCTACGAGGGCCTAGAGCGCCTTCTCGTAGATCCGATAGGTCTTGTTGCGGACGCCACCCATGCCCTCCATTGCACTGTTCATCGGCTTGTTGGTCTCCAGGATCCAGCCTGTGTGGCCCCACATGATCCCGGTGGGGCCGGTGTTCTCAATGTGGCGCACGTAGAAAGAAGCTGCGATGCCGAGGTGCTGGTATTGCGGTTTGACGCCCAGGGCGAAGACGCGGACGCGGTCGATCTTGCGCTTGCCGGTGAGGAAGTGCCACCAGCCGCTCGGTAGCAGCCGCCCCTTCATCTTGCTCAGCACCTGGTTGATGTCGGGCAGCGACAGCGCCGCGCCCAGCACCTCGCCATCGCGCTCGGCGATGAACGCCCAGTCCTCGTCGAGAACCGGCTTCAGGTTCTTCGCCTGGAAGTCGCCCTCGGCCTCGGTGACCGGGACGAAGCCCCAGTTGTCTCCCCACGCCTCGTTGTAGACGTCCATGAACCGCTTCACCTCGTTCTTGAGGTCGCGCTTGTTCATTTGGCGGATTGTGACGCCGTGCTCACCCTCGACCTTCTCGGCGGCGGCATGGATCATCGGGTGGAAGCTGTTGCCCTCCTTCAGGTCGCCCATCTCGAGGCGCCACATCCACAGGTCCATCGCCTTTGAAAATCCGGCGGCCTCGATCGCCGGCCCGTAGTGAGGTGGATGCCAGGGCTCGAGGATCAGCGCCGGCTCGTCGAAGCCCTCGACCAGGACCCCGCACTCGTCGTTGGTGGTGAAGTCCATCGGCCCGAGCATCCGTTCGCGCCCGCGCTGGGAGAGCCATGTCGCGGCTGTGTCGAGCAGGGCCGCCGCCGTTGCGGGATCGTCTTCAGACTCGAAGAAGCCGAAGATGCCGTCGCTGCCGCCCTGGTACTCGTCCCACCGGTGGTCCACCTGGGCGCTGATCCGGCCCACCGGTTCGCCCCCGCGTTCGGCCAGGAACAGCTGGACCTCGGCGTGGTTGAAATAGGGGTTCTTCTTCGGGTTTAGGAAGTCTCGCCGCTCGATCAGCAAAGGCGGCACCCAGCGCTCGCTGTCGCGATGCAGCTTGAAGGGGAGCTTGATGAACCTCGAGAGATCTCGGCGACCCTCCACGGGGCGCACCACTAAGTCGCCAGGCACGCACGGAACCTACACTTGGAACGTGACCGAGGGAACCGCGACCCCACTCGACGTCTTCGAGAAGGCTCGCACCCACGACCGCGCCGAGCAGCTTGCCGCAGCCAAGCAGGCCGACCTGCTGCCTTACTTCCGGTTGCTCGAGTCCGAGGCCGGCCCGGTGGTCGAGATGGAGGGGCGCGAGACGATCATGCTCGGCTCCAACAACTACCTCGGGCTGACCACCGACGACCGCGTCAAGCAGGCTGCCCGCGACGCCCTGGAGACATACGGCACCGGGGTCACCGGCTCGCGTTTGCTCAACGGCACGACCCCTCTCCACACGAGCTTGGAGACCGAGCTCGCTGATTGGATGAAGACCGAGGACGCGATCGTCTTCACCACCGGATACCAGTCGAATCTCGGCGCCATCAGCGCCCTGCTGCAGCCGGGCGACACGGTGATCTGCGACGCGGGCGACCACGCTTCGATCCTCGACGGCTGCAAGCTCTCCGGTGCCCGGCTGCGCCCATTCCGTCACAACCGAATGGACAAGCTCGAAGCGATGCTGGAGCGTGCCGCTGCGGATGACAGCGGGGTGCTGGTCGTGGTAGACGGCGTCTTTTCGATGGAGGGCGACATCTGTGACCTGCCCCCGGTGGTCGATCTCTGCAAGCGCTATGGCGCCCGGCTGTTCGTCGACGAGGCCCACGGGGTCGGCGTGCTTGGCGCGCGCGGGGCCGGCGCCTGTGAGCTGTTCGGCCTCGAGCACGAGGTCGATCTGCGGATGGGCACTTTCTCCAAGAGCTTGGCCTCCTGCGGGGGCTTCATCGCCGGTTCCGAGGAGGTCATCGAATACCTGCGAGTCTCCTCGCGGTCGTTCATTTTCAGCGCCTCGGCCGTTCCTGCCGCGGTCGGCGCGGCTCTCGGCGCCCTGCGGATCATCCGCTCCGAGGGTCCGCAGCTATTCGAGCGGCTGCTCGGCAATGCCGCCTACCTGCGCGAGGGCTTTCGCCACCTCGGCCTCAAGGTGATCGAGCCCGGCACCCTGCCCGATGGCACCCAGGCGACCACCCCGGTGGTGCCGGTCGTGGTCGGCGAGGACTGGCAGGCCGTCTTGCTTTGGAAGGCGCTCTTCGATGGCGGCGTCTACACCAACGTGGCCCTCCATCCGGCCGTGCCACCGGGCGGCGCGCTGCTGCGGACCAGCCTGATGGCCACCCACGAGCGCCGGCACCTCGACCGGGCCCTGGACATCTTTGGACGCGTGATCGACGACTTCCCGGAGCTTCCCAAGGCCTGAACGAAAAACCTGCTCTTAGCGAACGGGTCAGGCAACCGGGGTATTGACCGAAGCCGTCGGGATGCATATGTTGCTCGGACAACGCGCACCCCGGGGGAAGGGAGCGGATGCAGAGGACTGGAGATCCCACGCCCCGGTTCCTAGAACAGACCACCGGGGGCGTCGCGGATACCAACCACCCCTGAAAGCGAGGAACCCTGATGGCCCCTGTTTCGATCGCCCCTGCGCCGAAGAGCTCGGATCCACAGCACTTGCAGGCACTTGCCCGCGCCAACCAGGTGCGGCTCGCCCGAGCTGCCCTCAAGCGCGCCATCGCCGGCGGCGCTGTGAGCGTCGCGGAGGTGATCGTCAATGCCCCCTGGGAGTCGCAGACAATGTCGATAAGCGAATTGCTCTCCAGCCAGCATCGCTGGGGCCGAACCCGCTCCCGCAAGTTTCTCTCCTCGCTCGGCTTGAGCGAGAACAAGAGACTCGACACCCTTACCCAGCGCCAGCGCGAGCTGGTCGCAACCGCGCTGCAGGCACGCGAAGTCGAGGAGCGCGCCGGCGACAGCCGCGTCGCGGTGGCCTTCTAGGCGCCAGAGGGGCGAATGGCGCCGTCCGGACCGGGGCGGCACCTCGGGCTAACGAAGCCGAAACGAGGCGCCGCCGGAACGGCGCCTGAAGGACACAACCAGGCCGAACGCCGCCAGGCCACCCGCACCCAGGCCGATCATCAGCGCCGCCCAGATCGGCAGGCTGTCGGGACCGATCGCGAGCACGGCTGCGACCGAGGCGACGGCGCAGGCGCCGGCGAGAAGCGTCGTGTGGGAGCGGTAGCCGGCGAAATGCTCACGGGCTGACAGCTCCAGCCCGGCGAGCGAGCCGAGCATCAGCCCAACCCCGACCACCACCTTGTTGCGCGGGGGCGGCAGGAAGAGTCCGCCGACCAGCATCAACAGGCCGATGGCGACGACCGTCTCCGAAAGCGGGAAGCTGCCCCAGGGAGCGGGGGGTCGCTCCTCTTTTTCGGAGCCGCGGCGCGGCGGCCCAGCGGGTGACGAAATCGCCTGTGGCGATGGCTGGGGTCGCCGGGGCGGGCGCTGCTTGCGCCGCTTGCGCTTCTTTGAGGCCATCAGATTTCTTGTGCGGACGGCTGGCGCCGTGCCGGCATCTCTTGTCCGGGACGCGGCCGAGGCCGCGTCCCTCGGCTAACGGACAACCGGAGGAGAGCTTCACCCGCCACCAGCCGACCAGCATCCCGAGCACGCCCCAGCGCGGGCGAACATGCCAACTGCGACAGCCCGGCTCGCCGATGGCTTCGTTGTAGACCCGCAGCCACTTGTGGGCGGCGGGGTCGGAGACCATCCGCTCGATCAGCTCGCGGTGGGCCTGCTCGGAGTCGGCGATCTCAGCCAGCTCG
>JBHEMJ010000110.1:0-3160 GCA_046262655.1 Solirubrobacterales bacterium | reverse complement strand
CATGATCAGGCTGCCGTCGCCGGCCAGGCAGACGACATCGCGATCCGGTACGGCGACCTTGGCCCCGATCGCCGCCGGCAAGCCGAAGCCCATCGTGCCGAGACCACCGGAGTTGATCCAGCGGCGCGGCTCGGGAAAGTCGTAGTACTGGCCGGCCCACATCTGGTGCTGACCGACGTCGGAGGTGATGATCGCCTCACCGCCGGTCACCTTGTGCATCGCCTGCACCATCAACTGCGGCTTGATCTCCGAATCGGTGGAATCTTCGTACGCCAGCGGGTATTCCTTCTGCCAGGCCCGTAGCTGCTTCCACCACTCGTCAAGCCGAGAGGATTCGGGGGCGAGCGCCACGTACTCGTCGGTCAGGCGCGGCAGCACCCACTTGACGTCGCCGACGATCGGGATATGGGCGGGCACGTTCTTGGAGATCTCGGCCGGGTCGATGTCGATGTGGATGAATTTGGCCCGCGGCGCGAACTCCGAGAGCTTGCCGGTGATGCGGTCGTCGAAGCGGGCGCCGACGGCGACGATCAGATCGGCTTCGTCCATCGCGTAGTTGGCGGTCCGGGTGCCGTGCATGCCGAGCATCCCCAGCCACTGGTCGTGCGGCGCCGGGAAGGAACCGAGCCCCATCAGCGTGTTGGTGACCGGAAACTTGTCGGCCTGGCAGAAAGCGCGCAGCTCCTCGGATGCGTTGGCGTTGACGACGCCACCGCCCGCGTAGATGATCGGCCGCTTGGCGTTGGCGAGCGCCTTGGCGGCGATGCGGATCTGTTTGATGTTGCCCTCGGTGGTCGGTTGGTAGCCGGGCAGGTGAGGCGGACCCGTCTGCTCGGTGTAGTCGATGTCGGCCCGCGAGAGGTCCTGGGGGATATCGATCAACACCGGGCCGGGGCGGCCGGTGGAGGCGATGTGGAAGGCCGCGTGCACGTACTCGGGGATGAAACGCGGGTCCTGGACCATGAAGCTGTGCTTGACGATCGGCATCGTGATGCCGTTGACGTCGGCCTCCTGAAAGCCATCGGTGCCGATCAGATCTGTGCGCACCTGGCCGGTCACGAACACGGTTGGGACGGAGTCCATCATCGCGTCGGCGATCGGCGTGACCAGGTTGGTGGCGCCGGGGCCGGAGGTGGCGAAGGCGACGCCGACCCGGCCCGAGGCCTTGGCGTAACCCTCAGCGGCGTGGCCCGCGCCCTGCTCGTGGCGAGCCTGGATGTGGGTCAGCTTGGCGTCGTACACGGCATCGTAGATCGGCAGGTTGGCCCCGCCGGGGATGCCGAAGATGTGCTCGACGCCTTCAGCGACCAAGGATTCCATCAGTGCGTCTGCGGCTCGCATGACTTTCAATCGTAGCGAGGACGATCCACAGCGCTGACTAGAGTCAGGCCGGTGAATGAGCGGCTGCGCAGCCTCCCGGACCGCCACGGCGGCCGCCTGGCGCTCGCCGTGCTGGCGGCGATAACCGCGCTGGGGGTCGGGCTGCGCGTCTACTACGCCCTGGAGAGGGAGAACGGGGTCCAGGACGACTCGATTCGCTACTACTTCATCGCCCAGTCGCTCTACCGCGACCACAGCTTCGACGCCCCCGAGGTGCAGCGCGACGACGCCTATCACCCCGGCTCGCCGATCGTCCACGCGGGGATCTGGTTGCTCACCGGCGGCGTCAATCCCAAGGCGAGCCGGGTCGCGGTTGCGTTGCTCAGCGCCCTGATGATTCTCGCCACCTATCTGCTGGCGCGCCGCCTGGCCTGGGGGGACGGCGATCGCGACCGCGGGCCCCCGGGCCGGGCCACCGCCGCCGGGCTGATCGCAGCCTTCCTGATCGCCGTTTACCCGAGTTCGATCGACTACTACCGCTCGCTGATGAACGAACCCCTGGCCGAGCTGTCGCTGACGGCTGCGATCCTCGCCTTCCTCTGGGCTTGTGACAGTGCGAGAGCGGCCTGGGCGTGGACAGTTCCCGGCCTGCTGATCGGCATCACGGTGATGTTCAGGCCCGAGGCGCTTGCCTTCGGCGTGGTGCTGGCGGCGCTGGCACTGTTCTTCGTGAAGCGGCGCTCGGGGTGGCGCTGGGGCCTCTACGGCGCCGCCGCGCTGCTGGCGGCGATGGCCGTGGCGATGGCGCCGTGGACCCTGCGCAACGTAATCACCCTGCACAAGCTGACCCCGGTCGCCGAAGGCGGCGGCAACGCCCTGTTCATCGGCACCTACCTGCCGGCTGACGGCGACCATTTCAAGCTCTTCGACCAGCGCCAGCAGCTGATGGATGAATACGGCGTGCCCCAAAGCGAGCGCGCCGAACTGCCCCGGGGATACATCCTCGGCGACGTGCTTGAGCTGATCGCCCACCAAGCCCACCCCGAGCTGGAGACAGACGCTGCCCTGGCAAAGCTCGGCCGCGAGCAGCTGAAGGACGACATCGAGCATCACACGCTCGAGTACGGCGGGGTGCTGGCGCAGAAGCTGGGGAACATGTGGGGCCAGGGTGCCGCCGCCAAGCCGCGCCAGGGCGGCCCCGGTGCATTCGGCGACTGGTACCACCGGCTGGTCGCGTTGCTCGGGCTGGCCGGGCTAGTGCTATTGATCTCCCGCCGCCGCTGGGAGGCCTGGCCGCTGGGACTGCTGATCGGCCTGGCAACGCTGATCGCCGTGGTCACCCTGGCCCCGCCCCGGCGCGCCGTTGACCTGCTGCCGGTGGTCTGTGCCCTGGCGGCCTACGCCGTGGTCTCGGTCGAGAGACGAGTTAGTCGGACGATGGACGCAAAAGCGCCGGGCGCTAGGCGCTGACCGGCTGGGCGGGGTTCCAGCGCGTGCGCGGAAGGATCGCCGCTTCGACGATGCGGTTCTTGTGGCGCTCGATCGCGGCGAGCACCGAGCGCACCAGCTCGTCGCCCAGCAGACTGGGCTCGAGGCCGAGGTCGAGCAGCTTGGTGTGCACTGGGTTGTAATGGTGCTCCTCGAGCTCGACGCGCGGGTTCTCGATCGCCTTGACCTCGACCTCCTTACCGGTCTCGGCGGCGGCGTGCTTGACCAGCTCGGCCAGCTCGGCGACCGAGAAGCACTCGGTGAACTGGTTGAAGACGCGGAACTCGCCGGCCTCGGCTGGGGTCTCGACAGCGAGCTCGACGCAGCTCAGCGTGTCGCGAATGTTGAGGAA
>JBHEMJ010000109.1:0-2914 GCA_046262655.1 Solirubrobacterales bacterium | reverse complement strand
ACCCAGAGCCGGCTGCTCGACGTGATGGACAACCACGACGGCACGCTGTCGATATTCGGCACGATGATCAACCACGAGGGGCCGGTCAAGGCACCGACCTCAGTCTCTCCGACCAGCAGCCCCGATGACCTGGCCTCGCTGGCGCGGACGATCGCCTTCAACGACTTCCAGGAGGGCGGAACGAACGGTAGGGACGGCCAGCCCGAGGACCGCAACGTCGAGCTGCTGATTGACGACCCCCGGGACAACATTCCCCCGCCCGGTTCCGGCTCCGGCGTCACGCCCGGCGCCGGCTCCGCCTTCACCGGCCACTCCGACGGCGCCTGCGCGAACACCATCCGGGGTACCCGGCGGGCCGACGAGCTGATCGGCGGCAGGGGCGGAGATCGCATCCTCGGCAGGCGCGGCGGCGATCGCATCCGCGGCATGGCCAACGACGACTGCATCAAGGGCCAGGGCGGCAAGGACCGGATCAAGGGGGGCCCGGGCGCGGACATCCTCAAGGGAGGCCGCGCCTCGGATCTGATCAAGGGCCACGACGGCGAGGTCGACAGGATCAACTGCGGGCGGGGCAAGCGCGACCGCGTCGTCGCCGACTCGGTGGACGTCATCGCCCGCAACTGCGAGAAGGTCCGCCGCAGATAGCCGCGGGGTCGTCTGGGGGAAACTTCCCGGCCCCGAGCGTGTTAGACGCGGTGCCATGCGACGATCGAAACTGATACTGGGAACCGCGCTGGCGGTCATCGCGGTCGCGTCGGGCTCCGAGCCCGCCGGTGCTGATCCGGGCTACGCGCCCGGCGAACTGGTCGTCCGCTTTCGCGGCGGCGCCGAGCGGCTGGTCGAGTTGCCGCAGGGAGTCGGGGTCCCTACGGCCGCCGGGGCTCTCGACTCCAATCGCCGGATCGCCTACGCCGTGCCCAACTACATCGCCCGGGCTGCCGCCTCGGCCCCGAGCGCATCAAGCGCCGGCTACATACCCAACGACAGGGGAACGACCAATTCAGGCGGCGGCTGGCAGGCGACCCAATGGAACTTCCTACCTTGCGGCAGCCTCTGTGACGCGGCCGGCACGACGCCTCTTGCCTATCAATCCAGAGGCGGAATCGACGCCCCGCGAGCCTGGGAGACCCTGCGCGGCCTGGGCCGGGCCGGCGCCGCGGGGGTCAGGGTGGCCGTGCTCGACACCGGGGTCGCCTACCGCACCCAGAAGCCGAAGTTCTCCAAGAGCCCCGACTTCTCAACCCGGCAGTTCGTCCGCGGCTTCGACTTCGTCGGCGATGATCGGCTGCCGTTCGACGAGGACGGCCACGGCACCCACATCGCCGGCACGATCGGAGAGCAGACCGACAACGGCAAGTCGCTGACCGGGCTCGCCTACGGCGCAGAGCTGATGCCGGTGCGGGTGCTCGACGAGCTCGGCGAGGGCAAGGCCCGCGAAATCGGCAAGGGCCTGGTCTACGCCGTGAAGCACGGGGCCAGGGTGATCAACATGAGCTTCGAGTTCGGCGGCGCGGTCAATAGCTGTAAGGACGTGCGCAGCGTGTGCCGCGGCATTCGCTACGCGTCGCGCCACGGCGTCACCGTGGTCGCCGCCGCCGGCAACGACTTCAACTCGGTGGCGTCATTTCCGGCGCGGGCCCCCGGTGTGATCGGAGTGGGGGCCTCCACCGAGGGTGGCTGTCTCGCCGGTTACTCGAATCACGGGCTCGACGTGGACCTGGTAGCGCCCGGCGGCCAGGGGGAGGGAGCGACGCTCTGCCAGAGCCCCGATCGCCCCATCTTCCAGCTGACGATCGCCGGCTCCGACCTGCATGTCTTCGGTCTCCCGGCGATCTATGCCGGCACCTCGATGGCGGCCGCCCACGTCTCGGGCGTGGCCGCGATGATCATCGCCAGCGGCGAGCTCGGGGCGAGGCCCTCCCCGGCGCGGATCCTCTGCCAACTCGGGGGCAGTGCCCGCCGAACGGGCCTCGGTGAGCCCTTTGACGCCTCCCGCTGGGGGGCGGGGCTGCTCGACGCTGGTAACGCGGTCGCCGGCGCCGCTTGCTGAGCGAAAAGTCGCCGCGGCGCTAGCTCGTCTGGACGATCATCACCGAGCAGGGTGCGTGGTGCGACACCTTGTTCGGAACCGAGCCGAGCAGGAAGCGCTTGGCCCCGGTCATGCCCTTGTTGCCGACGATGATCAGGTCGGCCTTGATCTCCTCCGCCACATCGAGAATCGCGTCGGCGGGATCCCCTTCGCGGGGATGGGTCTGCACGTCGACCTTCACAGTCTTGGCGGCCCCCGCCGCCTTCTCGAGTGTCACGTTGACGATCTCGCGGGGATTGACCGCATTGGAGATATCGCCGGGGACGTCGCGCGACTCCCCGCGCAGCTGGGTCTGGGAGACGGGTTCATAGGCGCTGACGATGTTGAGCTCGGCCTTGGAGATCTTGGCCAGATCCGCTGCCTGACTCACGGCCTCGGCGGCGGTTTCCGAGCCGTCTGTGCCAACCACGATTCGTTCGAACATCAAGCCTCCTAGCGGGTGGGCTCCTCCTTGGGCGCATACTATCCCGCTGCTCGCCTAGCTTGCCCACCGGTCACGGCGGCGATCAGGCGAGCTTGACGATCGCGATCACAATCGAGGCGAGCAGGGCCGCGATCAGGATCGACATCGAGATCTTCCAGCTGATCGGCACGGCCAGGATCGTACGCGCGCGGCGAGCGACCGCGCAATAGAGTCCGACCATGGCTGACTCGCGACCGGAGGAGATCGCAGATGGCGTCTGGCGCCTGACCGGCGACATCAGGGGCGGCATGAACGTCTACTTCCTCGCCGAGGACGGCGGTGTGGCGATGTATGACGCCGGCACCAGGCCGATGACCAAGGCGATCGCCGCGGCGGCCGAGAGCCTCGGCGGCCTCAGGCGC
>JBHEMJ010000108.1:0-16840 GCA_046262655.1 Solirubrobacterales bacterium | reverse complement strand
CGGGTGCCCCGCCCCGCCTCGCCGGTCAGGCCCGGCGTACGGCCAGCGCCATAAAGATCCCGTAGACGAGAACGATCAGCCCGATGATCAACAGCAGCGGCGGGAACACGTTGACCGGCGGCCATGGGCTGTCCAGGTCATCGAAGTTGCTGACGTTGTCGGTCAGCACATTCGGAATCGCGTCCTTGGCGAAGTAGTCACGCACGTCGGGCACCGTCTTCACCGGGTCACCGGCGAAGTTGGTGAAGCCCTCGGTGCCGGGCACGTTGTCCCAGCCGCTTGTCACCTTGGGCAGAGCCGCGATCGTCTTCCCCAGGGCCGGGAAGCTCCCCTCCACCGCCTTGTTGAGCTCATCCGGGGTGACCTTCAACGTCGTGGCCAGGAACTTCAGCAGCCCCGGCAGCTCTTTCGAGACATCCGACAGCGGGATCGCCGCCAACAGCTTCGACGTCTTCGGGGCCTGCTTGGTCAGTGCTGCGAGCACGGCTGGTTGCGCCAGACCGGTTTTCTCTGAAACGAACGCGACCAGCTTCGGCAGCTCGGGCGCGGCCGTGCCGCTGTCGGTGGCGATCGGGTCGGCCATGTCGACGATGTTGGAAACGATGTTGATGCCGGCGACAGACCCGTCGACCCGCTCCTGGCTGTAGGCCGGGTCCGCGCCGCTCAGCAGATCATCACCGCCGCTCAACCGGGGGAACAGCTTGAGACCGAACACGAGCACGATGACCAGCAAACCGACTACGGCGACGACCCACCACGCGGGCCCGGCCAGCCCCGCGGTCAGGCTTCCGGAGCTCGCCGCGCGCATCATCACCAGCCCGAAGATCAAGACGATCGCCCCGAGCACCGTCAGCAGCGCCGGAATGAAGCCGATGCCCCCCTTGGAGTCCAGGTCGCTGAAGTTCCCCTGCTGGGTCTCGAGCACGGGAACCAGGTCCTTGCTGAAGTAATCGCGCACATCGGGAACCGTCTTCACGGGCTTGCCGTCGAAGTTGGTGAAGTTCGCGGTGCCGGGCACGTTGTCCCAGCCGTCGGTCACCTTCGGCAGGTTGGCGATCGTCTGCGCCAGGCCGGGGAAGTTCTGCTGAAGCGCCGCACCGAGTTCCTTGGGCGGGAGCTTCAGCGTGGTGGCGAGGAAGTTCAGCAAGCCGGGCAACTCCTTCGAGACGTCCGACAGCGGCAGCGATTGCAATAGCGCCGTCGTCTTCGGAGCATTCTGCTCCAGCGCCGCAAGCACCTGCGCCGGCGGTAGTCCGCTCGCGGTTGAGACGTAGGCGACCAGCTTGGGCACCTCGTTCGAGGCGCCCCCGCTCTCGTTGACGATCGGGTCGGAGGTATCGACGATGTCGGAGACGATGTTGATACCGGCACGGGCCCCGTTCACTCGGTCCTTCTGGAAGGCCGACGCATCGTTGTCAATCAGATCCTGGCCTGAACCCAGGCGCCCGAACAAACCGAGCGCGAAGACAACCACGAGAACCAGCAGTCCAACGGCGGCCACGACTCCCCATGCGGCCGTCGAAAAAGGGGCACCTCGCCCGGCATTCCTCATAAACCTCTCCTCTCCTCACGTGTCGCATCAATTGATACGAGCAGACGCCAACCAATCATTTCGAGTAGACAAAAGCAACCCCCATCGCAAAAGTTTCGCTATATATAGATGAAACTCTATGATGATTCCAGCCGGGGTGGCGCGTGGTCGACGGCCCGGTGGCGGCAGCCGCCGCTAGCCTCGGCCCCTTGCTCCCCAACTTCTTCGTCATCGGCGCCGGCCAGTCCGGAACCACCAGCCTGCATCGCTACCTCTACCTGCATCCGGAGATCCATGTGCCGGTGCTCAAGGAGCCGAACTTCTTCTGCCGCGAAGAGGACGGACCGTGGCCGTTCGGGCGGATCGGGGAGCGGTCCGCCTACGAGTTGCTCTACGACACCAAGCTGGGGCTGCGCGGCGACTGCTCCCCGAGCTACTCGCAGGATCCTCTGCGGCGCGGGGTACCGCGGCGGATCGCCGAACTGGTCCCGGGGGCCCGCCACATCTACCTGGTGCGTGACCCGATCGAGCGCATCCTCGCCCACTATGTTCACGATGTCTCCTCAAGCGGCGAGCAGCGGCCCCTGGCCGATGCCCTCGGCGACCTCGGCGACCCGGAAAACCCTTATCTGGTCGGCAGCTCCTACGCCCACCAGCTCGAGCGCTACCGGGAGCACTTCCCCGAGGACCGCATTCTGGTGGTCGATTCGGCCGACCTCAAAGACGGCCGGGCGGCGGCGCTTCGCCAGATCTTCGCCTTCCTCGGCGCCGACCCCGGCTTCACCTCCCCCGGCTTCGAGGAGGAGCTCAACGTCGGCTCGGCAAAGCGCGCCCACGCGCCCGGCTACGCAGGCCTGCGCGACTCGCGGATCGGCGACGCCTGGCGGCGCTTTCCGGGGGCCATGCGCCGGCCTCTCTCCGGGGCGGCGCGCCGCGCCGCAGCACCGAAGGTCGAGCGCCCCGCTCTCGACCAGGAGCTGCGAGCCGCGTTGGCCGAGCGCCTGGCGCCTCAGGCAGCCCGGCTGCGCAAGATGACCGGGCTGGCCCTTTCCTCGTGGTCGGTCTAGATCAGCTAGGCGAGCGCATCGATCTTCGATGCCAGCTCGAAGTCGGCCCCGGTCAACCCGCCCTCAGAGTGGTTGGTGATCGAAACCGTGACCGTCGCCCAGGAGATCGAGAGATCCGGGTGGTGGCCCATCGCTTCTGCCGGCTCGACCAGCGAGTCGACGAACCTGACCGAGCCGACGAAGTCGCCGCGGTCGAACTCCCTGACGATCGCGGCGCCGTCGCGGTTCCAGCCGTCGAGCTCCCCCAGCTTGGCCTCGATCTCTGAGTCTTGGAGAACCGCCATCCACCAAGAGGCTACCCGGCGCGGCTAGCCTCTGATGCGTGCGAATCGCCAGCCTCGTGCCCTCCTCCACCGAGATGCTGTTCGCGCTCGGCCTCGGAGATTCGGTCGTCGCCGTCACCCACGAGTGCGACTTTCCGTCGCAGGCCGCCCTCCTTCCCCACCTGACCCGCTCGGTGATTCCAGAAGACCAGCCGGCCGGCGAGATCGACGCCGCCGTCCGCGAGGTGCGCGAGAGCGGGCGCCACCTCTACGAGCTCGACCAGCCGACCCTGGCCGGGCTGGAGCCGGAGCTGATCGTCACCCAAGCGCTCTGCGAAGTCTGCGCGGTCTCCTACGAGGACGTGCGCGCGGTGGCGGAGCGACTCCCAGGCGACCCCCGGGTGATCTCGCTCGATCCCGAACGGCTGGCCGAGGTGATCGAGGACGTCACCCGGCTCGGCGCGGCGGCCGGTGTCCCCGAGGAGGCCGCAAAGCTGCGCGAGGATCTGGAGCGACGGCTGGCGGTCGTGCGCGATGCGGTCGCCGGCGCCGAGCGTCCGCGCGTCCTCGCCCTCGAGTGGCTCGATCCGGTCTTCGTGGGCGGACACTGGGTGCCGGAGATGATCGAGACGGCCGGCGGCATCGACGTGGCCGGCGAGGCCGGCGCCAAGTCGCGAACCGCCGAATGGGACGAGCTGCGCGAAGCCAGGCCCGAGGTGGTGATCGCAATGCCCTGCGGCTGGGACGCGCACCGGGCCCGCGAGGAGGTTCTGGCGAACGCGAGTGAGGTCGCCTCACTGGGAGCAGCGAGGGTCTTCGCGGTCGATGCCGCCGCCTCCTTCTCCCGCCCCGGACCCCGTCTGGTAGAAGGCACCGAGCTCCTCGCCGCCCTGCTCCACCCCGATAGGGTCATGGCGCCCGCCGGTGTCGACTTCATCGCGATCGACTCGCCGCTTCGTCAACCGGGCGCCCGAGCGAACTAGGAGGAACCCATGGGCCTTCGATGGGCCGAGCATACGATCGAAATCGCCGCCACTCCTGAAGAGGTGTTCGACGCGATCACCGACTACGAGACCTTCCCCGAGTGGCAAAGCGCCGTGCTCGGCACCGAGGTGATCGAGCGCCAGAACCCCGCGGGGCTCGGCGAGCTGGTCAAGTACGAGGTGGACGGCAAGATCAGGACCATCCGCTACACGCTGCGCTACCACTACGAGCGCCCCGGGAAGATCTCCTGGGACTTCCTCGAGGGCGAGGGCATCAACAAGATGGACGGCGGCTACGAGCTGCGCCAGTCGGCCACCGGCACATCGGCGACCTACGCAGTCGGCATTGACGTCAGCGGGATCCCCGGCCCAATCCTCAAGCGCACCCACCGGGCGGCGATCAAAAAAGCCAACCAGGATCTCAAGACCGAGGCCGAGCGCCGCGCCGCCGGGTCAACAGCGCGATCCGGCGCCGACCTGGAGCCGGAGGTGGTGGAACGCGGGGAGCCGGAGGTGGTGGAACGCGAGAACCGCCGCCCCACCGCGGCGCCACCCGCCGCGACCAGCGACCATCCGTTCGACGAGCTGCCCGGCCCGCTCGGGGAGTTGGCCAAGCTCCCGGGGCGCATCATGGTCAGGGTCGGCCGCCGCCTCGGCGGCTAGAGAAAACGCCTCGGGCGTCTAAGCCGCGTTAGGCGTCTAAGCCGCGTTAGCCGCAAGCAGCGAACCCGCCACCGAGACCAACCCGAGCAGGACCAGGGCCGGCACCTCCAGCGGCAGGGCCCCCCCGCGTGAGCCGCGGCGCTCGATTGCGACGATGGCGAGGGCGGCGATGCCGCCGCCGATCAGCCCACCGATGTGGCCACCGATCGAGATACCGGAGACGGAGAAGGTCAAAAAGAGGTTGATGACCACGAACAGGCCGAACTGCTGGGCCACGTCATCGCGCCCTCGCCCGCGGGCGATGACGACGGCAGCCGCCATCAAGCCGAAGATCGCACCCGAGGCGCCGACCGTGTTCGAGTGCGGGTCGACGACCAGGGCGAGGAAGGAGCCGGCCAGCAGCGAAACGAAATAGAGCCCGAGGAAGCGCCCCCGGCCGATTCCCGGCTCCAGCAGGGTGCCGGCGACATAGAGCACGTACATGTTGAGGGCCAAGTGGATGATCCCGGCGTGGATGAAACCGGCGCTGACGATCCGCCAATAGTCCCCGTCGGCCACAGCCGGTCCCAGCAGGCCTCCGTGGTCGGCAACGTCGTTGGGAAGAACGTCAAAGAGCCCGCCTGGCCCGGTGGTGATCTCGGCCAGGAAGACGATCACGTTGATCGCGATCAACCCATAGGTGACGGCCGGAACGCCGGCGGCGCTGAAGGCACCGGCGCCGACCCGCACCTTGGTTTTCTGGGTGGCGCACTGCGGGCAGCGCATGCCGACCGAGGTCGAGGTCATGCACTCGGGGCAAATCGGCCGCCCACAATTCGAGCAGGCGACGCCAGTCTCGCGGTTGGGGTGGCGGTAGCAGGTCTCCATCAAGGCGCGAGCCTAGTGGACGACCCCCGAGCCGCCGGCAACCGCGCCTCAGCTGTTGACGGTGGCCGAGTAGACCACCGGCAGGGTGGGTGTCCTGCTGCCCTTGCCCGGCTCGCGAGTGATCATCACCTCGTGGGCCCCCTCCAGAACCTCGGGCACGGCCGCGGCGGCGCTGCCGTCGTTGCTGGGACGAAAGACCGAGGAGGGTGTCGCCTGGCCGCCGGGGTTTCGGACCCAGACCTGGTAGACGGAGCCAGGCGGCAGCTGGGGCACGTGTACGGCCTGCAGCGTCGCCGAGGTGGCGTTGATCACCAGCGAGGCCTGGGAGCCGTTGGCCTGAGAGGCGACCGCGACGGTGCGCGTGCTCGGGGCGTCCTCACCGCCGCCGCTGTTCAACTCGTAGCCGGCAAGCGCGGCGACGGCGATCAACACCGCGGCGAGCGCGGTCGCCGGGGCGAGCGCAAAACGGCCGAGGCGCAGGCGGCGCTGCTTGACCGGCCGGCGCCGGGTCGCCGCCCCGGAGAGCTCGGCGTCGGCGCGGACGATGTCGAGCAGATTCTCCCGCAGCTGCGGGGGCGGCGTGATTTGCTCAACCGTCTCCGGGAGCATCTCCACCGCCGGCAGCAGCCAGCGCACGTCGTCCTGACAGCGCTTGCAGCTCTCGAGGTGCGTCTCGACCGACGAAACCTCGGAATCCGGGAGGGCACCGAGGGTGAAGGCGGCGAGGTCTTCGCGGGAGATGTGCGTTTCGTTGCTCAACTGAACCCCTCCGCCAACTCCCCGCGGATCTTCTCCAGGCCCAGGCGCATCCTGCCCTTGACCGTGCCGAGCGGCTCGTTCAGCATCTCGGAGATCTCCGAATGGCTGAAACCGCCGAAGTAGGCGAGCTCGATCACCTTCGACTGGTCGTTGGGCAGCTCGCCGAGGGCCCCCTGCAGCTCGCGGGCGGTCTCCCGGCGCAGGGCCGTGGTCTCGGTCTCGGTCTCTTGCTTGCCAGGCATGCGCTCGAGAACCTCGTCGGCGTCGAAGTGGAGCTTGGGCGCCCGGCCAGCCTCGCGGCGCAGGCTGTCGATGGCGCGGTTGCGGACTATGCCGAGCGTCCAGGAGCGCACGCTGCCGCGGGCGCGGTCATAGCGGGCCCCGCTGCGCCAGATCGACAGGAAGGCTTCCTGGGCGACATCCTCGGCGGAGTTGCGGTTGCCGACGATCCGGTAGGCGAGCGAGAAGGCGGCCCCGCCGTGGCGGTCGTAGAAGACCTCGAAGGCGATCGGATCCTTGTCGCCGACGAGCGGCATCAGGTCCTCGTCGCCGAGCCGTTGGATCGCGTCCTTATTCACTGGTTCGTCCCTTTGCCGCATCGCCATTGGTCCTACCACGCATTGCTACGAGGTTAGCCTTCGACTGGATCAGGCATCCGCTGAGTGCGAGATACTGCCACCGGATGGAGGGATCGAGCCCAGCCAGGCTGTACGCGATGCTGGTCGGCGGCGTTCTGGTGATCGCCGGCGTGATCGGGTTCTTCTACGACTCGGGCTTTGACACCGGCAACTCGGTCTGCTCGAGCGGCTGTGACGAAGTCCTCGGGCTGCTGGCGGTCAACGGCTGGGACAACCTCATCCACATCGCCACCGGCGCCGCCGGGCTGCTCGCCCTCAGCTACGGCTACAACGCCCAGCGCGGGTACGCGCTGATCCTCGGCATTGTCTACGTGATCGTCGCCGTCCTCGGTTTCATCGACTTCGGCACCGGCGACTTCGACAACACCATCCTGAAGTTCATACCCGTCAACACTGAGGACAACTTCCTACACCTGATCCTCGGCGTCCTCGGGATCGGCGCCGGACTGGTGACACCGCGGCGCTCGGTCGCGGCCCGGACTCCCTAATCGCAGAGCTTCAGTCGCGCTTCTGGAGGCGCGAGCGGAGATCCTTGGCGACCCCCTCAAGACCGGTCGGGCGTCGCCTGGCTCCACGGTTGCGCAACCCGAGCACCACCAGCGCTCCGCCGGCGAGGGTTCCGGAGGCTACGGCGGCGGCCGGGCGCACCCAGTTGCGCGGATCGCGCAGCGAGCGCAGCTCGGACTCCTCGAGCTCGTCGGCCCAGGCCGAGAGCTCCTCGGCGGCGGCCTTGGTGATCGAGGAGAGGGTCTCCTCCACGCGCCCAGCCAGCTTCTCCGGCGGCTCGATCGGGCGCAGCGCGGTCTGAAGAAGCGCCTCGACGTCTGTCGGCCCTCGGCCGGCGTGCTCAGTCATCTTCCTCGGGTCCCATCTCCTCCTCCAGCTGCTTGATGGCTCGGTGGATCAAGACTTTGGTGGCGCCGTCCGTGCGCCCCAGCGCCCGCGCGATCTCGCGGTTGTCCATGCCAAGGGCGAAGCGCATGATCAGCGCCTCCTTGCGATCGCCGGGCAGCTCCTGAAGGGAGTCCATCACATGCTGCAGCTGTTCCCTGCCCTCGACGATGCGCTCCGTCCCATGGGGGGCCGACGGCGGCTCGATCGCATCGAGCGCCGCTTCCGGCCGCCGCGACTTGTCGCGATGGTGGTTGGAGGCGAGGTTGTGGGCGATGCGGATCAGCCACGGCCGCAGCGGCCGCCCGTCGGATTCGCGGCGGGCGCGCTCGAAGTGCCGATAGGCCTGAAGGAACGCCTGCTCGGTCAGGTCCTCGGCGTCGTGATGGTTTCCCACCCGGTAGTACGAATAGGAGTAGACATCGCGGAGGTGGTCCCGGTAGAGCTGCTCGAAAGCCCGGTCGAGCTCGACCTTCGCCGCCCCCGTCGCCACCGGCTGGTCCTTGGCGGGAGAGGCCATCCGCGAAGCGTAGACGCACCAGGACAAAGGAGCCCAGAACGACGGCTCCCCCACCCGGCACCCCCGCAGGCGAAGCCGAGGAGGTGGCCGCTATATATCTCACGCGGCCCGCCTTGCCCGCTCGGCGCGGCGGAGGCGCGCCATCCATTCGGCGGCGTCGATCTGGCCCCTGATCAGCGCCGCTAGACCCTCGAGCGCCGGCGCCTGGCCCACCGCTGCGGCGACGGCGGTGGCGATCAGCGGCACCGAGTCCAGGGCCTCGGAGGCCTGACCGATGATCGCCGGGATCTCGCCGGCGGGAGTGCCTTGGCCGAGCAACTCCCCGGCCTGGCGATTGCGCGAGCCCGGCGCCAGGATCGTCGCAGTCAAATCGCCCACCCCAGCCAACCCGGCGAAGGTGTCGCTGCGCGCGTTCATGTGGTCACCCCAGGCGATGCACTCGCGCCACACCTCGGCGGTGGCGATCCCGGCGGCGTTGAGACCGTGCGGCTGGGCTGCCGCCGCGGCGAGGGCGGCCGCGTTCTTGGCCGCGCCAGCGATCTCCACGCCAACCACGTCGGCGGACCGTTCGCAGACCAGGCCGGCCTCGTCGAAGACCTCGCCGAGCTGGGCCCGGAGGTCAGCGTCGGCTGAGCCGAGCACCAGCGCCGCCGTCCCCGAGCACGCTTCCATCGCGTGGGCCGGGCCCCCGAGACAGGCGATGGCCCGGGCGGGAATCCGCTCTCTCACGTATTCGTTGGGCAGCGCCCCCATCGGCGCCACCAGCCCCTTGGCGAGCAGCAGGACCGCGGAGCGCTGCCCGACCCGGTCGCCGATCGCCCCGACCGCGGCAGGCAGCGCCTTGGAGGGCACCGCCAGGCAGACCAGGTCACACCCGGCCAACTCGATCTGGTGGGCACGCTTGACGCTGACCGACTCAGGCAGGCGCACACCGGGCAGGTACTCGGTGTTCTCCCGCGAGGCGGCCATCGCCTCGGCCTGCTCGGGGCTGCGTGTGCCCAGCTGAACTTCGAGGCCGCCGCGGGCGAGGAGGACGGCGACCGCCGTGCCCCAGCTACCGGCCCCGATCACCGCCGCCTTGCGAAGCGGCGGCAGGCCGCCCAGCCACTCCCACTGCAGCTCGATCGCCGGCCAGACGCGATCGCCGACCGAGTTGGCGAGTTGTGGCGAGGGATTCTCAGTGCGGGGAAAGGTCAGCGACTTGCCGCAGCGGACCTTGACCTTGCGCGGACGAATGCGAATGCCGCGGCGCACGTGCTCGGTGCCGTGCACGGCGACTGGCAACACGGCGGCGCCGGTCTCCAGCGCCAGGCGACCGAACCCGCGGCGGGGGCGGCCGAGCGAGCCGGAGCGGATCCGCGTTCCCTCGGGAAAGATGCAGACGACGCCCCCCCGGTTGAGCACGTCGCGGGAGGTGATCAGCACCTCCTCGTCCGCCTGGCCGCGACGCACCGGATAGGCCCCGAGCCGGTTCAGCAGCCATCCTTGCCAGCGCCGCTCGAACAGCTCGACCTTGGCGACGAAGTGCATCGGCCGGCCCCACGGCAGGCAGACGGTCATCACGAAGGGGTCAAGGAAGCTGCGGTGGTTGCCGGCGACGATCAGGGGTCCTTTGACCCGGGCGTGCTCACGTCCGATGCGGCTGAGGCGAAAGTAAGCGAGCATCACCGGTTGGAGGATCAGACGCGCCAGGAGGTAGAGCAACCAGCTCACCCCCCTCTCCCGCGTGAAGCGGTGGTAGGAGAGCAGGCGCTCGGGATCGATGCCGGGCTCGCTCGGCGGCTTCGACGGCGGTTTGGTTGGCTCGCTCAATTCATATGGGCTACACCGTTGCCGCCGGGCGCGTTACAGGGTGCCTAGAACGCCTCTTTGATGATCGCCCCGATCGCCTCGCGGCCGGGCGGGTCCGGCGTATTGGTGGCGACGTCGCCACGTGCCTCGATCGCGTCGAGAACCTGGTCGATCTTGGCCGGGTCGGCCCCCAGATCGGCGAGGTTGCGAGGCCCTCCGGAGAGCTCGGAGATGCGAGCCCCGATCGCACCGGCGCTGACGCCGAGAGCGCCGGCCAGAGCCGTGATCTGGCGCGGCGCGCGATGGGTCATCGCGGTCATCGTGTGGGGCAGCATCGCCGCGTTGGTCTCCGCGTGCGGCAGCTCCATCACGCGAACCAGGGTCTGGCACAGGGCATGATGAAGCGCGAGGCCGGTGGAATCGATCGCCGAGGCGCAGAGCAGGGCGCCCGAGGCGAGGTCGGAGCGGTCGCGGCGTTGGCGCTCGAGGTCGAGTGTGATCGCGATCAGCTCGGCCCCGCGCAGCGCAGCCATCTCGGCGGCCGGGTTGGCGCCCGGCCCGTAGAGCGATTCAGCGCCGTGGGCGAGCGCGTTCATCGCGGTCGCCCGCAGCTGCTTCTCCGGCGCACTTGTCATCGGTACCGGATCGCCGATCACCAGCAGCGGGCGGACCAGCCCTTTGGCTTCGGCCTCCCGGCCGGCCGGGAGGCGGTGGATGCCGGTCATCGAGGAGCCGGCCAGGGTGGTGGGTATCGCCGCCACCCGCGAGCCCGTGATCGCGGCGACGGCCTTGGCGGTGTCGACCACGCGCCCCCCGCCGAAGGCGACCAGGTCGCCCGGCGGGTTGGCTGCGACCCTGCCGAGCAGCTGGGTCGCGGCGTCGGGGACGGGGCCGGCAGAGACATGGTGGACACGCTCGGCGTCCTCGGCCAGCTCCGAGGGGTGCTCGGCGAGGGCACGCTCGGTGCTCAGCAGCTGATACGGGGTGAAGCCGTGCTCGGCGAGGAGCTGAGGAGCGTCGGCCAGCGCGCCCTCGCCGAAGACGACGGTGCGCTCACCGCTGCGCCAGGTGAAGGCCTCCATAAGCCCGCCCTCGGACTCGAACCGAGACGCTCTTCATTACAAATGAAGTGCTCTACCAATTGAGCTAGGCGGGCAAGTCCCAGTTCCTTGGTCCCAGCGTATCCCGGGACGGCATCTGACAACGAAGATGCGGCCGGAGCAGCTCCCGGTGCGGCGAGCCCAGCTCCGGCCGCCGTGATCGTCCGTGATCACGATGAGTCCGAAAAACCTTCTGAGTTTGGCTTCGGTCGTTGCGGGGCATGGCTTAACCCTTCCGGACACACGTCCGTAGACTGAATGACGATGTCTTCGATCGAGAAAATTGGCCGCAGCGCAGGCACGACCGCAGCCCGAGGGCGCTGGCTCTCGCGCGGGCTTTGGCTGCTGACGCTGGCCGAGGTCGCGGTCCTGGTCAAGGAGCACCTCGACCGGCTCGACGCGAACGAGCGCCAGCGGCTGGTCGAGATCGTCAAGACCTCGAAGGGCCTGCCCGCAAATGTCTCCGATCGCGAGCGGGCCGAGATCAAGGCGATGATCGACAAGGTCGGCCCCACCGAGCTCGCCCGGGGGGTGGCCGGCAAGGCGACCGGCGGCATCGCCGGGCGCCGGCGCTTCGGCCGCCGTTAGACCCCTACGGCTTGGAGAAATCGGACCCGCGGCAGGCACCTGTCGCGAGGCCGGTCCAGGTGTCGGAGTCGCCTCCCGTGGTGTAGCGCGCAAATGCGTCTATCGCGGCGTAGTCCCTCGTTCTCGATGGCAGCTTGAACTTCCAGCGCATGCCGTCGGCACCCCCGCCTCCACCCGGTGCCTTGCGCAATCGCTTGCCCGGGGCTTGCGGGTCGGGGCCGATCAGCGAAGCGGTGAGCGCCGTTGCCGGGGTCTCGGTGCGTATCGCGACCCGGCCGCCGCGCTTCACCGGCAGCTTGCAACTGACCCGTAGCGGATAGCCGTAGTCGGCGCAGAGGTTGGCCCCGGCCTGGGCCGCCGGTCCGCAGTAGCTGCCCTGGGTGGCGATCACCGATTCCCCACGGCTGGTCAAGGTCATCCCCTGGCGTCCGGGGGCTCGCGCCACGGCGGGGCTGCCGGCGACAGCGAGGCAACCGATGAGGGCGCTGAGCAGGGTCGCGCGAAGGGCCATCCCGAAGTTATACGCCCCCAGGGGCCGCCCTAGAGCTTCACCGCGCGCGAGGCGAGGTGGACACCGACCTTGCGCTTTACCCGTTGCAGCGCGTTGTCCACGGTCTTGGTGTCGCACTCGAGCTGCTCACCGATCACCTCGTAGGAATACCCGTCGAGGTAGAGGGAGAGCACATGGCTCTCGAGCTCGGAGAGGACGCTGGTCAGGCAGCCGACGAGGCTGTCGAGCTCCTCGGTGGAGATCACCTGATTGACCGGATCCGAGGCGGTCGGGCCGGGCAGGATCTCCTCGAGGGTGGTATCGGAGTCGCCGGCGGCGGCCGGCGTCTGGCTGAAGGAGACGTACTGGTTGAGGGGGGTGTGCTTGTTGCGGGTCGCCGTCTTCACCGCGGTGATGATCTGGCGCGTGATGCAGAGCTCGGCAAAACCGCGAAAGCTGGCCTCTCGCTCGGGCTTGTAGTCGCGGACGGCCTTGAACAGCCCCAGCAGTCCTTCTTGGATCAGGTCGTCGGAGTCTCCTCCGAGCAGGAAATAGGAGGAGGCCTTGACCCGCACGAAACGCCGGTATCGGCGCACGATCTGGTCGTAGGCCTCGGAACGGCCCTGCTTGGCGGCGGCGACGAGAAATTCGTCGTCGGGCCCGGGAAACGTGCTTCGAGATACGGCTCTGCCTGCCGGTGCGGGCGCAGGTACGGCAATCATCTGGCGGGTAGGTACGGCCACAGCAACCTCCTAGCGGTTTGCGGTGGCGCCGAGTACCTCCCCTGGTAGGCGCCCTTTCTGCGGTGGCCTCGAGCTGAGTGATTCTTTACCTCAACCTGAGGTTCACCGTTATGGGCACCAGCCTAGCGCGGATAACGCAAATGTCAACCCGCCCGCGCCGGGTCTTGCAAGATCTGCTGCAAAACATCCGCCCTCCAGGTACAAACGGCTCGAGACCGCGCCTTCCGTCGGAGAGGCCTGGTACGAAGTCGGTGTCGAGTTCCGACCGCCGGCTCCTCCGTTTGGCCCCCCAGATCGGCGCGCGCGGCTGTCCGTCATCGGGGCCGGCGGCTGAAAGACCGGCCGGGGGGATGTTAGGAGGACGCTTGCCGTTGGCGCACGGCTTCGAACAGCAGCACCGCGGCGGCCACCGAGACGTTGAGGGAACCGATTTGGCCGCGGACGGGGATCGAGACGACCGCGTCGCAGGAGTCGCGCACGCGTGGGCGAATGCCGCTCCCCTCCCCCCCGAGCACCAGCACGCAGCGGCCGCGCAGATCGACGCCGGTATAGGGGCTCTCGGCACCCTCCTCGGCCCCGTAGACCCAGGCTCCTTGCTCCTTGGCCTCGGCCAGCCAGTCGGCGACGTTGGTGACCCGGGCGATCGCCAGGTGCTCGACCGCCCCGGCAGAGGCTTTGGCGACGGCCGCGGTGACGGCCGTCGCGCGACGCTCGGGTATCACCACCCCGGCGGCCCCCGCCACCTCCGCGGCGCGGCAGGCGGCGCCGAGGTTGTGGGGGTCCTGTATCTGGTCGAGGACGAGGACCAGCGCCTGCTCCTCCCCGAGCAGAGCCCCGGGATCGGCGTAGGGGTAGGGATCGACCTCGGCGACCACACCCTGGTGCTCGGGCGAGCCGGCGATCCGCTCGAGTTCCTCGGGGGGGGTCCCGGGCCCCTCCCAGACGCGGTGTACGCGCCGGCGCCCGCGGCGCGCCTCCGCGACGGGCTGGCGCCCGTAGACGACCTCCACCGCTAGGCCGTCTTTCTGACGAGCCGTGCACCCTCCGGGGCGTCGCGGATCTCCCAACCGCGCTCGGCGAGCTCATCCCGGATCGCATCTGCGCGCTCGAAATCCTTTTCCCGACGTGCGAGTTCCCGTTCGCCCAGCAGCGCGGTTTCGTCGAGATGATCCTTGTCCGGTTCAGACAGCGACTCCAAGCCGAGCAGCTGGAGCATCTCCGCGATCACCTCGTGCGCACCGGAGCGCGGCCGCCTGTTGGCCTCACGGATCAGCTCATAGAGCTCGGCCATCGCACGCGGCGTGTTGAAGTCGTCTGCAAGCGCCTCGAGAAAGCCCTCGCGCCCCTGGGTCACGCGCGGGTCCGGATCCCCGTCAACCCGCTCGGCACCGCGAAAGAAATCGCGGATTCGCTCGTTTCTGGAGAGTGCCTGCTCGAGGGCCTCCTCCCCGAAGACCAGCGGTTGGCGATAGTGGCCGGAGATCAGGAAGTTGACCACGGCCTCGGCGCCGAAACGGTCGAGTGCCTCGTGCAATAGGAACACGTTGCCGACCGACTTCGCCATCTTGGAGTCCGCCTGGGTCTGGACCATGCCGTTGTGCATCCAGATCCGCGCCAGCGGCGCCTCACGCGCGGCCTCGGTCTGGGCGATCTCGTTCTCGTGGTGGGGGAAGACGAGGTCGGAGCCGCCGCCGTGAATCTCGAAATCGGCGCCCAGCTCGGCCTCGGCCATCGCCGAGCACTCGATGTGCCACCCGGGGCGCCCCGGGCCCCAGGGCGAGGGCCACGAGGTGTCCTCGCTCGGTTTGTGGGCTTTCCACAGCGCGAAGTCGAGCGGGTCCTGCTTGAGCGAGGCCGTCCCCGCCTCCTCGCCCTGGTCCATCTGATCGGGATCGCGATTGGAGAGCTTGCCGTAGCCCTCGAAGCTGCGCACCCTGAAGTAGACGTCGCCCCCCGACTCATACGCGTGACCTGTCCCGATCAGATCCGAGATCAGCGAGACGATGCCCTCGATGCTCTGCGAGGCACGCGGCTCGGAGTCGGGGCGACCGAGGCCGAGGCCGTTGGTGTCGGCGACGTAGGCGGCGCTCATCTCGGCGGCGAATTTCGCCGAGTCCTGACCCGTTTCGCGGGCGGCTGCGTAGATCTTGTCGTTGATGTCCGTAACGTTGATCACAAGCCACGGCTGCAGGCCCTGGTGAGCGAGGAAGCGCCGCAGAAGCGAGAAGACG
Organism: Solirubrobacterales bacterium; assembly: GCA_046262655.1. Lineage (GTDB taxonomy): Bacteria > Actinomycetota > Thermoleophilia > Solirubrobacterales > 70-9 > JBHEMJ01. Next base: position 1,715 of record JBHEMJ010000108.1, on the reverse strand, counting down.
ACGAAGGGGCGCGCGTTGCCTATATGTATGCGCCCGTAGGTCGTCGGACCGCAGGCGTAGATTCCGACCTTGGGCGGCTGGCGAGGCTCAAGCTCGCGCAATCCGCCGCCGAGAGTGTCGTGAATGCGGATTTTGGGCATCAACCTGATGCTATGCGCACGGGCCGACGAGGCCGGTCGATAGGCTCCGGCCGGATTTGATGCGCTCGTCCGTACAGGGGCACCGGCTGCGCAAGCTGGAGGAGAGCTTTGCCTCCCTTCCCGCCCGCTACGTCGGTAGCGAGACGCCGCTGCGGGCCACCGCCGAGGTGGAGCTCGTCGACCTGGCCCGCTCCTGGCGCGTGGACCTTCGCCAGAGCGAATGCCAGGTCCGCGAGCTCGACACCGGCAACCGCCTGCGCGCCGACGTCGTCATCTCCACCGACTCGGGCACCTGGCTGGCGCTGCGAGCCGGCAAGCTCACCGGCCTCGAGGCCTTCGGCGAGCGCCGCTTGCGTATGCGGGGCAACCTGTCGCTCGCGACGGCCTTCGAATCGATGTTCAGCCTGCCCGACGGCGGCGCAGCGCCGCAGCGGGTACGGCTGGTCAAGGCGGGCAGCCAGCGCATCTCGACCCTGACCACGGGAGACGGGCCCGAGCATGTTCTTCTCCTGCACGGTCTCGGCGCCGACAAGGCCTCATTCTTCACCACGATCAACGCGCTGGCGTCCTCGCACACCGTCCACGCCATCGACTTCCCGGGCTTCGGCGCCTCCTCGAAGCCGGCTTCCGCGCCCTACAACGCCCCGTGGTTGGCCAACCGGGTCCGCGACCTGCTCGATGAACTCGGCATCGAGAAGGTGCACCTGGTCGGCAATTCGATGGGCGGGCGGATCGCGATCGAGCTGGGGCTACGGGACCCGGGCCGGGTCGCAAGCCTCAGCCTGCTCGCCCCGGCCATGGCCTGGCGGCGGCGTCGAGCCTTCCTGCCGATCGTGCGCCTGCTGCGCCCAGAGCTGGCCTTCATGCCGCATCCGATCCTGGCGCCGCTGGTGCGAGAGCAGGTCAAGGACCTGTTTGCCGACCCGCAGGACATCGACCCCGACTTGATCGAGATCACCGCCCAGGAGTTCTGCCGCCAGTACCGGTCCCGCAACGCACGCATCGCCTTCTACGCCGCGGCGCGCAACATCTATCTCGACGAGCCGTTTGGCGAGGCGGGCATGTGGACCCGCCTCTGTGACCTGAAGCCCCCGACCCTGTTCGTCTTCGGCGACCGCGACAAGCTGGTGCCCGCGGGCTTCTCGCCGCACTGCGAGCAGGCACTGCCCAATGGCCGCTGCGTGGTGCTCGAAGACTGCGGGCACGTGCCGCAGATCGAGCGCCCGGAGCGCACCAACGCGCTGATTCGCTCACACATCGCCTCCAATCTGGGATCATCGGTACGTAGATGGGTGACGAGAGCGGCGTCCTAGGCGCCGAGCCTGTAGGCACCAACGGCAATTCCCCGAACGGGGCCGTACGCCCGAGCGCGGGGAAGGACACGAAAAAGAGCGCCGCCGGGACCGCCGCCGGGCTGCTGGGGCGCATCGCCCGCGGGGCCGGCGGCATGCTCGCGGGCCGCCTGACCGCCGACCTCGACGAGCGCGATCCCGACTACATCCGCGAGAAGCTGCCGCTGTTTTGGCTGATGGCCAGCCTCTGGTTCCGCGGCGAGGTGCGTGGCATGCACAACGT
>JBHEMJ010000107.1:0-6686 GCA_046262655.1 Solirubrobacterales bacterium | reverse complement strand
GAAGTCTCCGGAGTCTGAGGCTCAAATGCTTTCGGCGGCGCCGTGGGGTCGGTGGTGGGGGGCGGGCCCCCACCGAGTCGGGGTTCTTTCGAGAGTGGGGGTCCGCCCCCCGCCGCCGGCCCCTCCGACCCCTCCACCCCCTCTTCGAGCCTCTCGATGCGGCGCAGCAGAGCTTCCTTGGAAGCGTCCAGGCTGGGACGGGCGACCTTGAGGAGGGCCACTTCGAGGGAGAGGCGCGGGTCGTCGCCTTCTCGGATGGCGGCGGCAGCCGCCGAAAGCGAGTCGATGGCGGCGATCAAAGAGGACTCGGGGACGCGGGAAGCCTGATCACGCAGGCGGTCGGGTTCGGAGACGGTGACGCTGAAGGAGTCGGGCAGCTCGCCGGTCAACTTGACCACGATCAGCTGGCGCAGGTGGGAGGTCAGATCACGGGTGAAGGTGGCGGGGTCACGGCCCGAGGAGGCCAATCGATCGACGGTGCCAAGGGCCGCCTTGGCGTCGCCGGTGGCCAGCGCGTCCACCGCGTCGAACAGCAGCTCGGCGTCGGCAGAGCCGAGCACCACAAGGACGTTCTCGGTGCTGACCTTCTCGCCGCCGTAGGCGACCAGCTGGTCGAGGGTGCCGAGGGCGTCGCGAAAGCTGCCGGCGGCCGAGCGCGAGATCAGCGCGCCGGCGTCGTCGGAGACCTCAAAGCCCTCGGCCTTGGCGGCGCGCTGGACGACCTCGCCGATCTGTTCCAGGGAGGGTCGCTGGAAGTCGAATCGCTGGCAGCGGTCGACGATCGTCGCCATCACCTTCTGCGGCTCGGTGGTGGCCAGCACGAAGACGGTGTTGGGCGGCGGCTCCTCGAGCGTCTTCAGGAAGGCGTTCCAGGCCTCTTTGGTCAGCATGTGGGCTTCGTCGAGGATGTAGACCTTCCAATGCCCGGCGGCCGGTGCGTAGGCGACCCGGTCGCGCAGATCGCGAATGTCGTCGACCGATCGGTTGGAGGCGGCGTCCATCTCGAGCACGTCCAGGGAGCTGCCGGCGGCGATCGTGACACACGACTCGCACTCCCCGCAGGGCGTGGCGGTCGGCCCGTTGACGCAGTTCAGCGAGCGGGCGAGGATCTTTGCCATCGAGGTCTTGCCGGTGCCGCGGGAGCCGACGAACAGATAGGCGTGGTGGACCTTGCCGGACTCGACCGCGTTGCGAAGGGTGCGGACGATGTGCTCCTGGCCAACCACCTCGGCGAAGCTCTGGGGACGGTGGCGGCGGTAAAGAGAGGCGGTCTCGGACACGAAGCCCGAGTCTAGCTAGCGCCCCTCCCGTCTCCCGCTCTAGTTCAGCGAGGGGTCCGCGGGCATCTGCGCGAGTAGGGCAAACTCGCCACCCTTTCGTCGCAGCACCCGCGACCACAGCTCGTCGTCCTCCTCGAACAGGTCGTCTGGGAGGGCCGTCTCGACGATCCAGGCCTCGGCGTCGACCTCGACGTCGAGCTGGCCCTCCGACCAGCCGGCGTAGCCCGCGAAGACGCGCAACCGCCCGAGCTCGGGGGGATCGTCGAGGTCGACCATGCCGGCGGCATCGACCACGAGCTTGACCGAGGCGGCGGGGTCGAGGTGCTCGCCGATCGCGGTGATCGCCTCGGGCGCGACCGGGCCGCCGACGTGGAGACGGTGTTCGGCCCCGATCAGCTCCCCGAGCCCGGGGGCAGCCTCGCCCACGGTGGCATCCGAGGGCCGGTTGAGCACCAGACCGAAGGCGCCCTGCTCGGTGTGCTCGACCACCAGCACCACCGCGCGCTGGAACCAATCGCCCATCCGGGGCGAGGCGATCAGCAGGCTCCCGCTGAGGGAATCACTCATACGCGAAGGGTCTCAGAATCCTGCCCGGCGTTAGGGTGCGCCGCGTGGCAGCGAAGCTCGACGCTGCGCCCCAGCGCTTCGTGCCGTTCGCCTGGGTCGCCGGGATTGCAATGGCGCTGTGGCTGGCGATCGGCCACGGCTTCCCCAACTACGACACCTTCTACTCGCTGGTCTGGGGCGACGAGCTCGCCCACGGCCACGGCCCCGACTACGGGGCCACCCTGGTGCCGACTCCGCACCCGTTGGCCACGCTGTTTGGGGTGCTGGTCTCGCCCCTCGGCGACCAAGCCGAGACGGCGACCATCGTCATCGCCTTCCTCGCCCTGGGCTCGATCTCCTACCTCGTCTACCGCCTCGGAGAGCTGTGGCTGAACCGCTGGGTCGGGATGCTGGCAGCGGCGATCGTGCTCACCCGCGAGCCATTCCTCGACTACGGGGCCCGTGCCTACGTCGATCTCCCCTACATCGCGCTGGTCCTCGGCGCCGTGGTGGTCGAAGCGCGCAGGCCGCGCGGTGGATGGCCGGTGCTCAGCCTGCTCGCGGTGGCCGGGCTGCTTCGGCCCGAGGCGTGGTTGTTCTCGGGCGCCTACCTCCTCTACCTGGCCTGGCCCGAAAAACGGCTGCCAGACTGGCGTTTGGCCCTGCTGGCCGCCGCAGCGCCGCTCGCCTGGGCTGCTTTTGATCTGGCCGTCACCGGTGATCCTCTCTACTCGCTGACCGGCACCCGGGACACCGTCTCGGCCCTGGGGCGAGACACCGGCATCGTCGACGCTCTGCGCCTCGCGCCGCGCCGCCTGGGGGAGATCCTGCGCGAGCCGGTGCTGCTGGGCGCCGCCGGGGGCCTCGTTTTCGGAATCGGCCTGATGCGGCGGCGCACGGCGCTACCAGCCGCGGCGGGCGGGCTGGCGCTCGGCGCCTTCCTGGTGCTGGCGACGGCAGGCCTCGCGGTGATCACCCGCTACCTGCTGCTCGCCTCGGTCTTCGGTGCCCTGTTTGCCGCGGCCGGGGTGCTCGGCTGGCTCTCGCTCGAGCGCCAGCACCCGTGGCGCCGTCGGTGGGCGGCGTTCGGCATCGTCGTGGTGCTCGCGATGCTGGTCTTCGCGCCCCAACAGTTCAACCGGCTCTCCGACCTGCGGGATTCGCTCGGCGAGCAGGAGCAGATCCGAAACGACCTGCACGCCGTGACCGAGGAGCCGCGCTTCGATCGCAGCTGCCGCCGGATCTCGATCCCCAGCACCCAGGGCGTGCCGCTGCTGGCGCTGTGGCTCGATCTGCGCCCGTCGCAGATCTCGACCTCGGCCGCCCCGCCCTCCCCCGGCTACCTGATCGCCCCGGCCAACACCGAGGTCGCCGAGCGCTTTGCACTCGACCGCCACGACCCCGCCGGAGCCGGCCTGCCGCCGGGGATCAATCTGAGGCTCGCGACCACCGCCGCCAACAGCTCGTGGCTGGTGTTCGGCGCCTGCGCCGCGGCGCCGACCGGCCAGCCGTAAGCGTCGCTTTCAGTTCTTCTTGCTCAGCGGCTTCACGGCGGGTCCCTCCAGCACCTCGCCGTCGACCCCGAACCGGGATCCGTGGCAGGGGCAGTCCCAGCTGCGCTCGGCGGAGTTGAAGGAGACGATGCAACCGACGTGGGTGCAGCGCGCGGAGAGCGTGTGCAGCTCGCCGTCATCGTCGCGGTAGACCGCGCGCTGTGCGATCCCGTCGCCAACCACGGCGCCCTCACCCGGCGCCAGGTCTTCCTCTGCGCGGCGCTTGGTGAGACGGTCGGCGACCATGCGGTAGCCGGCGTTGGCGTTCTCCTTGATCAAATCCGGCGCCGCCGCCAGCGGGTGCAGGCGGACCGGGCTGAAAGGGGCGGCAAGCTCGTTTTCGCGCCCCGTGATCCGGTCGCGGAGCATCTCGGCGGCCGCCGTGCCCATTGCCAGCCCCCATTTCTTCAGGCCGGTGACGGTGAGGATGTCGTCGCTGACCGGCCACAAGGCTCCGACGAATGGAAGCCCATCGGCCGGCATGTTGTCCTGGGTCGCCCAGCGCCATTCGATCGCCTTGATCGCAAATCGCTTGCGCGCCCACTCCTCCAGCGCCTGATATCGGGCAGAGGAATCGGACTGGCCGACCTTGTGTGACTCGCCGCCGACCATCAGCCGCTCGCCGCCGGAAGTGGGCACCGAGCGCAGCGAATGAGCCCTGTCCTCGTCGCTGAGGTACATGCCCCGCGGGACCGCTCCGTCCAGATCGCAGAGCAGCACATAGGACCGAACCGGGTGGGTACGGGCGAAGTAGAGGCCGCGATCGAGGATCGGCAGGTGGGTGGCGACGACGACGCGCTCGGCGGCCACCTCGGCGCCGCTCTCCGTGCGGGCGCGATGGGGCGAGCCCTCCGAGACGCCCACGACCCGGGTGCGCTCGTGGATCTTGCAGCCGGCGCTGACTGCCGCCTCGCTGAGCGCCGCCAGGTACTTGAGTGGATGGAATTCGGCCTGCTGCTCGAAGCGCACCGCGGCGGGCACATCGAAGGGGAGCTCCTCGACCCCCTCGGCCAGGCTCGCGGGCAAGCCGAGGCGGATGGCGACCTCGACCTCCCTCTCGATCGCCTCGCGTCCAGACACCGATTCGGTATAGGTGAAGTTGGGCTTGCGGCGGAAATCACAATCGATGGCGAGCTCCTCGACGAAGGCGGCGACCCGCTCGATGCCGAGCTGGTTGGCCTTCGCGTAGGCGCGCGCCGCTTGATCGCCGAGCGAGCTGTCGAGATCCTGGTAGGTGAGGCCGTGCAGGGAGCTCAGCTTCGCCGTCGTGTAGCCGGTGGCCCCGGCGCCGATTTCGCGGGCCTCCAGCAATGTCACCTCGCGGCCATCGCGGGCCAGCAGCAGCGCCGTGGTCACCCCGACGATGCCGGCGCCGACCACCAGCACCTCGCAGGTGGTGTCGCCGGCGAGCGGCGGGTGCTCGATCCTCGCCGGTGCGCTTTCCACCCAAAACGAATGGGAGGAGGAGCGGAGCGGCTTTCCCGTAGTGCTTTCCACGGCCGGGTACTACCCGTAAAGAATGGACCGTGCACCCCACCTCGAGAGAGGGTCACCGGGGAACTCGTCACGATCGGCTCTGGCCAGGCGGTTCTGCATCACACGGCGGCGGTCGCTTAAGGCTGCTTCCTTCCGGACCTGACCTGGTTCACGGGCCGTCGTTGCGCAGGACCTGGCCGTCAACACCTTCCGCGGTGAGCCTTACCCGATGGCTCCAACCCCTCGGAGGGGACTTCAGCCTTGCTAGAGCGGGTTGCAAGTAACAGGGCACCGCTAGCGCCCCACCTAGCACGGTCCGCGAGGATCGTAGCGCCACAGGCGTTCAATAGTGTGGCGCGCCGCATGGGCCTCGACGCCGACACCGCGCTGCGCCCCGCTGGCGACGGAGCCTGGGATGGCGAGATCGCGCCGGGGTGGGAGACGCCGCGCGGCCCGCTGGGCGGCTATGTGATGGCAATCGTGATGCGAGGGCTGGCGCTGGCGGTCGCCGACGCCGAACGCCAGGCGCGCTCGGTGACGATGCACTTTCTGCGCGTCCCCGACCAGGGCCCGGTAACGGTCCGCGCGTCGGTGGAGCGTGAGGGCCGCTCACTGAGCACCGTGAGCGGACGCATCGAGCAGGAAGGCAAGCTGATCGGAATCGCGCTCGGCGCCTACTCGAAGCCGTGGGAGGGCCCCCTGCTCGACGACTCACCGATACCCGAAGTCGCCGACCCGGATCCCCTCGACGCCGCGTCCAAGGAGGCCCGCGGCCGCGGTGACGCACCCCAGCCGCCCTTCCTCGAGCGGATGGTGATGCAGCACCGCCTCGGCGAGATGCCCTTCACCAGCGCCGCCCGGGGTCTGGTCGGCGGCTGGCTGGGCCTGGCCGAGGAGCGCCCCCTCGACGAGCTGGCCATCGCGGTGCTCGCCGATGCCTGGTTTCCCGCCCCGTGGCCGAAGCTGGCCGAGCTCGCCGCTGCGCCGACGATCGACCTGACCATTCATTTCCGCTCGCCGCTGCCGGCCGCCGGAAGGTTGCTGCTGGGCCGCTTCGAGAACACCTATGTCCGCGACGGGTTCTTTGACGATAATGGGCAGCTGTGGTCCGCGGACGGCACCCTGGTCGCCCAATCGCGCCAGCTCGGCCTGCTGCTCGGGGCGAAGGCCTAGAGCTTCATCGAGCCCAGCGGCGCCCTTACGGCTCCCGACCAGTCAGACCGCGACTAGGATTAGCCGGTTCCCGGGCGCGTAGCTCAGTGGGAGAGCGCTCGCTTCACACGCGAGAGGTCGCTGGTTCGAAACCAGCCGCGCCCATCAGGAAAGCTCCTGAGCGACATGGAGTGGACGCTCGTCTTCAGCATCCGCAACGGTCGCATCATCGGCGTGGAGTACTTCTGAGACTACGCCGGAGCCCTCGAAGCCGCCGGACTGTCGGAGTAGCAGCGCTAGCGCGGACGCGCGACTACTAGCCGCGGCGATCTTCGGCCAGTTTCTCGATCCGTTGGTAGATGTCGGGTGCCTTCTCTCTCAGGCGTTGCACCTCGAGCTGATCCAAGATGATCAGCTTCAGGCGCGAAGTCGCCGTCACAGTGGCGTTTCGCAGCGCATCGTCGAGCAGGCCGACCTCACCGAAGACGTCGCCAGGGCCGAGAGTGGCGATGTGCTCGCCGGCGCGCGTCACCTCAGCGGTGCCCTCTTCGATCGCGAGCAGCGCCCTCGAGACGTCGCCTTCTCGAATTATCTGTGCCCTCTCGCTGAACTCCACCGACTCGGCGAACGCGCTCAGCTTGTTCAGCTCGTCGTCGGCGGCGTCGGAAAAGAGCGGGAC
>JBHEMJ010000106.1:0-19029 GCA_046262655.1 Solirubrobacterales bacterium | reverse complement strand
AGGGCGAGGAGGAGGGTGACAATAACGATTCTCATTCTCATAACACCGGGACGGTACACGAACGGCGTCGCGGACCACCGGCGCCTACGGGTAGCCGGGCCTACCCCAACCGACGCACGCACGGTTATCGCCGGTAGCCGGCGCTACCCAGCGCTACTCAGTGCCGTAAACCCCCGCTAGGGAAAGGCCGGGACGCCGTTTGACGATTGCGGGGAGTGGCCGTCCTGTGAGGCGTCGATCTGCTTTGGCGGTTCGCGGTGGGGGCCGGGCTTCTGCCGTGGGCTGCCGCCCGGGAAGGCTAGGCGCAGGATCGTCCGCTGGACAGAGCCCCACTGCTTGGCGAAGGGGCCGGTGTTATAGGGCAGGCCGTACTTCTCGCAGATCCTGCGCACCCGCGGCGCGATTTCGGCGTAGCGCGAGCTCGGCATGTCCGGGTAGAGATGGTGCTCGACCTGGTAGCTGAGGTTGCCGCTCATCAGGTGGAAGGTGGAGCTGCCCTCGATGTTGACGGCGCCGATCAACTGACGGACATACCAGGCGCCGAGGCTCTCGTCGCTGGTTTCCTCCTCGGTGAACGTGTAGGCCTGGTCGGGAAAGTGCCCGCAGAAGATGATCGCGTTGCTCCAGACGTTGCGCACGAAGTTGGCGGTCAGGTTGGCGTAGAGGGTCTTCTTCCACTCCCTGCCCGAGAACGCGGGCCAGCCGACGTAGTCCTTGAGGATCTGGCGGCGTGCCTTGCGGCCGATCTCCTTCAGCTCGTCCATCACCTGCCGCTTGGGCTTCTCGCCCTTGCGGATCGCCTCGAAGTCGAGATCGTGGACCGCCACGCCCCACTCGAACAGCCCCATCAGCACGATGTTGTAGAGCGGTTGCAGCAGAAAGACGGGGTGCCACTTCTGCTGCGGGTCGACGCGCATGATCTCGTAGCCGACGTCGTGGTCCTTGCCGATGATGTTGGTGTAAGTGTGATGGACGTAGTTGTGGGAGTGCTTCCATGCCGAGGCTGGGGAGGCTGTATCCCAGTCCCAGGTCGAGGAATGGATGCTGGGGTCGTTCATCCAGTCCCACTGGCCGTGCATGACGTTATGGCCGATCTCCATGTTCTCGAGGATCTTCGCCACCGATAGCCCGGTGGTGCCGAGCACCCAGGCGGGCCAGTACCGCGAAGCCATCAGCACCACGCGCGACATCACCAGCAGGCGACGGTGAAACTCGATGATGCTGCGGATGTAGACCGCGTCGCGTTCGCCCAGATCCTCGAAGACCTCGTCATGTAGCTGCTGGAACTCCGTGCCGATCTCGTCGATCTGCTCGGGGGTGAGCCGGCTGAGAGGGCTCTCGACGACGTCGGTATGGATCTGGGTGGCGCTCATCTGGCTGTTTCCTCTCGATAGTTCAAAGGTCGATCTCCACGTGTCCTTCGGGCGCGTTGACGCAGGTGCGCACCATCTCGCCCTCCTCGCCGCCCAGCTCGCCGGTGCGCAGGTCCCGGACTTTACCCTGGGCCAGCTTGCCGACGCACGTGTGGCAGATGCCCATGCGGCAGCCGAAAGGCAGCGACGCCCCGGCGTCCTCGCCGCCGACCAGTATCGAGACGCCGTTGTCGCAGGTGGCCTCGACCTCGGTGACACGGAAGCGAACCGTGCCGCCGGTGCCGAGGCCGGCGTCGCCCTGGCCGATCACCGGCTGGAAGCGCTCCATCGAAAGCCGCTCCGCGTCGCCGTGATCCGCCCAGTAAGAGCCGATCTCATCTAGCAGCTCGCTGGGTCCGGAGGCAAAGCCCTCGCGTTCGCGCCAGTCCGGAACCAGGTCATTGAGATCGGCAGGCTTGATGCGCCCGCTCTGCGAGCTCAGGTTGACGTGGCGCCTGTAGCCACGGTTGCGATCGGCGATCTGGTCGAATGCCCGCCCGAAGATGATCCCGTCGGCGGTCCGCTCGCTGTGGAGGTGGACCACGTCGCCGATCGCCTTGCGCCGCTCGAGCTCGCGCAGCATCGAGAAGATCGGCGTGATGCCGCTGCCGGCGCTCAGGAAGAACAGCTTCCCGGGTATCTCCTCGGGCAGGTTGAAGGTGCCCTCGACCTCGCCGAGGAAGACGAGGCTCTCGGGTTGGGCCTGGCGGGTGAAGTAATGCGACATCTTGCCCTCCGGCACGTGCTTGACGGTGATCGAAACCAGGCCGTCGGGGTGCTCTGGGTCGGAGGTCAGCGAATAGGCGCGCCAGTGGCGGCGCCCGTCGATCTCGACTCCGATCCGCAGGTACTGGCCGGGCTTGTGGCCGGGCCAGGGAAACGCCGGCCGGACCACGATCGTCGAAGCGTCCTCGGTTTCGGGGCGCACCTGCTCGATGCGTCCTTTCAGCTCTCGGGTGGACCACAGCGGGTTCATCAACTCGATGTAGTCGTCGGGCAGCAGTGGCGTGGTCAGCGCCCGCGCCGCCTTCAGCAGGTTCTTCCTGACCCCCGAGACCCGGGGGTCGGCTCCTCTCTCCACCATGCGGAAAACCCTATCTATTCGCCGGAATCGCCCGGTGCGGCTTCGGCCTCGCTGGTCTCGACCGGCATCGCCGTGTTGCAGAAGTCGACCCCGAAGGGGGTCAGGTGGACGCTGCGGCGCACCGTGCGTGCCCGGCCCGCGCGGCGCATTGACTCGACCACGTCGGGCTGGGCCTCGAGCACCTGGTAGCGCAGACGGTCGCTGACCTGCTCGCGCGAGAACCAGACCAGCCCGAGCCGGAACAGGTTGTTGAGATAGGCGGGCACGCGGTCGCTGTGGCGGCAGCCCGCCTCGGCACCGATCATCGTCAGCCCTGGAGCGATCAGCTCGGAGCCGATGTTGAGCGGGCGGGAAGTGCGCACGTCCACGGCGGGCTGGGGGCCGTCGGCGAGCAGGCGCAGGATGCGGCCTTCGTCGGGCGATATCTCACCGAGGATTCGCTCGTATGCAGGGTGCATGTCCTCGTCGAAGTGAACGTCGGCGGAGCGCCGCAACAGCTCGGCGCCCCGCTCGCGCAGGGGTGTTCCTCCGGGTGCCGACTGACTCGCGTAGCGCTCCGGCTCGATGCCCAACGCGTGCTGGGCATGCTCGCGGGCGTCGGCGGCAGTGGCACTGAGCAGCTCGGCCGGAGACCTCCCCGACCGCGCAGCGCGCATCGTCAGCGAGGCCGCCCGCGCGGTCGTTCGAGCGCTCCACTGAGCCGTGCGGAGCCAGGCGAAGGCGCTTATTCGCGCCAACCCGACCGCGGTGTCGACCAGGCCGCTGGCCGGGCCCGCGCCCCCGGCGTGCTCCTCGGCGTCGGCGGGCTGCCCGCTGGAGCGCTGTTCCTCGCCGCCCATCTTCATCCGAATATCAGCAGGTGCAGGCATCCCGCGCCGAAGCCGAGCACGGCCCCGTGGAGCAGCAGCAGCCATTCGTCTTCACGCATCGCCGATCGCAGCATCTCGGAGAAGTCGGCGTGGGGCAGCTCGCGGATGCGCTCGGCAAACAGGTTGCGCACCACGGCGGCCTGGCGGCGGCTGAAGTTCTCGTCGGTCAATGGCGTCATCGTGTACTCGACGCCCTCGCTCGCCACCGAGTCGCGGATCCGCTCATAGGCCCCGGCGCCGACGGCGACCTTGACCGCGGAGCGCGCTATGCCGACCGCCCGGTCGAGGGCTGGGCGCAGCGAGGTCTCGATCATCTGGCGGGTGCGATCGGCACGGGGCCCGCTGAGCAGCTCATCGCCGATGTTGCCAAGCGTGATGATGTTGTCGGCGACGATTCGCGCGTAGACGTCGGCCACCTCGGGCTGGCGGCGGATGAACAAGCCCTGGAATTTGAACGGGCCGATCCTGCGCGGCTCGACCGGCTCGAAGATCAATGACAGGCCGGCCCAGTTGGTGGTGTAGCCGACGATCACGCCGCAGATCGGCAGCGCCCACCATTGCCCTGGCAGCGCCTCGGTTATGAAGGCGACCGGGATCCCGAGCAGGAAGCCGAAGAAGAAGCCGAAGTTGATCATGAAGCGCAGTTCCCGGCGCCCGATGTCGAGGAATATCCGGTTGGCGATCGACGGGTCCTCCTCGAAGCTCCGAATCACCATCAGCTTCACGTCGAGCAGCTGGTCGATGTTGGTACCGATCTCGCCGGTGACGGTGTGGACGATGTCGGGCAGCTGCTGCTGGACGCGGGCGTGAACCGCCTCGCGGACCCGCTCGGGCACATCGCGCCACAACCGCGGGTGCTCGCGCTCCATGATCGTCTCGACCACGTCGTGCATGTCCTCGCGCGAGCTCTCGACGATGTGCTCGGCGATCTTGTCGGGCTCGAGCTGCTCGTAGAACTCCGCCGGGCTGCCGAGTTTGGCGATTCCCTTGTCGACTGCTATCGAGCCCATCTTCGCCGCCCGCGAGGGAATGATTCCCTGCCATCCGACGCCACCCTGCATGACGCCGGGAATCTGCTGGATGCGGCGCGGCAGCAGCTCGGCGACGGGGGCGAGGCCGGGCAACCGGAAGCCGGCGAAGCGGACCGGATAGAACAACATCAGGACCCCGGTCCAGTTGGTCAGATAGCCGATCGCGCCCGAAAAGAGCGGGATGGTGATCAAGTTGAGCGTTTCGTGACTCACAGCGGCAAACTACTCTCGATCCACACGCCCCCGTAGCTCAGTGGACAGAGCGGCGGCCTTCTAAGCCGCGGGTCGCAGGTTCGAATCCTGCCGGGGGTATCGCTAGGGGGCCGGCCGCCGATCGGGGGCCCGGCTCGCGGCTACCGCAGACGACCGGCCGCCATCGCCACAGCCGCTAGATTGAGTTTCGCGCGGTGAGCGTAGCTCAGTTGGTAGAGCTCTCGGTTGTGGTCCGAGTGGTCGCGGGTTCGAGTCCCGTCGCTCACCTTGGGGGTGGTTGTCGATCGCCGTTCCGCGGGCCGGGCTCATCCCAGCGTGGTTTTTGGCCGATGGGTTGTGTGTACAGGCAGGGCGCAACGAATGCGCCGGCCGCTGAGACATGCAAAGGCTCGCCGCAACACCGCTACGTAAGGCAACCCTGGTCGTGGGACTCGGGGTCACGATCGCCGCGTTCGCGGCGATTTTCCTGGCGGCTGCGGCGCCGGCCGGATTTGGTCCGAAGCTGAAGCCGAAACTAAAGTCGAAGATGGCGATCGCCTCGCGCTCGTTCACGATCAGCGGCTCCGACGACCCCCAGCGCTTCGAGGTGTATTGCCCCCGTGGCCTGCGACCGCTGGGCGGAGGGGTGAGGACCGATCCGACTCCCGACGCATCCGGCGCCGGCGCCTTTCCCGTCTCCTACGAGCGCCTCGGCCAGCAGGAGGGCTGGCACATCAGCCTCGCCCAGGTCGGCCGGCAGGGCTCCACGTCGGTCACCCTGCAGGTGTTGTGCCGCCGCTACAAGGGCAATATCGACCCGGTCGAGGAGTTCGTCAAGTCGCAGACCTACAAGAACGTCGAGGCGGGGGAGACCGAGCGCTTCACCTCGACCTGCCCCCGTGGCAAGCGACTGATCTCCGGTGGCTACCTGACCAGCCAGTTCTTCACCAACAAGGGCGTCTACGTGACCGAATCGCGCGCCGTGAGCTCGAGGGCGTGGACGATCCTCGCCACCGGCGTCGCCGGGGGCACGGGCGGCCAGGTCTCTTCGATCGCCTACTGCGTGAAGGCGCGCAAGCCGCTGTTGACGGAAGTTGCGAGCGCCCCGGCCAGCGCCCACCCCCAGGCCACCATGTTCGGCCCCAACGATGAGCTGATCACGATCGGCGCCGTCACCGCGACCGCCACGACGCCCGACTGTCCCGTGGGCAGGCGGCTGGTCGCGGGCGGATTCAGCGCCCCGAAGACGGTCCGCGTCTTTGACGGCGCCTTCCTGGGCGTCGGCACCTGGACGGCCTCGGCGGCGCCCTACACAGGCGCCGGGGAGATCACCGCCCTCGGCTACTGCCTCTAGTCTGCCGGGTCGCGGCACTCCGCCTGCGGCGAAACGGTGCGGCGCGGTCGAGTGCGAGACCGAGCGCCTGCGATTCTGGCAGCCGAGACCGGAGCAAACGCCTTTGACGATGCAGATGACTGACAGAAAGCGATGGATAGCCCTCTACGTGCTCTGCGCGGGGATGCTGATGATCGTCCTCGACGTGACCGTCGTCAACGTCGCGCTGCCCTCGATTCAGGACGACCTAGGCTTCTCGCAGTCGAACCTCGCCTGGGTAGTCAACGCTTACCTGATTACTTTCGGCGGTCTGCTGCTGCTCGCCGGGCGCTTCGGCGACATTTTCGGCAAGAAGCGCGTCTTCCTGGCGGGCCTGGCCCTGTTCACGCTCGCGTCCGCCCTCTGCGGAGCCGCCCAGAGCCAAGGGATGCTCGTCGTCGCCCGCTTCATCCAGGGCATCGGCGGCGCCATGACCTCGGCGGTGATCCTCGGCATGATCGTGACCATGTTCCCGGCGCCGCGGGACCAGGCCAAGGCGATCGGCGTCTTCGCCTTCGTCGCCTCCGGCGGCGGCACGGTGGGGCTGCTGGTCGGCGGCGTGCTCACCCAGTCGATCAACTGGCACTGGATCTTCTTCGTCAACATCCCGATCGCGATCGTGACCGCGATCCTGGCTGTGCGCCTGCTCGATGACGACGATGGCATCGGCTTCGGCGATGGCGCCGATGTCGCCGGCGCGCTGCTGGTGACCAGCGCGCTGATGCTGAGCGTTTACACGATCGTCAAGCCGGCGGCGGAGCTTGGATGGGGCTCGGGGCGCACGCTGTGGCTCAGCGGCATCTCTGTGCTTTTGCTTGCCGCGTTTGTGGCGCGGGAGGCGACCGCGCGCAATCCGCTGATCCCGCTACGGATATTCCGCTCGCGCAACCTCAGCGGCGCCAATCTGATCCAGGTGCTCTCGGTGCCCGGTATGTTCGGAATGTTCTTCCTGGGCGCGCTTTACCTCGAGCGGGTGCTCGGCTATGACGCCCTGCAGATCGGGCTCGCCTTCCTACCGGCGACGCTGCTTATGGGGACTCTCTCGGTGCGCTACACCGAGCCGCTGGTGATGCGCTTCGGTGCCAAGAAGGCGATGCTGCCCGGGATGAGCCTCATCATGGGCGCCCTGCTGCTGCTCAGCAGGGCGCCTGTGGATGGCACCTACCTCCGCGATGTGCTGCCCTCGATGGTGTTATTCGGCATCGGGGCGGGCCTCGCGTTCCCGTCGCTGATGACGGTGGCGATGTCCGGCGTCAAGACGGAGGACTCGGGGCTCGCCTCCGGCCTGGTCAATACCTCCGCGCAGGTTGGCGGTGCGCTGGGGCTGGCGGTCCTCGCCACCATCTCGGCCAGCCACAGCGACAACCTGATCGCCGAGGGGGAGCCGACGGCGTCGGCGCTGACCAGTGGCTACCACCTCGCGTTCCTGGTCGGTGCCGGCCTCGTCCTCGGCGCGATCGCGATCGTGGCGACGATGATCGAGTCGGTGCAGCCGGCCGAGCACGGGGCCGCGAGCGAGGCGAGGGTCGGCGCGGCGGATGACGAAGAGCCCGCCTATTCCGAGGCTGCCTGACCGCATAGCGCGCAACTGGCTGGAGATCCGCCGTGGTGAGGGCCGCGAGGAGAGGCAGGAAGGTGGCTCTGGATCCGGAAGTGGGGACCCGGATCCATAGATGATCGTCGCCTGCGCCCACTACAAGGACGGAAAACGCCAGCACGAGGGGCAGCTGTCCCTCGAGCAGGCCGCCAGCTGCGTTGCCGGCCACACCCCCGGGGATTTCGTTTGGATCGGCCTGCACGAGCCCGCACCCGAGCTGCTGGCGGAGGTGGGCAGGCGCTTTGACCTGCACGAGCTCGCCCTCGAGGATGCGACGCTTGCCCACCAGCGACCGAAGATCGAGGACTACGACGAGTCCTATTTCGTGGTCCTGCGGACGGCCCGCTACGACCAGGTCGCCGAACAGGTCCAATTCGGGGAGATCCACCTTTTCCTCGGGCCGGGCTACGTGATCACGGTCCGCCACGGCGAGGCCAGCGAGCTCTCCAGCTCTCGCGAGCGCCTTGAGGCGCGACCCGAGCTTCTCGCACTCGGCCCGGCGGCGGTGATCTGGGCGATCGTCGACAAGGTGGTCGACGACTACTTCCCGGTCGTCGATGGGATCGAGGACGACATCGAGGAGGTCGAGACCGATGTCTTCGACGGCGACGCGCCGGCGCCGACTTCGCGCATCTATTTTCTCAAGCGCGAGGTGATCGAGTTCTATCGCGCGGTAGGCCCGTTGCTCGGGCCGCTGCAGGCGTTGGAAGAGGGGGCATTCACCCGCATCCCCGAGGAGCTGCGCCGCTACTTTCGCGACGTCGCCGATCACGCGCGGCGCATTGTCGAGCAGGTCAGCAGCCAGCGGGAGCTGTTGACCTCGGTGCTTGAGGCGAACCTGGCCCTGGTCAGCGTCAACCAGAACGAGGTGGTGAAGAAGATCTCCTCGTACGCGGCGATCATCGCCGTGCCGACCTTTATCGCCAGCGTCTACGGAATGAACTTCGAGCACATGCCCGAGCTGCGCCAGGTCTGGGGCTATCCCATCGCGCTGGCGACGATGGCTGTCTCGGTCTACTTGCTCTACCGCTACTTCAAGCGCGTCAACTGGCTCTAGCGGCCGGTCCCGCTCACCTATCCTGATAACGGTGTTCCCGCTCGCCCACGTGGGCCACGGTACCTTTGCGCCGCTGCAGCTGCTGCCCCTGGCGATCGTCGCCGTGCTCTACTCGCGGCGCGCCGCGACCCTGGCCCGGCGAGGCAAGCCGGTGCCGCTGTGGCGCCAGCTCTGCTTCGCGGCGGGGCTGCTGCTGATCCTGGCGGCACTGGTCTCGCCCGTCGCCCACATCGGTGGCGAGTTGCTGTTCGCCCACATGGCCCAGCATCTGGTGATCGGCGATCTGGCGCCGCTGTTGATCGTTCTCGGGCTGACCGGACCGCTGCTGCAGCCGCTGCTGCAGATCCGCTTGATCGACCGCCTGCGGGTGCTTACCCACCCACTGGTGGCGCTGCCACTGTGGGCGACCAACCTCTACGTCTGGCATCTGCCGGTGCTCTACCAGGCGGCGCTGAGCAGCGAGCCGGTGCACGCACTGGAGCACTTCATGTTCATCGGCGCCGGGCTGGCCATGTGGATGCCGCTGTTCGGCCCCCTGCCGGTGCCGAGCTGGTTCGGGCTCCCGGCCAAGCTCGGCTACGTGATCGGGGTGCGGCTGCTGGGCACGGTGCTCGGCAACGTGTTCATGTGGTCCACCATCGACTTCTACCCCGACTATGCCAAGGGGCGGGAGTTCTGGGACGTATCGGCGGTCACCGACCAGGGGGTGGCGGGAGTGGTGATGATGGCCGAAGGAGGGCTGGTCACCCTCGGTGTGCTTTCGTGGCTGTTCCTGCGATGGTCCAGGCAGGACACCGAGCGCCAGCGCCTGCTCGACCTCGCCGACGCCCGTGGGGTGCCGCTCGACCCGGCACGTGCCGAGCGCGCCGTCGGCGCCGGCCAGGGCGGCCGGCTCGAGGAGCGACTGCGTAGTTAGTGCCGGTTCCACCGGTGCAACACCCGCTCTGATGGAGGCGTCGAACCGCTACCTGACCGCGGTCGTGTTCGTGGTCGGCTCCGCCAGCCTCGGCGCCGAGATCGCCGCAGCGCGATTGATGGCCCCCTTCTTCGGCGCTTCGACGATCGTCTGGGCCAACACGATCGGGGTCGTGCTGGTCTCGCTTTCGATCGGCTATTTCTTCGGCGGGCGTCTCGCCGACAGGAACCCGTCACTGACGGGCTTGTGCCGGCTGGTTCTCTTTGCCGGCGTCTTGATCGCCGTGGTGCCGTTCGCCGCCAAGCCGTTCTTCCGCTTCGCGGTGGACGCTCTCGACACGATCTCCGCCGGGGCCTTCCTCGGCTCGCTGCTCGGCGTGCTGGTGCTGGTCTCGGTGCCGGTGATCCTCCTCGGAGCCTGCTCGCCCTATGCGCTGCGTCTCGCCGTCACCGACATCGAGCACTCCGGTGAGGTCGCCGGGCGCCTCTATGCGACTTCCACCGCCGGCTCGTTGTTCGGGACGATGCTCGCTGCCCTGGTGCTGATCCCCGCGTTCGGTACCCAGCGCACCTTTCTGGTCTTCGCCCTGGCCCTGGCCCTGGTCGCCGCCGCGGGTCTCGGCTGGCGTTATCTGGCGATCCCGCTGGCGCTGGCCGGAGTGGTCGCGGTTCCGGTCGGCACCGTCAAGGCCGGGGAGGGGGAGAAGGTGATCTACGAGGGTGAGACCACCCAGCAATACGTGCGCGTGCTCCAGGAGGAGGACGGCTCGCGAAAGCTCGAGCTGAACGAGGGCCAGGCGGTTCACTCCTTCTACCGCCCCGGCGCCTACCTGACCGGCGACTACTGGGACTCGCTGCTGGTCCTGCCGTTCGCCGCTCGGGCCACACCGCCGCGGCGGATCGCGATCCTCGGGAACGCCGCCGGCACCGCCGCGCGCTCCTACGGGCATTTCTTTCCCGCGACCGAGGTCGACGCCGTCGAGATCGACCCGAAGCTGACCGACCTCGGCCGGCGGTTCTTCGATCTCCACAACCCGCAGATGAGGGTCTACGGGGAGGACGCAAGGCCGTGGCTGCAGCGCTCGGGCGGCGGCTATGACGTGATCGTCGTCGACGCCTACCGCCAGCCCTACATCCCGTTCTACCTGGCCACCAAGGAGTTCTTCCAGCTGGCGCACGACCGCCTCGCCCCCGGCGGGGTGGTGATCGTCAACGTCGGCCACCCGGCCGGCAACGACGACCTCGAGCAGGTCCTCGGGCGGACCATGGCCGAGGCCTTCCCCACCGTGCTGCGCGATCCGGTCGAGGACTCCAACACCCTGTTGGTGGGCAGCGACGCACCGGCCGGCGCCGCCCACCTGCGCGACCAGGCCAAGCGGCTCGATCCGCAGCTGCGCCAGGCGGCGATCAAGGACGCTTTCCACCTGGCACCCCGCCTCGCCGGGGGCAGCGTCTACACCGACGACAAGGCGCCGGTGGAATGGCTGATCGACCGCTCGATCATCGGCTACGCCGAAGGTGGCGGCTGAGGCGCTCCAGGTTCCAGGCGAGTGCCGCGACGAACAGGCTTCCGAGATCGATGAGAAAGGCCAGCAGTCGGCCTAGCGGCCCGGTGTAGACCCAAGCCGCGAACCGGTCGCGAAGTGATAGCTCTAAGGTGGCTCGCTCGATGAAGACGAAGGTAGACAACCTCGGCGATTCGCGCCTCAAGATCGAGGTCGATGTTCCCGCCGCGGAGCTGGAAAAAGCGATCCAGAAGACCGCCGCGCGGCTGGGCAAGGAGATGAAGATTCCGGGCTTCCGCAAGGGCAAGGTCCCTCCCCAAATGGTGATTCAGAAGGTCAGCCGGGGGGCGGTGATGACCGAGGCGATCGAGGACAACCTCGCCGATTGGTACTCGGAGGCGGTGCTGGACGCGCGGGTCGAACCGGTCGGCAACCCGAGCATCAAGATGGAGACGGTCCCCGGCGAGGCAGAGCCGCTGAAGTTCTCGATTGAGGTCAGCGTGCTGCCCGTCGGAAAGCTCGAGGGCTACAGGGGCCTCGAGGTCGGCAAGGAGGAGATCGAGGTTCCGCCCGGCACCGTCGACGCCGAGGTCGACCGCCTGCGAGAGGGCTTCGCGAAGTTGAACACCGTCGAGCGCGAAGCCAGGCAGGGCGATGTCCTGCTGATCGATTTCGAGGGCCAGGTGGACGGCGAGACCTTCGAAGGGGGCGAGGGCAAGGATTACCTGCTTGAGCTCGGCAGGGGCCAGGTAGTGCCCGGCTTCGAGGAGGCGCTGGCAGGTGCCAAGGCCGGCGACAGACGTCAGGCCAGGTTCGACTTCCCCGACGACTACCACGCCGAGCAGCTGCGCGGCAAGAAGGCGAGCTTCGAGATCGAGGTCAAGGAGGTCCGCGAGAAGGAGCTGCCCGAGCTCGACGACGACTTTGCCGCTGAAGCCTCCGAGTTCGACACCGTCGAGGAATTGCGCGACCACATCACCGAGCGCGTCCGCGAGGTGCTCGAGGGACGCGCCGAGGAGGGCTTTCGCGAGCGCGCCCTGGACGCCGCCGCCGACAAGGTCGAGATCGAGCTCTCAGACGACCTGATCAGCGGCCGCGCGGCCGAGAACTGGGCACGCGCGGCTCGCTCGCTGACCCAGCAGGGGATCGATCCCGACCGCTACCTGGAGGCCCAGAGCGTGACCCGCGAAGAGCTGGTCGAGCAGTCCAAGCCCGAGGCAGAACGCAGCCTGCGGCGCGAGGCAGCACTCGAGGCGGTGGCCGAGGCCGAGGGCATCGAGATCACCGAGGAGGAGATGCTCGAGGCGCTGAAACCACCGCCCGGTCACGAGGATCACGGCCATCCCGAGCCCTCCGAGGCGCTGAAGGAACTGCGCGAGAGCGGCCGCGAGAAGCTGGTCGAGCGCGATCTGAAGATCCGCAAGGCGCTCGATGTGATCGCCTCCTCGGCCAAGCCAATCCCGCTCGAGCAGGCTGAGGCGAGGGAGAAAATATGGACGCCCGAAAAGGAACCTGCGAAGAAGGGCGCCGGCCTCTGGACGCCGGGCGACCCGAAGTAGCCGGGAACAGCTCCTCTATAGACTCCCGCGCTGTGAGCGCGAAGCAGAACAAGGGAGCTGGGTGGGGCGCGGGGCGCGAACTCAACGATATGTCCCCGATGGTGCCGATGGTGGTGGAGCAGACCTCGCGCGGCGAGCGTGCCTTCGACATCTACTCGCGCCTGCTGAACGAGCGAATCATCTTCATGGGCACCCCGGTAACCGAGGACATCGCCAACCTGACAGTGGCCCAGCTGATCCATCTCGAGTCCGAGGACCCTGAGAAGGACATCTCGATGTACATCAACTCCCCCGGCGGTTCCGTCTACGCCGGGTTGGCGATCTACGACACCATGCAATTCATCAAGCCCCAGGTCTCGACGATCTGCGTCGGCGTGGCGATGAGCATGGGCGCCCTGCTGCTCGCCGGCGGCGCCGCGGGCAAGAGGATGGCGTTGCCCAACTCGAAGATCCTCATCCACCAGGTCTCCGGCGGCTTCTCCGGCCAGGCGACCGACATCGAGATCCACGCCAAGGAGATCATCGATGTGCGCCAGCGCCTCGACCAGATCATCGCCAAACACACGGGCCAGGATCTGGAAAAAGTCGCCAAGGACACCGAGCGCGACTACTTCATGAGCGCCGAAGAGGCGATGAAGTACAACATCGTCGACCGCATCCTCGAGAACCGCGAAAACCTTCCGAGCTAGCGCCCGGGTGACGCGCAAAAGGCGACTGGCAGCGGCGGCTGTCGTCCTGGCCCTACTCTTCGCCGCCGCTGCGGGGGCGACCAGTGCCCCATCCAGGCACTCCTTTCCGGTCAACGAGCAATGGAGCACACGTGGTCCGGTCGGCGAGTTCGGCGCCCCCCGCGACGGGGGCCGCATCCACCAGGGCTTCGACATCGTGGCCAAATGTGGCGCCAAGCTGCTCGCGGTCAGCGAGGGACAGGTGATCAAGCGCGGGTTCGATCCGGTGCTCTACGGGAACTATCTGCTGCTGTCGGGAGCCGGGGAGGGGCGCAGTTACTTCTACGCGCACCTGCTCCGCCGCGCCGTGGTCAAGCCCGGCCAGCACGTGTTCGGCGGCCAGTACGTCGGCAACGAGGGCAGGACCGGCAACGCCGAGACGGTCGGCTGTCATCTGCACTTCGAGCTGCGCATTCGCGGCAGGGCCGTCGATCCGGAGCCGGCCCTGCGCAAGTGGGACCGTCACAGCCAGCCGGCACTCGATCTCAGGCGCGGAAGGTGGAGTCGCGGCTGAGATAGATCATGGTCAGGCCGCCGAGGACGGCCGAGACCAGGAAGGCGACGTAGAGCAAGCCCACCGTGTCGAAGTCGACCTCGCCGCTGTAGCGCGCGACCGCGACGAGCTCGGCTAGACCGAGCACGGCGTAGGCGAAGCCGGGCACCCGCAGCAGGCGCAGATCGTTGACGAACAGCGCCGCGACCGCGTTGACCCCGAAGCCGAAGATGAACGAGCCCAGGGCGCGGCTGGTCAGCTCGCTGAGCTGCCAGGGCCAGAAATCGGCTGCCGTGCCCGGAGCCAGGAACATCACCACCCCGACCCCGAGCAGCACCATGCCATGCAGCCAGAGGCCGGCGACTGCCCACCACGGGAGCTTCTCGCCGCTGCCAACGATCTGGCCGGGCATGCTGATCTCCTTCACCACCAGAACTGCCAGTACCGGCGGCACCAGCACGTAGGCGGCGAACCAAAGCCAAAAGACCAGGTGATCCTGGTCGAAGCGGTCCCAGTGGATCAGCGTGGTCGCCAGCAGCATCAGGGAGATCGTCATCACCGGGGTCGCTGCCAGACGGCCCTCGGCCCAGGTCTCGACTCGCGAAAGGGGCCAGAGCAGGGCGACCGCGGCGCAGTAGCAGCCGCCCAGAAAAGCGGCCGAGATCGGCGGAGAGATCGCCCACGACCAGTAGTCGGCGGTGTGTTCGGTCAGCACGAAGGTGATGAAGGCCGCGCCGAGGGCCAGCAGGGCGGCTGCGGCATACAGCAGTTGCAGCTCTTTTCCCATCTGGCGGCGCACCGGCGGCACCCTAGCGGGGGGAAGGGATCACCGCCCCGGCGGCGTAACTGGAAGGATCCAGGCCGGTGCCTCGCTTTCCCTAAGCTTTGGAAAGCCCTGCAGGCCCGGCGGAAAACCGTCGTTCAAGGAGAGACCGCTGGCACGTCCCACAGATTCGAACGAGCAGCTCCTCTGCAGCTTCTGCGGAAAGTCGCAACGTCAGGTCAAGAAGCTGATCGCCGGCCCGGGCGTCTACATCTGCGACGAGTGCATCGATCTCTGCAACGAGATCATCGACGAGGAGCTGACCGTTCCGCCCAGCTTCGAGCTCGAGAACCTGCCGAAGCCGGCGGAGATCAACGACATCCTCGATGACTACGTGGTCGGCCAAGCCGAGGCCAAGCGCTCGCTCTCGGTCGCCGTATACAACCACTACAAACGGGTGCAGATCGCCCAGGCCGATAACGACGGCTCGGAGATCGAGCTGCAGAAGTCCAACATCCTTCTGCTGGGCCCGACCGGCTGTGGCAAGACGCTGCTCGCCCAGACCCTGGCCAAGATCCTCAATGTCCCCTTCGCGATCGCCGACGCCACGGCGCTGACCGAGGCCGGCTACGTCGGCGAGGACGTCGAGAACATCCTGCTGAAGCTGATCCAGGCCGCCGACTTCGACGTCAAGAAAGCCGAGACCGGCATCATCTACATCGACGAGATCGACAAGATCGCGCGCAAGTCCGACAACCCGTCGATCACGCGCGACGTCTCGGGCGAGGGCGTCCAGCAGGCGCTGCTGAAGATTCTCGAGGGCACCACCGCCTCGGTGCCGCCGCAGGGCGGGCGCAAACACCCCCACCAGGACTTCCTGACGATCGACACGACCAACGTGCTGTTCGTTTGCGGTGGCTCATTCGCCGAGCTTGACAAGGTGATCGAGAAGCGCATCGGCCACGCGGGCGTCGGCTTCGGCGCCACGATCGAGCCGGCGATCGAGAAGGACACCGGCGAGACCTTCGAGCGGGTTCTGCCCGAGGACCTGATCGAATACGGCCTGATCCCCGAGTTCATCGGCCGCCTGCCGGTGATCTCGGCGATCCACCAGCTCCAGCGCCAGGACCTGGTCACGATCCTGACCGAGCCTCGCAACGCGCTCACCCGCCAGTTCCAGCGTTTCTTCGAGTTCGACGACATTGAGCTGGTCTTTGCGCAGGACAGCCTCGGCGCGATCGCCGACAAGGCGCTCGAACGCGAGACCGGCGCCCGCGGGCTGCGCTCGATCCTCGAGGAAACCCTGCTCGACGTGCAGTTCGAGCTGCCCTCGCGCCGTGACGTGACCAAGTGCGTGGTCACCAAGGAGACGATCACGGGCGGCCAGCGACCGATGCTCGTCACCGACGCCACCGGCGAGCACGAGCTGCCCGGCGGCGAGCTCGAAGAGTCCGCCTAGCCAGACCGGGCTGCATACGATCCGCCGCGACTAACATCGCGGCGAGCATGGACGCCGCTCGCCGAAAAGCCCTGGAACAGACGACCCGCTGGGAGCCCGGCGCGGTCGAGCGCCGCGTGTTCGAGTCCTGGATCGAAGGGGGATGGTTCCATCCCGAGCCGACCGGCACGCCCGAGGAGAACTACTCGATCGCGATCCCGCCGCCCAACGTGACCGGCGCCCTACACATGGGCCACGCGCTGAACGGCTCGATCCAGGACGTGCTGATCCGCATGCAGCGGATGCGCGGGCGCAACACGATCTGGATCCTCGGCACCGACCACGCCGGGATCGCCACCCAGGCTGTGGTCGAAAAGGAGCTGGCGAAAGAGGGGCTCTCCCGCCACGACCTCGGACGCGAGGCATTCGTCGAGCGGGTCTGGGAGTGGAAGGAGCGCTACGGCTCGACCATCATCGAGCAGTACAAGCGACTGGGCGCCTCCTGTGACTACGAGCGCGAGCGCTTCACCCTGGATCCTGGCTACGTCGCGGCCGTCCATCGGGTCTTCGTGGGGCTCTACCGCAAGGACTTGATCTACCGCGACAACTACATGGTCAACTGGGACCCCGGCACCGGCTCGGCGATCTCCGACCTGGAGGTGGAGAATCGCGAGGTCACCGACACGATCTACGAGATCGCCTATCCGCTGGAGGACGAAGACGCGGGCGAGCTGATCGTCGCCACGGTGCGCCCCGAGACGATGCTCGCCGACACCGCGGTCGCCGTCCATCCAGACGATGGGCGCTACAGGAGCCTGGTCGGCAGCAACGTCGAGCTGCCGCTGGTCGGCCGCCTGATCCCGGTGATCGCGGACCAGCATGTCGATCCCGAATTCGGCACCGGGGCGCTGAAGGTCACCCCCGGCCACGATCCCAATGACTTCGAGATCGGCCGACAACACGGCCTGGCCGAGATCAGCGTGATCGGCGAGGACGGCCGGATGACCGACGCCGCCGGTGATCGCTTCAAGGGCATGAGCATCGAAGACGCCCAGAGGGAGGTGGTCGAGGCACTGCGCGACGAGGGCGTGCTGCGCGGCGAGGAGCCCTACACGCATTCGGTCCCCTTCTCACACCGCTCCGGCCAGCGCATCGAGCCGCTGATCTCCCTGCAGTGGTTCTGCCGCATGGACGAGCTCGCAAAGCCGGCGATCGAGGTGGCGCGTGAGCGGCGGGTTCGAATCATTCCCGACTCGCAACGCGACGTCTACCTCGCCTGGATGGAGGCGATCCGGCCATGGTGCATCTCCCGCCAGCTCTGGTGGGGGCACCGGCTACCGGTCTGGTACCGCGGCGATACCGGCGATCAGGAAACCTATGTTGGGGAAGCACCCCCCGAGGGAGAGGGCTGGGAGCAGGATCAGGACGTGCTCGACACTTGGTTCAGCTCGGCCCTGTGGCCGTTCGCGACGCTGGGCTGGCCCGACACCGAGTCACCGGAGTACAAGGCTTTCTTCCCGACCGATTTCCTCGGCACCGCCCGCGAGATCCTCCAGCTCTGGGTGGCGCGGATGATCATGACCTCGCTCGAGTTCACCGGTGGGCTGCCCTTCCGCGACGTCTATCTGCACTCGGTGATCCAGGCCCCGGACGGGCGGCGTATGAGCAAGTCGCTCGGCACCGGCATCGATCCGGTGCAGGAGATCGAGCGCCACGGCGCCGACGCGCTGCGCTTCGGCTTGCTGGGGATGGCCTCGACCCAGGACGTGCGCTATTCCGAGGCGCGGGTCCAGCAAGGGCGTGATCTGGCCAACAAAATGTGGAATGCCTCTCGGCTGATCCTGCAGGAGGTCGGCGACGAGGCCAGGCCAGAGCCTCGCATCGCCCGCGTGGAGGACCGCTGGATCGTCTCCCGCCTTCAGCGCACGATCACCGCCTTCGAGGAGCGGATCGAGGCCTATGAGTTCAGCAAGGCGGTACTCGGCCTCTACGAGTTCTTCTGGTCGGAGCTCTGTGACTGGTACCTGGAGATCGCCAAGCCCCGCCTCTATGACAAAGACCAGGACGCCTCCGCCAACTTGCTGTTCGTGCTCGAGCAGGTGCTGGCCCTGGCCCACCCCGTGATGCCGTTCGTCACCGAGGAGATCTGGTCCTACATGCCCGGCCGCGAGGGCCCGCTGGTCGCCGGGCCGTTCCCCACAGCCGACCAGGCGCTGATCGACGGGGCGGCCGAGGAAGAGCTGGCCGAGGCGATCGTGCTGACCCGGGCGCTGCGCCGCTGGCGCGATCTGGCAGGGGTCTCCGCCGGTGCCAAGCTGAAGGCCCGTTCCGGCGAGCGCGAGCCGCTGGAGCTGGTCGGGCGCCTGGCGCGAATCGAGTTCGACGGCGACGGGGCGGAGGAGGCGATGGCGACGGTCGGCGGCGTCGAGCTGCTCGCCTCCGAGGGCGTTGACGGCGCGGCGGTCGAGAAGCGAATCGAGGAGCGCCGCGAGAAGCTGCGTTCCGAGGTCAAGCGAGGCGAGGGCAAGCTCGCCAACAACGGCTTCGTCGCCAAGGCTCCCGCCGACGTGGTCGACGAGGAGCGCGCCAAGCTCGCGGCCTACCGGGCCGAGCTTGCAGACCTCGGCTGAGGGTGACCAGGGCGATGGCGGTGCCACCCCGTATCCACCTGTGCTCCGGAGGGGTGCGCAGGGCGCGGCCCGAGGGGATGCGGGTGGATGTGAGGAGGAGGCGCGGGTGGATGTGACCAGGAGATGCGGGTGGATGCGATAGACCCCGAGCGCTACCTCGCCTCGCTCGACGCGATCGGCTGGAAGCTCGGGTTGGAGCGCACGCGCCGGCTGTGCGAGCTGCTGGGGCTGCCGCAGAACCGTTTCGCGACCGTGCACGTGGTCGGCACCAACGGCAAGACCTCGGTGGCGACGATGACCGCAGCGTTGCTCGAGGCTCACGGCGTCTCCTGTGGGACCTACCTCTCACCGCACCTACTGAGCTGGCGCCAGCGCGTCTGCATC
>JBHEMJ010000105.1:0-7880 GCA_046262655.1 Solirubrobacterales bacterium | reverse complement strand
CTGGGAAATCCTCAAGGCGCTGCAGCTGCGCGAACGCGGACCGGTGCTGATCGCCTGCCCCACCTGCGGGCGGCTGCAGTTCGACATGGACACCGTCGTGGCCGAGATCGAGCGGCGCCTGGAGGCCTACGCCGACCCGATTGAGGTCGCCGTGCTCGGCTGCGCGGTGAACGGAATCGGCGAGGCTTCACACGCCGACTTCGGCATCACGGGCGCCAAGGACGAGGGCCTGATCTTCGCCCACGGCAAGCCCCTGCGGAAGGTTCCCCAGGACCAGCTCGTCGACACTCTGTTCGCCGAGATCGACAAGTCGATCGACCGCGGCGAGATCGAGGTCGACAACACCCAGGCTTCCGAAGGAGCTGCGTGGCTGGCAAAGATCGAGCAGGAAAACGCCGGCGAGCTGACGCCGGAGCGGATCGCCGCAATGGAGAAGGCAAAGACCGCCGAGGAGGCCGACAAGGTCCTGCTCGACGAAGCGGCCTCGCCGGTGGCGGGTCGCCGCTTCACCCGCGCCTAGGCGCGGGCAGCGTTTTACTTGAACCCGTAAGCCCGGATCGGGGGCCCCACGCAATCGCCGCTGCAGCTGCCGAAGCCGTCGGTGGCGTCGAACCAGACCAGGCGGAACTGGCGTCCGCGCTTGTAGGAGAGCCGGCGCTGAAAGTAGCCGCGGCCATCGGTCTGAAACACGGGAGTGGCGGGACGCCAGAGCCGGCCGTCACTACGCTGGATCTGGACGTGCGCACCACCGGTCGGACGCACCTCGCCCCAGCCACTCACGCGCCGGGGATTCCTTCCCTGCGGCTTGCGGATGACCAGCGGGGTGCGAAAGGCGCCAAAGGCCGGCTTGAAGGCGCCGTCGCGCAGTCGCAGGCCCGACTGGAAACCGCCCAGGCTGCTGTCGTCGCGAAGTAGGTATTGCGACCAGGCACTGACCTTGGGATTGCGGTAGGCGAGGTATTCGGCAATCCCGATGTACTCGGCCTGTTGCTGGAAGCTGAGGCCGGACAGCGCGTCGGGTGGGTTGGTTTGGATTCCGTACTCGGAGAGCACGATCGGCATCGGGTTGATGGCGCCCGCCTTGGCCGCCTTGCGCAGCAATCTGCCCAGCGAGGGGACATTGCCGATGGTCACGTCGTCATGCCCGAAGGGGGGCCGGAACGGCGCGTCGATGCCCGAATGGGGGTGGTGGGCGAAGGCATCGGCGCGCAGAATCGGGCAGCCCGCCTTCAATGCTCCGGTTTTCGCCTTGCCCTTCTTCCTTCTTCTTGGTTTGCCTTTCGCCGGCGAGAGGCAGAGAAACCGCCGGGTGAAGGCGAGGGCCCCGAGCGTGGTGCCGGTTCCTCGCGGCGCCAGCTCCCCCATCCAGATCTGTCCCCGGAAGCCGCCCTGTCGAAGGCCCGAGGACCCGGCGGAGAAAAGCCGTCGATAGAGGGTGGGGGTGTAGGGAGCGCCGTTTTTGACCTGCGGCTGAAGCTGGTATGGGCTATTGGGCTCATTCCAGACGCCGACGAAGCTGACCGCCGGGATCGCCGTCAGCCCACCGGGGCCGTCGGGGTCATAGCCACCTCGATAACGCTCGCCCAGCGCCTTGAGAAAGAGGCCGTACTCGGCGGGGTCGGGGTCGGTGCCGTTGGTCGCGGGCGAGTTGCCGGCCCAGCGCGGAACCCGGCCGTCGGGAAAGCGCCCGGTCGGGACCATCACCACGCTCATGCCGCGGGCAGTGATCTGGCGGACCAGCTGGTCGTACTTGCCCCAGCCACCTCCCTGGTTGGCGAGCCCCGGCTGCGCGTAGCCCGGCCAAGCCGGGTCTCCGGAGTCGCCTGCAGGCTTGGCAGTCGCATCCGGCGCCGCCACCACGTCGGACCAGTAGACAAGCACCCGCACCGTGTCGGCTCCGAGCCCGCGGGCATCGTCGAGGGCGGGATTTGTGAGGACCGAGCAGCAGAGGCTGCCGGTCAATTCCTCGGAGGCATCGAAGATCGTGAACTGGCTCTTGGAGGCGTGTGCGGGGGAGGCGATAGCGGCCAGCGCCACAATGCTCACCAGCAAGGGGAGTAGATGACGCCTGCCCACAGGGGAGGAACCCTAACGAGGCCCGCGAGTTGCGGCGGCAGCCCAGCTTGTATGTTCGCCCTGCATGTCGCGACTTTCCCGGCTCTTCCTGCCGACTCTCAAGCACCCCCCGGCCGACGCCGAGGCGATCTCGCACAAACTGATGGTGCGCGCCGGGCTGATCCGCCAGCTCGGCACCGGGTTGTGGACCTATCTGCCGGCCGGGCGCCGGGTCATGCATCGCATCGAAACGATCCTTCGCCAGGAGATGGAAGCGATCGGCGCCCAGGAGATGCTGATGCCGGTCCTACAGCCGGCGGAGATCTGGAAGACCACCGGGCGCTACGGGATCGACGAGCTGTTCAAGCTCGAGGATCGCAAGGGTTCGCAGATGACGTTGGCGATGACCCATGAGGAGGCGATCACCTATCACGTGGCCCGCGAGGTTCGCTCCTACCGCGACCTGCCGCTGCTGCTCTATCACCTCCAGGTCAAGGAACGCGACGAGCCGCGCCCGCGCGCCGGCGTGCTGCGCAGCCGCGAGTTCACGATGAAGGACGGCTACAGCTTCGATCGCGACGAGGAAGGCCTCGAGTGCAATTACCAGCTCAACATCGAAGCCTACGATCGGATCTGCGACCGTAGCGGGCTGCAGTGGTACCGGGTCGAAGCCGACGTCGGGATGATGGGAGGCTCCGCTGCCCACGAGTACATGGCGCCGTGTCCGGCGGGTGAAAACGAGGTGGCCCTCGCTTCGGGCTATGCCGCCAACGTAGAGGTCGCCAGCGCCGAGCCACAGCCCGTAGAGCCCCCGCCGGCGCTTGAGGGCCCCGAACCCGTCGACACGCCCGGGCTGACCACGGTGGAGGAAGTCTCCGCCTCGCTCGGCCTACCCTCAGGGGCACTGATCAAGGCGATGCCGGTTGTGGTCGAGGACCGCGGCATGGTCCTGGCCCTGCTGCGCGGCGACCACCGGTTGAACGAGATCAAGCTGCGAAACCACCTCGGCGCCGACTTCCGCCAAGCCCGTCCGGAGGAGATCGCGGCGCAGATCGGCCCGGCCGGGTTCATCGGACCGGTCGGGACCGAGGTGCCCGCCCTGATGGACGAGGCGGTCCAGGGTGGTTCCCTGGTCACCGGCGCCAACCAGCCCGACCGGCACCTGAAGGGGGTAAGGCCAGGCCGCGACTTCGAGTTCGAGTCCGCCGACATCCGCTCGGTCGAGGCGGGGGACATAGCGCCGAGCGGCGCCACCATCGAGATCGTCCCGGCGATCGAGATCGCCAACATTTTCAAGCTCGGAACCCGCTACTCGGAGCCCCTCGGAGCCAGCTTCCTCGATGAAACCGGTGTCGAGAAGCCGATCATGATGGGCAGCTACGGCATCGGTCCGGCGCGCATCGCCGCCGCGGCGATCGAGCAGGGCGCCGACGACGCCGGCATCGTCTGGCCGCGGTCGCTGGCCCCCTGGCAGATCCATCTCGTCGGGCTCGGCAAGGAGGGCACCGAGGAGCACGTTTTCTCCGAGAAGCTCTACGAGGAGCTGGTGGAGAGCGGGGTCGAAGTTCTCTACGACGACCGCGACGCGGGGCCGGGTGAGAAGCTGACCGACGCAGAGCTCCTCGGCTGCCCACTGCGGGTCGTGGTCGGCAAGCGTGCCCTCGCTGAAGGCAAGGTCGAAGCGCAGATACGCCGCGGCGCCGAGGACCGCTCGCTGAGCGTCGATAACGCCTCAGCCGAGGCACTGGAGCTGCTCGAGGAGCTCACCTGATGGCGGCCGGGGCGAGGCCCGGCGGGGGCAGGCGCAAGCCCGGGCTCCGCCGACAGTTCGGAATCGACCGCTCCGGCCCCAACCCCAGGGAAACCCGCCGCGGGCAGCCGCTGCGGCCGTGGACGCTGCCCAACCTGATCGGCTACGCGCGCTTGGCCGCCATTCCGGTTTTCCTCTATCTGGCCTTCGGCTCGGGCGACGGGCGCGACCTGACGGCGGCGGTGCTCTACTGGTGTATCGCCGCCGGTGACTACCTGGATGGCTTCGTCGCGCGAGCCACCGGGCAATACAGCCGAATGGGGGCGATTCTCGACCCGATTGTCGATCGCCTCACGGTGCTCGCCGGCGCCACCGTCTGCTGGCACTTCCATCTGCTGCCACGCTGGGCGATCGCCGCCCTGGCGATCCGCGAGCTGGTGACCGTGGCCCTCGCCGAGATCGCGCTGCGCAACGACCTCGAGCTCGAGATCAGCTGGCTGGGGCGAATCGCGGTGTTCGCGATCATGAGCGCGTTGTTCTGGACGATGGTCGTGCAAAGCGCTGCCTGGGACATCCTTTTCGTCGGCGGCCTCGCCTGCGCGGTGATCTCGACCATGATCTACGCACGCGCAGGGTTCGCGCATCTGCGCGCAACCCGCGCTGCATAACCCTCAACCCGGGGTGGAGGTCGCCCGCGGACGGCTATAGTGGCCACCATGGAAGACACTTTCCCCGATATCGGCTCACTCAGCGACCAGGAGCTCAAGGCGCTGATCGAGTCACTCGCAGACGAGGAACAGAAAATCTCCTACAAGCGACGGATCCTGCACGGCAAGATCGACATCCTTCGCGCCGAGCTGGTCAACCGCCTGCGCTCCAAGCGCGAGCAGGGCGAAGCTGTGATCAAGGGGGACGATGTCGAGCGCCTCAGCCGGATCCTCGCTGGTGAACACGAGGCGGAACCCGGCGGGGCTTCCTAGGGCGCGGCGGCGCGGTCATGGCTGTGCACTGCCCCGAGTGCGGCTTCGTCAACGCCGAGGGCGCCAACTACTGCCAGAAATGCGGCGCGTACCTATCGCGCCCGGAGGGCAACGAAGACCCGACCACGATGACCTACCGGGTCGACGAGACCGGGGAGATGCATCCGGTCGACGTCGACGAGATCGTCGACGACGCGGGGGCGGCGATGGTGATCCGCTCCGGTGGCGGCCGTGCCGGCGAGAGCTTCGGTCTGGAGCAGGACCGCATCTCGATCGGCCGCAGTCCGGACGCGGGCATCTTCCTCGATGACGTCACCGTCTCGCGCAACCACGCGCTGGTCGTCCGTCGCAAGGAAGGGCGCTACATCGACGACCTCGGCTCCCTCAACGGTACCTACGTGAACCGCCATCGCATCGAGTCCCACCAACTCGAGGACGGCGACGAGATCCAGGTCGGCAAGTACCGCCTCAGCTACTTGGAGAAACAATGAACACGGCGACCGGCACCGCCTCACAACCGTCGACGCGAAAGGCACTGACGATCGGCGCCGTCACCAAGATCCTGCAGCGCGAGTTCGACGACCTCTCGATCTCGAAGATCCGCTACCTCGAGGACCAGAAGCTCCTCTCGCCGCGGCGCACCCCCGGCGGCTATCGCCTCTACAGCCAGGCCGACGTCGAGCGCCTGCGGGCGATCTTGCGGATGCAGCGCGACGAATTCCTGCCTCTGCGGGTGATCCGCCAGGAGCTCGCCTCGGGCGGCGAGCGCGACGACGTCGGCCGGGCGCGGGTGGCCGGCGCCCGCCGCGCGCTCAGCGTCGAGGGTGCCGGTGCCTCTCGCCTCAGCCAAGACGAGCTCCTCGACCAGACCGGGGTGCGCAGCGAGCTGCTGAAGGAGCTCGAGGACTTCGGTTTGGTGGAATCCGAACGCATCGACGGCCAGCACTATTACGACGACTCCGACCTCGAGATCGTGACCGCTGCCGGCGAGCTGGCGCGCTACGGCGTCCGCGGGCGCAACCTGCGCGTCTTTCGCACCTCCGCCGACCGCGAAGCCGCCCTGCTGGAGCAGGTGATGGGCCCGGCGCTCCGTTCCCAGAACCAGAGCAAGAAGCGCGAGGCGATCGAGAACCTGGAGACGCTCGTTGCCGCCTGCGGCAACCTGATGCACCTGCTGCTGGTGCGCGACCTGCGCCGCATCACGGGCGCCGAGTAGTCCGACTCCGCCGTGGCGAAAGTGGTCCGCCGACGCCGCCTCGACGCCTCGCCGGCCGGGATCTGGCGCGTGGTCTCCGATCCCCATCACCTGCCGCGATGGTGGCCCGAGACCAAGCGCGTCGAAAACGTCAGCGGCGAAGGGGAGGAGCTCACGTGGACCCAGGTGCTAGGCACCCGCGGCGGCCGCGGCGTGCGCGCCGACTACCGGTGCGTGGGCTACGCCGACGGCGAGCGCTTCGACTTCGAGCAGACGGTCACCGGCACGCCATTTGAGAAACATCTCCGCGGCCTCGAGATCGAGGTCGCCCTCACCCCCGGCGAAAACGGCACCACGGAGGTCTCGCTGGCGCGCGACATGCGCCTGCGCGGCATCTCGCGGCTCGGCTCACCGCTGATGCGCCGCGGCAGCGGCCGCATCCTGGAAGAGGCACTGGAGGGGCTAGCGAACGTGACCAGCGCGTCATGAGACCCCACCGGGGTCCTCATCAACGTGCTTGGTCCCTCGGGAAGGTTGCGCCATGAGACCCCACCGGGGTCCTCACCAGCGTGCTTGGGCCCTCGGGGAGGTCGCGTAGGTGAGCGCCCCGCGGACCGATTCCAAGTGGTGGGGCTGGGGCGCTTATGAGCGACAGGTGAGGCTGAGCCGGACAGCGGAGGTCCAGCTTCGCGAAGAGCTTGAGTTGGCCGGTGACGCCGATTCGGCCGTTTTGCCGCCGATCGAGGAAGTCCAGCTTCCGGATCCCCGGGCACTACCCGCGGAGGTCGTGGCCGCTGCCGGCGCCGAGCACCTCTCCGCCGAGCCGGAGCAGCGAGTTCGTCACGCCGCCGGCAAGAGCTACCCCGACCTGATCCGCTTGCGTTCTGGTCGCCTCGAGCAAGCTCCCGACGCAGTGATCTCTCCCGGCGACCGTAGCCAGCTCGCCGCGGTGCTCGCGGCCTGCACGGCCACGGGGGTGGCGGTGGTTCCCTTCGGCGGCGGCACCAGCGTCGTCGGCGGCGTCGATCCCCACCGTGGCGCCCAAGAGCCTCTGGTGGCGCTCGACCTACACCGGATGGGTGGGGTGGAGGTCGATGCGACGTCGCTCACGGCCCGGCTCGGGCCAGGCCTACGCGGTCCCGAGGCCGAGGCGGGGTTGACACAGGCGGGTGTGACCCT
This sequence comes from Solirubrobacterales bacterium, assembly GCA_046262655.1. Lineage (GTDB taxonomy): Bacteria > Actinomycetota > Thermoleophilia > Solirubrobacterales > 70-9 > JBHEMJ01. The sequence goes on along the minus strand of JBHEMJ010000105.1, from coordinate 721 downwards.
CGGCCACTTCCCGCAGTCCTTCGAATACGCGACGATCGGCGGCTTTGCGGCGACGCGCAGCGCCGGCCAGGCCTCCGCCGGTTACGGTCGCTTCGACGAGCTCGTCACCTCGCTGGAGATGGTGGCGCCCAACGGGGCCATACTTTCGACGCGCCAGACCCCACACACGGCAGCCGGTCCCTCGCTACGCCAGTTGGTGCTCGGATCGGAGGGAACCCTCGGCGTGATCAGTTCGGTCACGGTGCGCGTGCGTCCGGCGCCCCGGGAAAAGCGCTACGAGGCCTGGTTCGCGGAGGACTTCGTCAGCGGCGCAGAGATCATCCGCGAACTGGCCCAGGAGGGTCTCCTGCCCGACGTGACCCGGCTCTCCGACGAAGAGGAGTCGCACTTTTCGCTGATGCTCTCGATCGGCGAGGGCGCCGCACGCCACGCGCTCAACGCCTATCTGTCGTTGCGCCGACGAAGCGGCGGATGCATGATGATCGTCGGTTGGGAAGGCCAGGCGGAATCAGTCGCTCGGCGGCGTGCCCTCGGAGCGCGGGCGCTGCGCCGTGGCGGCGCGGTGCCACTGGGGCGAGGCGCCGGCCGGGCCTGGGAAGGCGGCCGTTTCGACGGGCCCTATCTCCGCGACGAGCTGCTCGACCGCGGTGTGCTGGTGGAAACGCTGGAGACTTCGCATACCTGGAGCCGTCTGCACGAGCTCTACGGGGCGGTCACCGCG
>JBHEMJ010000104.1:0-3465 GCA_046262655.1 Solirubrobacterales bacterium | reverse complement strand
AGGAATCGTCGACCGGAATGTCGATCCAGCCGATCGCCTCCTCAATCGAGGGCAGCGGCGGGGACCCCACCTGCTGCTCATGCGCCTCGGGCTCCTCCCTTCTGGGCGCCACCTCACCGGTCGCCAGCCTGATCGGCATCGCGCCGTCTGGCACCGCGTTCCTCGGCGGGGCAGCCCTGGCTGCCGGCTTCTTGGCCGCAGGCTTCCTGGTCGCTCGCTTCTTGGCTGCGGGCTTTTTGGCCGCCGCTTTCTTGGCCGCCGGCTTCTTGACCGCCGGCCTTTTCGCCGTGGCTTTATTCGCCGTCGGCTTCCCGGCCGTGGCCTTGTTGGCCGCAGGCTTCTTCGGCTTGGCCCGGCTGTTTCGCTTCTCCGCAGCGTTCGGCTCAGCCATCGTGGAGCTCCATCAGCTCGGCGGCGGCGCTGGCGGGATCGAGCTGGCGCCGCACCACACGATCGAGCAGCGCCGCTACGCGCTGATCGTCGGCGACCGCTTGCTCCAACGAGCGGCGCAGGCGGGCGGTGGCAAGCTCCAGCACTTCGTTGCGGAGGTTACGAGCGCGGCGCTCCTCCAACGTGCCTTCGGCCTCGATGTGGGCCCGGTGCTCGGTCATCTTCTCGGCCAGCTCGGTCACCCCCTCGCCGCGGGCTGCCTCGGTGCGGATGATCGGCACCCGCCATGAGACGCTGGGACCGAGCGACAGGACGCCGCGGATCTCGCGGATCATGGTGTCGGTCATCGGGTGGTCGGCCTTGTTGATGACGATGATGTCGGGGATCTCCATCACCCCGGCCTTCAGCGCCTGAATCGAGTCGCCGGAACCCGGCATCAGCACCAACACGATCGTGTCGGCGTGATCGACGATGTCGATCTCCGCCTGGCCGACCCCGACGGTCTCGACCAAGACGTCGTCCTTGCCCGAGGCGTCCATCAGCAGGGCGGCCTGCAGGGTGGCCTCCGAAAGGCCGCCGAGCGCACCGCGGCTGGCCATCGAGCGAATGAACACGCCGCCGTCCAGGAAGTGGTCGGCGAGCCGAATGCGATCGCCGAGCAGGGCGCCCTGGGTGAACGGGCTCGACGGATCGATCGAAAGGACGGCGACCTGGCGCTCGGCTTTGCGCATTTCGGCGATCAGGGCGCCGATCAGGGTGCTCTTGCCCACCCCGGGCGGGCCGGTGAAGCCGACGATCCGGGCCTTCCCCGTCTGCGGATATACATCGCGGACCAGCTCCCAGCCGGCCGGATCGTCGTTCTCGATCAGTGTGATCGCCCGCGCCAGGGCGCGTCGATCGCCGGCCAGCAAGCGCTTGGCAAGAGAAGCCTCGGCTTTGGTGCTGGAAGCCATCGGGGGCGAGTCTAGACCGGGAAGTCGGCGGACCTATGATCGGCACGCCGTGTTCACCCTGATCCGCTTCTTGGCGCGCAATCACATGTTGACGCCCAAATATGCCCGCCTGTGGGGCCGTTATATGAGGCGCCGCTTTCTCACCAGCGCGGGGTGGCGCTGGCGTACCGACGGTCCCGTTTTCTTCGGGGCAAAGCTGCAGATCCAGATCGCTCGCGGAGCCGAGGTTCGCTTCGGGCGCTTCTCCTGGATCGGCGACGGCAGCAAGATTCGCTGCCACGAGGGCTTTGTCGAGATCGGCCCGAAGACCGTGCTGGGGCAGGAGATCACCATCTCCGCCTACAGGCACGTGCGCATCGGCGAGCAGTGCGTGGTCGCCGACCGCGCGATGTTCATCGATTTCGACCACGGAGTGATGGAGGTCGAACGGCCGATCCGCGAGCAGGGGATCTACATGCGAGATGTGGACGTCGGTGCCAATTGCTGGATCGGCTACGGAGCCTGCATCCTGCGCGGGGTGACGATCGGCGACAACGCGATCGTGGGCGCCAACGCGGTGGTCACCGACGACGTGCCGGCGAAGGTGATCCGGATGCGGGAGACGCCAAAAACGCTGCGCTGGCCCTAGGCGCGGGCCTCGGCCAGGAGACCCTCGTAGAGGGTCTGCGTCCGCACCGCCACGTCGGCCCAGTCGAAATGCAGCACGTGCTCGTGGGCCTCGGCCACCAGGCGTTTGCCGAGCTGCTCGTCGCTGAGCACCCGGAAGGCTGCGTCGGCGATTGAGTCTGGGTCGCGGGCCTCGAAGCGCAGCCCCACCGCTTCGTGGGGGACGACCTCGCGCAAGCCGCCCGTGTCGGCGACGATGCACGGACAGCTGGAGGCCATCGCCTCCAGCGCGACCAGGCCGAAGGGCTCATAAATCGAGGGCACCACACAGATGTCGGCGATTGCATACAGCGAGTGCAGAACGTCATCGCCGATCCAGCCCACGAAGGCCCCGTGGTCGAGCAACCCGAGCTCTGCCGCCTGCCTGGTCAGATCATGTTCGTGGGTGCCCGACCCCGCCACCACGAAGCGCGTGTTGGGTAGCCGCTCGATCAGTTTCGGCATCGCCTCGAGCGCGTCCTGGAAGCCCTTCTCGTAGACCAGGCGCCCGACCAGCAGCACCAGCTTCTCCTGGGGGGAGGCGAACTCAGAGCGCAGGCGCTTCAGCTCCATGTCGTCCTGCGGCTGGATATCGTCGGGATCGATCCCATTGGGGATCACCTCGATTTGGTTTTCCTCGACACCGAAGATGTCGGCGATCTGCTCCGCCATGTAGGCAGAGCAGGCGACCACGCGGTCAGAGCGATTGGTGATCCAGCGCTCGACGCCGTGGATGTAGGCCTGCGGGTGCTTGTCCACGTAGCCCTGATGGCGGCCGTGCTCGGTGGCGTGAATCGTCGTCACCAGCGGCGCCTCAAAGCGCTTGGCCAGGTGGTCGCAGGCGTTGGCGACCAGCCAGTCATGGCCGTGGACGAGGTCGAAGGTATAGCGATCGCCGAGCTCGACCCCGGCGGCCAGCATGTCGGAGTTCATCCGCTCCACCCAGGCAACGAACTCGTTCAGCTCGGCAGGACGGGTCGGCTCGCGGACGCGGTGGACGCGAACCCCGTTGACAACCCCCTCCGGCTCCTCCTCCCCGCCGCGGGTCAGGACGTGGACTTCGACGTCACGCTCGACCAGTCCCTCGGAGAGCTTCCGAACGTGGCGGGCCAGGCCCCCTTCGATCAAGGGCGGATATTCCCAGGAAAGGATGAGGACGCGGATCATCGCTTGGAGGGGGCTGCTCGAGTCTTAGGGCTCGAGCAGCGGGGCGAGGCTCAGATCGGGGGCCAGGTTGCGCATGTGGGGGTCGGGCGGCTCCAACGAGTCTATGGCCTCGAGCACAGCCGCCGCGTGGTTGACCGCCCGCCGGTAGGCGTAATCGCCGGCTTGCCCGCGCTTCTCGAGGAAGGTCCAGTCGCTCGCCTGCACGGCGAGCAGTTCGCGCGAGGCCCGTTCAGCGGCAGCTCCGGCGAGGCGGCCGGAGCTGAGGGCGCGGAGCAGACGCAGCTCCAGTCGTCGTGCTCCCCAAACCATG
>JBHEMJ010000103.1:0-2917 GCA_046262655.1 Solirubrobacterales bacterium | reverse complement strand
AGCGCGGTCGTCGCGATTCCCACCCCGGGGGCCGCGACATCGACCGAGACCGGGCCGACGCTGGTGCAGGGCGAAGGGTTTCTGGCGCGGTCCGAGCCGGCCACGCAGATCAGGTTCGGGGAGGGCATCGTGCAATTGACCTTGGTGGAGTCGATGTCGTTGCCCGCGCCGTTTCCGGCGTTGGCGACGAACAGGACGCCGGGATGTGAGGCCACGGCGCTGGCGACCTTCGGCCCCCCGCCGAGCGTCCAGCTGAGGTGGATCACCCGCGCGCCGTGGGCGGCGGCCCAGTCGATCGCCGCGGCGGAGCTGTTGTCATCGCAGGTGAGCTGGCCCCCGAACGGCCTCCAGCACGCCTTCAACGCCATCAGGTGTGCGTTGGCGGCGACCCCGTCGATACCCCCGTTCCCGACCTGAGCCACGATCAACCCGGCCACGGCGGTGCCATGTCCCACGACGTCCTCGGGTTGGGGGTCGACGCCGAGCAGATCCCATCCCGCCGCGCCGGCTGGGACCACGCCCCCGCCGAGGGGGGCCGGTGTCGGGATCGGGTTGCGCCACAGACCGCGGCGCAGGTCGGGATGGCGCAGCGCGACGCCACTGTCGATGGTGGCTACGACGACGGCCGCCAGGGGCCGATGCCGGGTCGCCTGCAGCTGCTTGGCTCTGATCGCCCGCAGCCCCCACTGGGCAGCAACGAACGAGCGCGGCGCGGCGGCGGGTGGGCCATGCGCGGGGGCGGCGCCCCCCGCCTGCGCCCACCAACCCGCAGCGGCCGCCGCGAGCATCGCCACAGCAGCCACTCGACCTGAGAGTCCCCGCGATCCCCCTTGCATCGGGGAAGCCTACGCGAGCCGCCGAATCATCGGGTCGCCGAGGCCCAGGGCACCGCGAAGTCGCCGCGCGCATATTCGTCGAACCGCGATCTTGACCAGCGCCAGCTCCGCGGTACTCGTCACGGCGGCAGGCTATCCGCAATCAGGCCGGGCCTATACTCGCGCGCGATGGCCATGGAGATGATCAATTTCACCAGGGGAGCGCCGAGCGCCGACATCCTGCCGGCCGAAGCGGTGCGAGAGGCCGCGGCGCGGGCTCTGGAGTCGGACTGGCAGCGCGCCCTCTCCTATGGCACCGGCAAGGGACACCCGGCCCTGGCCGAGTGGATAGCCGGCCAACACCAGGTCGACCCGGCACAGGTGATGATCACCAACGGGTCGATGGACGCTGCGGCGCTGCTGTTCCGCCATCTGGTCTCAGAGGGCGACCGGGTGATCGTCGAGCAGCCGACCTACGATCGCACGCTGCTCCTGCTCGGCCGGGCTGGAGCCGACTTCGCCCCGGTGGCGCTGGAAGCCGATGGGATCGACATCGGCGCCGTCGAAGCCGCCTGCGAGAAGCAGCCCACGCCGAAGCTCGCCCACGTGATCCCCAACTTCCACAACCCGGCCGGTTGCACGCTGTCGCTGGAAAAGCGCCGGCGGCTTGTCGAGCTCGCCGCCGAGCACGGATTCGTCCTGTTCGAGGACGATCCATACCGGCTCGTGGCCTTCGAGGAGGCCGCCGCCGAGACGATGCTCGACCTCGATGATGCCGGGCGCGTCATCCACGCCTCTTCGTTCACCAAGACTGTCTGCCCCGGGATCCGCGTCGGCTATCTGATCGGCCCCGCCGAGCAGATCGCGACGCTTTCGAAGCGGGCTTCGGAGAACTACATCTCACCCAACATGCTGGCCGAGTCGATCGTCTGCGAGCTCTGCACCTCGGGTGCGATCGAGGAGAACATCGTCAAGGTCAACACGGCCCTGGCCGAGCGCCGCGAGGCTCTGGTCAAGGCCCTATCGGCGAAGCTCCCCGAGGCCGAGTTCGTCGTTCCCGGCGGCGGCTACTTCCTCTGGTTGACCCTGGGCGAGGATGTCGATACCGCCGAGCTGTTGCCGGTCGCCAAGGAAGAAGGCGTCGGCTTCGTCGCCGGCGCCGACTTCATGATCGACGGCGGCGTCAATGCCCTGCGCCTCTCTTTCGCCAGCGCCACCGCCGAGCAGATCCCCGAGGGGGTCGAACGCATCGCCCGCGCTCTCCAGCGCGTGCGCTCCGCCGCGCCAGCGGGCGCCTAGCGAGCGGCGCCGGCCCGCAGCTGTGCCTCACCCGATGGTCCGCCAAGCGAACGGGGACGACGCTCCTCTGATCGCGCGAATGCTGCACGAGTTCAATGCCGAGTTCTCCGAGCCGACTCCGGGTACGGACGTCCTCTCCGGGCGGGTACTCGAGTTCATCGAGAGCGGCGCGATGATCTACCTGCTGGGCGGAGAGGGTCCTGACGGCTTCGCCCAGATTTCCTTTCACCCCTCAGTCTGGGCCCAGGAGCCGGTCGGCTATCTCGAGGAGCTCTACGTGGTTCCCGACCGCCGCGGCGGGGGGGTCGGTCGCGCCATCATGGATGCGGTGCTCGAGCTGGCGCGCGAGCGAGGCGCCGCCGGCATGGAGGTGGTGACGGGAGAGGACGACACCGCGGCCCGCGCCCTCTATGAGAGCCTGGGATTCGCCAACGAGATCGAGGGCGAGAGTAACGCCCGGGCGCTGTTCTACGAGTTGAGCTTTTGAGTCCTACCGCCCGTAGCGGTCGCTCGAGAGCACCAGCTGCTCTGGCAGCGGCGGCCTCGGTTCGGGCGCCGGGTCGGCGACGACCGACACGGTCTCGGCGACACTGCGCGAGACGCGGTGTTGATGTCCGTCCTCGCCGGTCAGCACGACCTCGTCGTCGCCGGAGTCCGTCAGCGTGCATTCGAGGCCGGGATTCAGCCCGGCCCGCCTGAGGTAGCGCAGAAGCTCCTCGGCCTCATTCTCGAAGCGCAGGATCGTCAGCTTCGCTCCTGGCTCGACATCGGCGAGCAGGGCGCCGGTCTCCCGCTCGCCCTCA
>JBHEMJ010000102.1:0-11207 GCA_046262655.1 Solirubrobacterales bacterium | reverse complement strand
AGGTGGTCGGCGCGGATTCCGAGCTCGGTGTACCAGCCCATGCGCTCGGCGAGCCAGTACTCGTGCCACTTCTGCGCCTCGTCGGGGGGGACGAAGTACTCCATCTCCATCTGCTCGAACTCGCGCGTCCGGAAGATGAAGTTGCCGGTGGTGATCTCGTTGCGAAAGCTCTTGCCGATCTGAGCGATGCCGAATGGCGGCTTGCGACGCGCAAACTGGAGGACGTTCTTGAAGTTGATGAAGATGCCCTGCGCGGTCTCGGGGCGCAGGTAGACCTCCGAGCCTTCCTCGGCCACCGGGCCGACCTGGGTCTTGAACATCAGGTTGAAGTTGCGCGCCTCGCCGAGGTCGCACTCGTCGGTGTCGCCGGGGTGCTTGGAGGGCTTTTTGCCGCATTCGGCGTCGGCCAGGTGGTCCTCGCGGAAGCGCTTCTTGCAGGTCTTGCACTCGATCAGCGGATCGGTGAAGCCCGCCAGGTGGCCAGAGGCCTCCCAGACCCGCGGATGCTGGAGGATCGCCGAGTCGAGCGCCACGATGTCGTCGCGGTCACCGACCATCGCCTTCCACCACTCGTTTTTGACGTTGGTGCGAAGCAGCACCCCGTAGTGGCCGTAGTCGTAGGTCGAGCCCAGCCCGCCGTAGATCTCCGAGGAGGGAAAGATGAAGCCGCGGCGCTTGCACAGCGCCACGATCTCCTCGAGAGCGACTTCGGCAGTGGTCTCGGTCTGGTCGGCCATGGAGGGCTGGGATACTAGGTGGGATGCCGATCTACGAGTACAAGTGCGAGGAGGGGCACCTCTTCGAGAGAGTCCAGAAAATGGCCGACGACCCGTTGAGCACGTGCGAGGTCTGCGGAGTCCCGGTCCAACGGGTCTTTCATCCTGTCGCCGTGCATTTCAAGGGATCCGGGTTCTACGCGACCGACTACGGAAGCAAGAAGGCGGGAGCGGATGCCAAGTCCGACGACGGCTCCTCCGATTCGGGCTCATCGGAAGGCTCGAACTCTGAGGGCGGCTCGGACTCCTCGTCCTCGGACTCCTCGTCCTCGGGCTCTTCCTCCTCGGACTCTTCCTCCTCGGACTCTTCGTCTTCCTCCGACTCGTCGTCCTCGAGCTCCTCGAAGGAGAAGGGCTCGGGCGATTCCGGCGGCAAGACCAAGGCCGGGTCCGCCGGCGACTAGCCCCGGTTAGACCCCGGCCCAGAAGTCGGCGTGGAACTCGACGTCGTTGCGCAGGTTGGCGACGTTGGGGGAAACCATGATCAGCTCGACCCTAGCCGTTGAGGAACTGGTTGACCTTGCGGCGGCGTTCCTCCTCGGAGATGATCAGGCTGCCCCCCGGGCCCGACCCGCTCGGGGCCAGCACCTCGGTGGTCGAGCCGCCGGCGCCGAGCATCGCCGCCAGGCCGAGCTGGGGCATGGTGAAGGCGCCCATGTCGCTGATGATCGCCTTCGGCGCGCTCCAACCGATCAGGGGCCCCTTGATGAAGTTGATCGGCACCCGCAGGGGGTCGGTGAGCCGGTTCTTGATCCCGGCAAGCACCAGCTGCTGGCGCTTGGCGCGGTCGATGTCGCTCTCGCGGGGGTTGCAGGTGTTCTCGCGGATCCTGGAGAGCAGCAGCGCCTGATCGCCGTTGAGCGTATGGGTGCCCTTGCTGAGCCGCATCGACTGGCCGCCGTTCTTGCGGCCGCCGGCGACCACGCCGCAGAGCTTGTGCTGGAGGTCTACATCGACGCCGCCGAGGGCGTTGATGAAGTCGACGAAGCCGGTGAAATCGACCACGATCACGTGGTTGATGTCGATGTGGAGGAAGTTCTCGACCGTGCGAATCATCAACTCGGTGTTGCCGTCGGATCCCGCATCGCCGAGGGCGAAGCCGGCGTTGATCTTCTGCTCGCCGAAGCCCGGGATCTCGGCGAAGGAGTCACGAGGGATCGAGAGCTTGCGAAAGGTGGTGCCGCCGGCGCGGATCAGCATGATCGAGTCGGCGCGCGGCGGGGCCTGGTCACTGGCGCTCTTGTCACCGCTGAAGTCGGCACCGCGCTGGTCGCCGCCGAGGACCAGGATCGTGCCCTTGCCGAAGATCATGCTGTTGCCGCCATTCAGCGTGCCGCCGGTGTCGTCGAGCTTCGTCTTCTGGATCTGGGCCGAGATCGCGAAGGCGAGGAAGCTGATCAGGATCCAGACGCCGGCACCGATCAGCGCCCACCTCCACCAGGGGCGCCCGCCGGCTCCGCCACGACCACCGTCGCGCCGAAAGCGCTGCAAGATGCCACCACCACCCGAGCGGTAGCGGCGCATCTCGCCGTCGCCGCCGGCCGCCCGCTTCTTCTGGCGCTCGGAGCGCAAGCCCTCGAGGTCGGAGTCCTTGCGCAGCCGGTCGGGGAGCTTCGGCCGAGAGCGGTACACCTTGTACTCGGGCCGCTTCTTGCGCGGCGGCTGCTCGCCCTGCGGAGACATTGGCTATCAATACTGCCGCATGGTCCCGCCGTTAAACCCGCCAGCCATGAGACCCCACCGGGGTCCTCATCAACTTCGTTGGTCCCTCCGAGGGCTTTCGGAATGAGACCCCACCGGGGTCCTCATCAAATTCCTCGGTCCCTCCGGGAGCCTTCGGCATGAGCCTCCCCGAAGCGATCGGGGTCGATCTCGGCGGCACCAAGATGGCCGTCGGAGTGATCGACGCGGCGCGCTCACAGCACTACCAGAGCACCGAGCCCTCGACGGAGCTGACCGAGGAGGAGCTGGTGGAGACGCTGGCGCGGGCCTTGGGCGAAGCCCGCGAGGCCAGGCCGGATGTGGCCGCCGCCGGCCTCGGGATTCCCTGCACGATCGACCGCGAGCGCGGCGTGGCGGTCACCGCGGTCAATCTGCCGATCACCGACCTGCCGATTCGCGAGATGATGCGCGAGCGCCTCGGGCTGCCCGTCTTCATCGACAACGACGCCAACACCGCCGCCCTGGCCGAGCACCGATTCGGCGCCGCCCGCGGCGCCGAGAACGCGGTGATGCTGACGATCGGCACCGGGATCGGCGGCGGCCTGATCCTCGGCGGGCAGCCCTATCGTGGCTCGACCGGAGCCGGCGCCGAGCTGGGTCACATCGTGATCGACTACAACGGGCCCAAATGCCAGGGTGCCTGCCCCAACCACGGCTGCGCCGAGGTGATGGCCTCCGGGACCGCTCTGGGGCGCGACGGGCGGATCGCCGCGGAGCTGCAACCAGACTCGGTGCTCGGCAAGGCTCTGGCTGACGGAGTGGAGTTCAGCGGCCGCCTCGTGGTCGAGGCCGGCCAGGCCGGCGACGCGGCGGCGACCGAGGTCATCGCCAACGTCGGGCGCAACCTCGGCGCCCTGCTTTCCAGCCTCGCCAACACTTTCGACCCCGACGTGATCGTGATCGGCGGCGGCGTCATCGCCGCCGGCGAGCTGCTGCTCGGACCGGCGCGCGAAGAGCTGGCGGCGCGTGCCCTGCCGCCGATGAACAAAGCAAAGGTCGCCGCGGCCGAGCTCGGGCCCGACGCCGGCATGATCGGCGCCGCGACGATGGCGCTCGAAGAGCTCGAGGCCGGCTAGTGCCCGGCCGGCTGATCGTCGTCCCGACGCCGATCGGCAACCTCGGCGACCTCACCCCGCGCGCCCGCGAGGCGCTGTCGGGAGCCGATGCGATCGCCTGCGAGGACACTCGCCGCACCGGGCGGCTGTTCGAGCTGCTCGAGCTGGAGAAGCCGCGTCTGATCTCCAACCACGAGGGCAACGAGTCCGAGCGCTCGCGCGAGATCGTGCAGGCAATCGAGCGCGGCGCGGTCGTCGCCCTGGTGTCTGACGCCGGTACGCCCGCGATCTCCGACCCCGGCTACCGGTTGATCGGCGCCTGCATCGCCCGCGATCTGGAGATCGAGGTGCTGCCGGGTGCCTCGGCGGTGACCACCGCCGTCGTCGTCTCGGGCCTGCCCGCCCACCGCTGGCGCTTCGAGGGCTGGCTGCCGCGACGCGCCGGCGAGCTCGAGCGCGTCCTGCGATCGACGGAGACCGTGGTCGCCTTCGAATCGCCGCGGCGGATCGCCGAGGCGCTGAAGGCGCTGGCCGCCCTAGCTCCTGACCGACCGGCCGCCGTCTGCCGCGAGATGACGAAGCTCCACGAGGAGATCAGCCGTGGCACCCTAGGCGAGCTCGCCCGCAAGTTCGGCGGCGAGGAGGACGCACGCGGCGAGATCGTGCTGGTCATCGGGCCCGGCTCCTCCGCCGAGACTCCAGACATCGGCTTCGCCGTCGAAGCCCTGCGCGGCCTGGTCCGCTCCGGGGCCAAGCCGCGGGCCGCCGCCAGCGTCGTCTCGGCCCTCACCGGCGTTCCGGCCAACGAGCTGTACCGTCACCTGACCGGCCGCGATCCGCGGCGCTAGAGGAGAAGGAGAAGCATGGCTAAGCGAGACCCCAAACTTGTGTCCCTCGGCTACGGTCGCTTCGCCGGGCGGATCGCATCTACGCTCTGGTTCCGCTGGACCCGAAGGACCGCGGGGACGGACGGCGCACCTACGTCCACGTCGACGGGATGGCCGAGCCCCTGGTGGCCTCACGTTCGGAGCGGGCGATCATGCGCGACATCGAGGAGGCGCTGACCGAAGCGGCCGGAATCCCCCGGCGCCGCCACAAGCTCCCCGAATAGCCGGGCCGTCTTGAGAGCGTTCATAGGGTGCACAGAGCGATACCGCGCGATCGCGGGCAGCCTCCCCCAATCAAGCTAGCCGTCTCGCGTTCGCGTGGTGCATACCCCGGCCGGGACCAAGAAATGCGTATAACGTCTGGCCATGCCGCGACCAGTAATCCTCGGCATCGTCGGCGACTCCGCGGCGGGCAAGACGACCATCTCGGGCGGGCTCGTGGACATTCTCGGCGAGGAGCAGGTGACCCACGTCGCGACCGACGACTACCACAAGTACGACCGCCAGCAGCGCAAAGAGCATGACATCACCCCGTTGCACCCTGACTGCAACTACATGGACATCATCGCCCAGCACCTGTCTCTTCTGCGCGAGGGGGAGCCGATACTGAAGCCGGTCTACAACCACGCCGACGGGACCTTCGGACCGCCGGAGTACATCGCGCCGAGACCCTTCGCCGTGGTCGAGGGTCTGCTCGGCTACCACACCGAGGAGCTGCTCGACGCATACGACGTGCGCGTCTATCTGGCGCCCCCCGAGGAGCTGCGCCGCAAGTGGAAGCTGAAACGCGACACGGCGAGCCGCGGGTATGAGGAGGAAGAGGTACTGGAGGACCTCGACAAGCGCGAGCCCGACTCTGCGCAGTTCATCCGGCCCCAGGAGCGCCATGCCGACCTGGTGATCAAATTCAACGAGTGCGAAGGCGGGGACTCCGACAAACTCGACGCCCAGATCGTGCTGCGCGAAAGCCTCGAGCACCCCGACCTTTCGCCGTTCCTCGGTTCCGGCGACAAGGGAATCACGCTGATCGAGGAAGGCAACGACCCCTATCTTCAGATCCCGGGTGACATCGAGCACGGGCATGCCGAGGAGGTCCAAGAGGCGATCTGGGAGAAGATGCAATTCGCCAGCCACCTCCGCTCCGAACGCCTCGGGCAGTTCACCCTCGGCAGCGAGGCCAAGCGCTCCGACATACTCGCGCTGGTCCAGCTCCTGGTTCTCTACCAGATGGTTACCGCCAAGGCCGCGGTCTCGGTCGGCGCGGAAGGCGCCCGCTCGGAGCAGAAGGACGCGGACGAGTCCCAGCCCGGTCCCTCAAAGGAATAGCGGCGGAGGGTGGGCGGCGTGGGCTTCTACGTAACCACCCCGATCTACTACGTCAACGCCGAGCCGCACCTCGGCCACGCGTACTCGACCATCGCCGCCGACATCGTCGCCCGCCACATGCGCCAGCGCGGGGAAGAGGTGTTCTTCCAGACCGGCACCGACGAGCACGGCGAGCCGACCGCCCGCGCCGCCGAGGAGCAGGGGGTGAGCCCCAAGGAGCTGGCCGACCGCAACGCGCCTCGCTTCAAGGAGCTGATGCCGAAGATCAATGTCTCCGAGGACTTCTTCATTCGCACCTCCGACCCGGAACACGTGACGAAGGTGCAGGAGGTGATCCTCAGGGTGAAGGAGAACGGGTTCATCTACGAAGGGCTCTACGAGGGCTGGTACTGCCCGCGCTGTGCTGACTTCAAGAACGAGTCGGAGATCGCCGAGGGCAACACCTGCCCGATCCACGGCATCCCGCTGGAGTGGGAGTCCCAGCAGAACTGGTTCTTCAAGCTCTCCGCCTTCCAGGAACGACTCGAGAAGCTCTACGAGGATCAGCCCGGATTCGTGATCCCCGACTTCCGCCGCAACGAGGCCGTCTCGTTCATCAAGCAGGGCCTGCAGGATGTCTCGCTGTCGCGGCCGAAGCTGAAGTGGGGGGTGCCGCTGCCCTGGGATCCCGATCAGGTGGTCTACGTCTGGTGGGACGCGCTGCTCAACTACGTCAGCGGGCTCACCTATGCGCGCGAGGGCGAGGACCTGACCGAGCGCTTCTGGCCGCCGGACCTGCAGGTGATGGCCAAGGACATCCTCAAGTTCCACGCCGTCTACTGGCCGGCCCTGTTGTGGGCCGCCGACATCCCCCTGCCAAAGCGGATGGTCATTCACGGCTATCTGCTGATGGAGGGCCAGAAGATGTCGAAGTCCCTCGGCAACGTGCTCGATCCGTTCGAGGTGATCGAGCGCTTCGGTGCCGACGCCCTGCGCTACTACTGCTTTCGCGAGGTCTCCTTCGGCCACGACGGCTCGGTGTCCGCCGCCGGGTTCGAGTCCCGCTACGAGACCGAGCTCGCCAACGAATTCGGCAATCTGGCCAGCCGCACCACGGCGATGATCAGCCGCTACCGGGATGGCGTGGTGCCCGAGGCCGAGGCCGAGGCCGTGCTGGCCGAGGCCTTCGCCGGCGCCCCCGAGCGGGTGCGCGAGCTGTTCGACCGGGTCGAGCTGACCCAGGGACTGGAGGAGATCTGGAAGCTGGTCAGGCGTCTGAACCAGTACGTCGAGCAGTCAAAGCCGTGGGAGCTGGCCAAAAAGGAGGCGGAGGCCGAGCGCCTCGACGCTGTCCTCTACGGGCTGGCCGAGGGACTGCGGGTGGCGACGCTGCTGCTGCTTCCCTATCTGCCCGAGACCGCCGGCGCGTTGCTGGCCGCGCTCTCGGAGGATTCCCGCGAGCTGGCGGAGTTCGGCTCGCGCAGCGGGGGGCAGCGGGTGGAAAAACTGGCCCCGCTTTTTCCCAAGCTCGAGCCTGCCAGCTAGCCCGCTACGCTCCGCGACTCGATGCGCGGATTTCGCCGCACAGCAGGTTCCTCGGGCTTTGCCCTGCGGTGATGCGGGGTTGCGACGCCAACCCGGGGGATGCTTAGGAATGGTGCGGCCCTCCTAGACTCTGGGCGTGGTCGATACGCACGCGCACCTCGGGCTCTGCGAGCCCGGGGCCGAGGAGCTGGTGCAGGCGGCCCGCGAGGCCGGGGTGAGGCGCATTCTCACCGTCGGGCTCGACCAGGCGACCAACCGTGAGGCGATCGCCCACGCCGAGGCCCATCAGGAGGTGTTCGCCTGTGTCGGGCGCCATCCCAACTCGGCGGCGGGCTTCGACGATGCCGCGGCGGCGAACCTGGCCGAGATCGCCACCCACCCCAGCGTGCGGGCGATCGGGGAAACCGGCATCGACCTCTATCGGGAGGGGGCGCCGCCGGCAGACCAGCGCGCCGCGTTTGCCGCCCAGATCGAGATCGCCCGCGACGCCGCCAAGCCGCTGGTTATCCACATGCGCGACCCCGAGGGGTCGACCGCCGCCTCCGACGAGGCCCTGAGCACGCTCGCCGGGCACGCCGCCGGGGTGACGGTGATCCTTCACTGCTTTTCGGCCGCCCCCGCCAAGGTCGCCGAGGCCGCCGAGCGCGGGTGGTACTGCTCGTTTGCCGGCAACGTCACCTATCCCAAGGCCGAGTCGCTGCGCGCGGCGGCCCGACTGGTCCCCGAGGAGCTGCTGCTCGCCGAGACCGACTCCCCCTACCTGGCCCCGCAGCCGGTGCGCGGGCGGCCCAACCAGCCCGCCAATGTGGTGGCCACGGCCGCGGTCCTGGCCGCCGAGCGCGGCGTCGAGCAGGCAGAGCTGGAGGCGGGGATCGAGGCCAATGCCGCGCGGGCGTTCGGTTGGTGACCGGCTCGCCGCCGGCCCGGGGGCGGGCGCGCCGCCGCCTCGGCCAGAACTTTCTCCGCGACCCGAACCTGCTGAAGGCGATCGTCCGCGACTCAAATGTCGGAGCCGAAGACGTGGTGCTCGAGGTGGGTGGAGGGACCGGGGCCCTCACCGAGCGCCTGGCTCCACGGGTCAAGCGGCTGCATGTGGTCGAGCTCGACCGCCGGCTCGAGCCCGAGCTCGGCGCCGTCGCCGCGGCGGCCGGCAACGTCGAGCTTCACTGGGGCGATGCGATGAGGCTCGACCTCGCGGCCCTCGATCCCGCCCCTGTCGCGATGGTGGCCAACCTGCCCTACGCGATCGCCACACCCTTGCTGCTGCGCACGATCGAGGAGCTGAGCTCGCTGGTCTCCTGGACGGTGCTGGTCCAGCGCGAGATCGCCGAGCGCCTGGCCGCCGCGCCCGGCAGCAGGATCTACGGCTCGCCCAGCGTGCTCGTCCAGCTCGCCTGCCAGGTGTCCATCGCGCGGCGGGTTGGGCGTGAGGTCTTTGAGCCGCCCCCACGCGTGGACTCGGCGGTGCTGCGGCTCGATCGCACCGGTCCCGCCGCGTCCGAGCCGCTGCGGGCACTGGTCCGGGGCGCCTTCGCCCACCGCCGCAAGTCGCTGGCCCGTTCACTCGATCACGCCGCTCCGGGGGAGCGCCAGCGGGCTCTCGTGGCGCTCGAGGCCGCCGGGCTGCCGGCCCGCGCCCGCGCCGAGGTGCTCAGCCCGGCCGACTTCGAGCGCCTGGGCGCGGCGCTCGGCGAGGAGAGGAAAAATCAATGATCCTCAGCGCCCCGGCGAAGCTCAACCTCTGCCTCTACCTGGGCGGCCGCCGCGCCGACGGCCTGCACGAGCTGTGCTCGATCTTCGAGCCGCTCGAGCTCGCCGACCGGGTGGAGATCCGAACCGGCGCCGAGGCGGACGAGGTCATCTGCGGCGGGGTCGAGGGCCCCAACCTCGCTGCCGCCGCCCTCACCGCCCTGCGAGCGCTGGGCTGGGCCGGGCCGCCGGTCCGGGTCGAAATCGAGAAGCGGATCCCCGTCGCCGGCGGCCTCGGCGGCGGCAGCGCCGATGCCGCGGCGGTGTTGCGCCTGGCCGAGGGAATGCCCAAGGCGGGGCTGGAGAAGGTCGCCGCCTCGCTCGGCGCCGACGTGCCCTCCCAGCTCGAGCCGCGGCCACTGCTGGTCGGCGGGGCCGGGGAGCGCCTGGAGCCGATCCCTGCACCCGGCGCTCACGGAATCGTTCTGATGCCGCTGGCGCCCGGCCTCTCGGCCGCCGAGGTCTACGCCGAGGCCGACCGGCTCGGGGCGCTTCGCAGCGCGGCCGAGCTGGCCGCGATAGAGGAGCAGCTGCGCGAGGCCACCGCCGGGGCCGACTCGCCGCTTGCCTACGCTGAGCTCGTCGTGAACGATCTCCAGCCGGCCGCCCTCTCGCTGCGCCCTTCGATCGCCGAATCTCTCGATGCCCTGCGCGGCGCCGGAGCGGCGATCTCCATGGTCGGCGGCTCGGGGCCGACGGCCTTCGGCCTCTTTGAGAATGCCGCCGGCGCCGAGCGCGCCGCGGCCGGGCTCACCGGGGCGATTGCGACCGCCCCCGCCTCCGAGTCCGTGGCATGACCGAGTCGAGCAAACCGGAGGAGCGCGAGGGCTTCGGCGGGCACCGGCGCACGATCGTTTTCACCGCGGTCGTGGTCATCGCCTTCATGGTGCTCAAGAACAAGCTCCCCTCGGTGGACATCGAGAAGCTTTTGGAGAACGTCTCGGGGAGCCTCGGCGCCTGGACCTATCTGCTGGTCGGGGGGCTGGCCTTCCTCGAGACCGGCGCCTTCGTCGGCCTGGTCGCCCCCGGCGAGTTCGCCGTGATCCTCGGTGGCGCCGTCGCCGGGCAGGGACAGATCTCACTGCCGCTGATCATCGCCGTGACCTGGGCCAGTGCCTTCGCCGGTGACTCAGCCAGCTTTTTGATCGGCCACCGCCTTGGACGTGAGTTCCTGACCAAACACGGCCCCCGGGTCGGCATCACCGAGAAGCGGCTGCACCAGGTCGAGGCCTACTTCGACCGACATGGCGGCAAGACGATCCTGATCGGTCGCTTCATCGGCCTGGTCAGGGCGCTGGCGCCGTTCATCGCGGGCAGCTCACGGATGCGTTACTCGGCCTTTGCCCCGTACAGCATCCTCGGCACCGGCCTCTGGGCCACGGGGCTGATCCTGGTCGGCTACTTCAGCTCTCGCAGCATCGACAAGGCCGCGGCCCTCGTCGGCCGCGGGCTGGTTGCCTTCGGGGTGGTCATCGGCGTCATCGTCGCGATCGCGCTGGTCATCCGTTACCTGCGCCGGCCGGCCAACCGCCGGGCGCTGGTGGGGAGGATCGAATCGTCGCGCCTTCTCCGCCCCCTGGCGGCCCTGGGCCGCCGCCTGCGGCCCGAGGCCGAGTTCCTCTGGCGCCGCCTGACCCCGGGTAACCTGGGCCTCGAGCTGACGACGCTGCTTTCGGTGGTCGCTGTCGGCGGCTTCGTCCTGGTCACCTACATCTCGATCGTCTCCGCCGATCCGGGCCCCACCCCCGGAGACCAAACGGCGATGCGCCTGGTCGAAGATCACCTGCGTATGGGTTGGCTCACCGATCTCGCCAGGGCGATCACCCACCTCGGCGCCGCCTATGTGATCTGGCCACTCACCCTGATCGCGGCCGGCGGGCTGGCTGCGAAGCGGCGCTTCGCCGAGGCGGCGGTGCTGGTGGCCGGCATGGTGGTGATCGTGATCGCCACCGACGTGCTCAAGTCGACGATCGACCGGCCCCGGCCGGCGGGCGGCCTGGACGAGGTCACCAAGGCCGCCTTCCCCAGCGCCCACGCTTCCTACTCGACCCTCTACGGCTATCTGGCGACGATCCTCGCCGTGCGCCTGGCGCCACCGGGGCTGATCGTGCGCGGGGCGGTGATCGCCGCCGGGCTGCTGATCACCGCTCTGATCGGTCTCAGCCGCG
>JBHEMJ010000101.1:0-11950 GCA_046262655.1 Solirubrobacterales bacterium | reverse complement strand
GCCTCAGAGCGCCCACTGGGGGTTGGCTCTTAGGGATGCGTCCTCCTGAGAAGGTCTAAATCTTGAACTTCTTCTTCGCCGGGGTGGCGTCGACGTTGCCCGCCGCGTCGACGGCTCGCACCTTGAACTTGTGCTTGCCGGCTGAGAGGTGCTTGTACTTCTTGGGGGACTTACAGGGCTTAAAGGCGCGCTTGTCGAGCTTGCACTGAAAGCTCGAGCCCGGCTCGTTGGAGGAGAAGGTGAACTTCGCCGTGGTGCCCTTGATCTTCTTGGCGCCGATCACCGTTTGCGGTGGGGTTATGTCGGTCGCCTGCAGGTCGAGGCTCCAGCCGCCGGCGATACTCCCTACATCGCCGCTGCCTTGGTCTTTAACGAACAGCGACCAGGTGCCGTTCGCAGTCGCGCCGTTCAGCGTAGAGAGCGCCAGGGGATAGGGGCCCGCGGGCGCCGGGGCCCCAAAGTCCTGGGTCGTGACGGCTGGTGGCCTGGTCGGCTTGTAGGTGCCGCTCGGGCAGGGGCCGGCGAAAGGCAATGTTGTCGCCGCGGCATCGTCGAAGGTGAAGGTCTGGCCGGTTAGAGGAGTTCCTGCGGTGCCGCAAGCTTCGTCCCAGAGAATCGTCTTTAGGCCCGTCGGTCCGACCAGCAGAACCTGGATGTCCTGCGGATAGGTGTGGGTGATCCCGGTCAAGGTCACCCGTGCCTTCAGCACCGTGCCCAGACCGCTTACGGCGATCGTCGAAGGGTAGGGCGCGGCGGGCCCGAAGGTGGTGGTGGGCGACGCGCCGGCGGGGATCGTGATCGGAGTCGGATTGGAGAAGGTCGTCGCCGCGGCGGTCGCGGGAACGGCAAGCATCCCCGCCGCGACAAGAAATGCCAGCGGCAGGCGCCTTGCGGTCTTTGCTCCTCGCCGCTTCATCGAGGCGAACCTATTTGGGATCGGGGCGCTTGTCAAGAGTGGGACCGCTTCGGCTCAGAGCCTCTTCCTCAGCTTCACCTTCCGCGACTGGGTGGCCGCAACCCCCCCAGTCGGCGTGTAGGTGACGCTGGGATTCACCTTCACCTTGCCGAGCTCGTTGAGCTTCCTTCGCTTCTTGCCTGTGGCCTTGATCTGAAGGCGCACGTCGCCTGGGGCGGAGGACACGGCGCTGGCGGGCTTGATGCCCTTGCCGCTGAGAGCCACCGTGCCGGGGTTGGGAACGTTGACGGTGAGGGTCGCGGTGCCCTTCTTCTTGTTGCGCCTGACGGCGCCGAGGGTGAAGGCGTTCGAGGGTGCCACCACGGCCGAGACGTTCACGCCGCGGTCAGCAGGGCCGGGGCTGAAAGCTCCCGACTCGCCGTCGGCCAGGTTCCCGCTCCTCAGCAGGAACGACTCACCGGGAGCGGAGAAGGTGCACGCGGTGGTGGCCGGGACAGCGCTGTTGATCCCGATGACGTCGCCAGGCTTCGCCGGGATGTTGACCGGGAAGGTGTTGAGGCTGCTGGGGACGAGAGGACGCGGACCGTCGTGGCCGACGACCGTGTAGGTCAACCCCGTGATCGGGCGGAAAATTTTGAAGGTCAGCGGTCCCGCCGTGTTAGCGGCGTTGTGGCTCCAGGAACTGATGACCAACGAGCTCGCCGGAGGCACTTGAGGCACGACGTAGGCGCTGCCGGAGGTCACGGTCGGCTGAGCGAAGTCAAAAGTCGTGCCGGCGCAGCTCACCGAGGGTGCCGGGGCGAGCTGTCCGATCGTCACCGACGCTGCGGCGGGGCAGGCGCTTGCGCTCAGCGAAAGCACGGCGAGAGAGACGGCCAATCCGAACCTGGTCAAAGCGCGCCGCCGAGGGAATTGCTCAGCCTTGCAGGTGCTTCGAAGCATCTTGATCCTCCTCTGTCGCCCCTCGCTTGCGTGGCCGCAGCCTATCTCTTAGTACTCCGAGCTTCTTAACGCTCCTAGCTGCGCGCTCTCCCCTGGTCCACGGGACTTCTTGGAATCTCGCCCTCGCCACCGAGGGCAGCCTCTCTCGTTCCCGGAGTTGAGTGGACAACGCGGCGCGGAAGCCTGTAAAGCCAAGCCCGGAGCCGGACTCGAACCGGCGACCCCTTCCTTACCATGGAAGTGCTCTACCAACTGAGCTATCCGGGCGGGGGGCAGACCTTAGCTGCCACAAATGGGGGAGACAGGATTCGAACCTGTGTAGGCGTAGCCACCTGGTTTACAGCCAGGCCCCTTTAACCACTCGGGCACTCCCCCGGGGGAGACGGAGGATTCTAGATAGCCGGCCGCCCGACGCACCGCCGGCTGGAGGCAGCCTTTCAGCTCGGGTCGCGCAGGGCCTGGGCCTCGGGCAGTTGCTCGAGGCGGCCCAGGGCCTTGCTCTCGATCTGGCGGACCCGCTCGCGGGTCACGCCGAGCGCCGAGCCGGCTTGCTCGAGGGTAAGTGGCGCGCTGCCGCCCAGCCCGTAACGCAGTTCGAGCACCGCCCGGGCGCGCGGTGAGAGCTCGGCGAGGGCGCGGCCCAGGTCCTTGCGCTGCAGCGACTCGAAGGCCGTTTCGAAAGGCGAGGTGACGGTGTCGTCGGCGACCAGGTCGGCAACCTCGGATGCGTCGTCCTCGCCGATCGGCTTTTCGAGGGAGATCGGGCTCTGGGCATGGCGCTGGATCTCACGCACCTCCTCGGCGGGCCAATCGAGCTCGGCGGCGATCATCTCCGGCTCCGGCTGGCGGCCGAGGCGCTGAACCAGGTCGCGCTCGGCGCGCGCCACCCGGTTCATCTTCTCGACCATGTGGACGGGGATGCGGATCGTGCGCCCCTTGTCGGCCAGGGCCCGGCTGATCGCCTGGCGGATCCACCAGGTCGCGTAGGTGGAGAACTTGTAGCCACGGCGGTAGTCGAACTTCTCGACCCCCCGGATCAGGCCCAGCGACCCCTCCTGGATCAGGTCCAGGAAGCTGAGGCCACGCCCCTGGTAGGCCTTGGCGATGGAGACGACCAGGCGCAGGTTGGCTTCGACCATCTGCTGCTTGGCTTCCATGTCGCCCCGCTCGATGCGCTTGGCGAGCCCGACCTCCTGCTCGGCGGTGAGCAGGTCGACCTGGCCGATCGAGTGCAGGTAGAGACGAAGGGAGTCGAGGCTCTGCTCTTCGAGGGCGAGGTCCGGCCTCAGCGTCTTCGGCTCGCCGTAGCCGGATGTGTGGTCCTCCACCGAAGAAAGTGCTGCCACTCCTCTACCCCTTTCCTGCGTTCGCGGCGAGTCCCAGTCCTCGCTGCGGTCAAGCGGCGACGAGTATAAACCCGCTTCCAGGTAGCGGCGACGTGGCCGCCGGCGGTGACGGCGTACCCTCTTTTTCATGAACGAGCCGACTACAACCGCCGCCCTGCCCGACGTGCAGTCGGGAGTCCCCGAAACCCGCCTCGGCCTCTCCCGGGTCGGCATCACCGGGGTCGAGAAGATCATCCGCGTCCGGGCCAACGGCGATGAGCAGCTGTTCTTCGCGGAGCTCGAATCGGCGGTCGACCTCGGGCCCGAGCAGGCCGGCGTGCACATGTCGCGCTTCGAGGAGGTCGTCAACGAGGCGATCGACGAGGTGGTGCTCGGCGAGGCGCTGCGCGCGGAGGGTCTGGCGGCCCACATCGCCGAGCGGGTCCGCGAGCGACAGGGTGGGCTGCGCGCCGAGGTGCGAATCGCCGCTCGCTACCCCGAGACGGTGCCGGCACCGGTGTCGGGCACGCCCACGCAGGAGATCTACACCCTGTTCGGCACCGCGGTCGCCTCCGCCCGAGGCACCCGCACGCTGACCGGCGTCGAGGCCCAGGGCATGACCGCCTGCCCCTGCGCCCAGGGTTTGGTGGCCGAGGCCGCCCGCGCGCGCCTGGCCCAGCACGGCTACGAGCCCGAGCAGATCGACGAGATCCTGGAGGCGGTGCCGGTGGCCACGCACAACCAACGCGGAATTGGGCGCCTATATGTAGGGAGAACCGAGGACGGCGGCGCCGAGATCGACGCCCGCACCCTGCTGCGCATCGTCGAGGGCTCGATGTCGAGCGAGATCTACGAGCTGATGAAGCGCTCCGACGAGCAGCACGTGGTCGAGAAGGCCCACCGCCAGCCCCGCTTCGTCGAGGACGTGGTGCGGGAGATGCTGCGCCGCGTGGTCGCCGAGCTTGGCGGGCTCGGTGACGGGGCATTCGTGATGGCCCGCCAGAAGAACCTGGAGACGATCCACCGCCACGACGTGGTCGCCGAGCGCTACGGACTGCTCTCGGAGATCAGCGCCGAGTTGACTGGCGGCGAGAGCTCTGCGCATCACATGACGATGCGCGAGTGGCTCGAGGCGCCCTGTGCTGCCGCCGGCTCCTCCGCTTAGCCAACGAAGTGAGGCGGAGGCGATGCGGGGGCGGCGGGTTAGGGCGCGGTCGCGGTGGGCTCTTTGGACCTCTGGGAATCCAGCATTCTCCTGAAGCCGAAGAAGTAATCCACCCCACTGATCGCGGTCATCGCGGCGGCGGCGTAGACGAGGATGTCCACCCAGGTAGGCGAGGGGTCGTAGGCGATCAGGGCGAACACGGCGCCGATCTGCAGCACGGTCTTCACCTTGCCGAGCCAGCTGGCATGGATTACGACTCCCTGCTCGGCAGCGAGCGAGCGAAGTCCCGTGACCGCGAACTCACGGGCGATGATCACCATCGCCACCCAGGCCTGGACCCGGTTCAGGGAGACCAGCGAGACCAGGGCTGCGGTGACCAGCAACTTGTCGGCGAGTGGGTCCATCAGCCTTCCGAAGGTGGTGATCGAGTCACGCGAGCGCGCGATATAGCCGTCGAGGCCGTCGGTGAAGGCGGCCAGCGCAAAGACGATCGCTGCCAGCGTGTCACCGTGGGCGGTTTCGTCGAGCAACGCGACCACCACCACGGGTACCGCGAGAATGCGCAGCATGGTCAGGGCGTTGGGCAGGCTGAGCGGGAACACGCGGGCCTAGCTTAGGCCCGCCAGCGACTTCGCCCGGTCGATCACCGAGTCAAGCATCGGCTCGGTCAGCTTGCCGGTGAAGGTGTTCTGCTGGCTGGGGTGAAAGCTGCCGAGCAGGGCGTAAGGGCCGAGCTCGACTTCGGCACCGTGACCGAAGCGCGGCCGGGGACGGGGAATCTGGTGGCCGAGGGTCCGACAGGCGGCGAGCGCCGCACCCCAGCCGAAGGCGCCGAGCGCCAGCAGGACCCGCGCCTGAGCGAGCAGCGCGATCTCTCTCTCCATGAAGGGCAGGCAGGTATCCCGCTCGGTGGTGGTCGGCTTGTTGGCGGGCGGCGCGCAGCGCACGGCCGCCGTCAGGTAGGCGCCCCGCAGGCGCAGACCGTCGTCAGCGGAGACGGCGGTGGGCTGGTTGGCGAGCCCCGCCCGGTGCAGGGCGCCGTAGAGCCAGTCGCCGGAGCGGTCGCCGGTGAACATGCGCCCGGTGCGGTTGGCGCCGTGAGCGGCGGGCGCCAGGCCGACCAGGACAATGCGGGCGGCGGGGTCGCCGAAGCCCGGCACCGGGCGCGCCCAGTAGGGCTGGCCGCGGTAGCGGCGCGGGGGGTCGGCGGCGGCGGCCTCGCGCCAGGCAACCAGCCGCGGGCAGCGCCGGCAGGCGGTGATCTCCTCAGAGAGCGCTTCGAGCCCGGCGGTCTTCATCCTCTCAGCCCCAGGCGCGGGCGCCGTAGCGGACCCCGAGCACGATCGCCCGCCGGGCGAGGATGATCGCCCCGACCAGGCCGAGCATAGCCAGCTGGTCGGCACTGGCCAGCCGCAACAGACCGGCAGCGAGCAGGAACTCGAGCCCGAGGGAGATGTGCTCGGCGAGCGACGAGCCCGCACGGCGCCCGGCAAACAGCGCCAGCAGAGCCCCTACGGTGATGATCGCCGCGCCGATCGCGAGCGGGACGGCGGCGGCCCCGTGGGTCAGCTCGACGGGAAGGCGCGGGTGGGTCACCGCTCGGAGGGCCGAGCCGGACCGGGCATCTCGCCCGGCATCGCCAGCATCCCGCGCTTCTCCATCTCGGCCGCGCCCTCGACTTCCCTGGCGAGAAAGAAGTTGAGGATGGTACGGATGGCGACGATCGCGGCCAGCTGTTCGATATCGAGCCAGGTGGGCGAGACAGCGGTCTTCAGGATGTCGGCGGCCAGCTGGAACTCGAGCCCGAGGGCGAGGAAGCGCCCGAGAATCAGCCGCACGTGCTCGTAGGCGACCGGGCGGACCCGAAGTTCGGAGAGGACGTAGACGATGGCGGCAGCCACCACGCCAACCGCAATCACCGAGGCGCCGATCGCCTCGACCACCGGAATGAAGTGGTCGACCGCGTTGCGGACTGTGTGTTCCAGCGTGATGGCCAGAGAATAGGATCGGCCTCAGATGACCCTTGCGACCTACGGCGCCGCGGCGCTGATCTGCGCCGCCTCGCTGCTGATCGGCCGCGCCGCGATGCGGCTGCTCGGCGGCCGCGAGCTGAGCTGGCTCGAGCCCTCGGTCGGGCTGGCGATCATGCTTGCGCTCTGCTCGTTGGCGATCCGACTCCCCCACCGGGCCACGACGACCATCGCCCTGATCGCCGTCGTCGCCGTCGCGGCGCTGGCGATTCTCCGCCGGCAAGCCCTTCCGGGCCGTGGGGCCCTCGCCGTCGGGGGCCCGGTGGCCCTGCTGGTGCTGGTGTTCGCGTCGCTGCCGTTTGCCGCCTCGGGACACGTCGGCATCCTCGGCATCGGAGTCAACAACGACCTCGCCGGGCACCTTCACTACACCTCGTGGCTGCTCGATCCGACCAGCGTCGTCCCCCACAACATCCGCAACGGCTACCCGATCGGCCCCCACGGCCTGGCGGCGGCGATCTCCAAAGGCACCGGCATGGAGCCGCTCTCGGCGCTGCTCGGCCTGCTGCTGGCGGTGCCGGTGCTGACGGCGCTCAGCACCATGTCGGTGCTGAAGGACCTGCGGGCGCTGCCCCGCACGGTCGCCGGGGTGCTGAGCGCACTGCCCTACATGGCCGTCTCGACCTTCGGCATCGCCGGCTTCAAGGAAACGATCATGGCCCTGCTCGTGCTCGGGTTCACGCTGGGCCTGCGCCAGCTCTCCCGCGGCGAGGGGAACAGGCGCGGGGCGCTGGTCGCGCTGGGAATCCTGATGGCCGGGATGCTGGCCGTCTACAGCTACCCGGGCGTCGCCTACGCGCTGGCCATCGGCCTCGCGTGGGCGGCTCTCGAGACGGTCGCGGCGGTGCGCCGCGGCGAAGGCGAGAAGGTGCGGGATGCGCTGCGCACCGGGGCAAGGCTGGCGGTGATCCCACTGGCGGCGGCGCTGGTGATCGGCATCGCCGAGCTGCCGCGGGTGCGCGATTTCGGCTCCTCGGTCCACGACGTTTTCGATGTCAACAGCCGCCTGCGCGAAACCGTTTCCCCGCTGGAGGCGCTCGGCACCTGGCCCAGCGGCGACTTCCTCACCGGCACCCACGGGCTGACGGCCTACGCTCTGTTCGGCGCGGTCGGGCTCGTCGCGCTGATCACCGGGGTGATTTGGGCGGTGCGGCGCCGCGAGCTGGCACTGCTCTCCGGGCTGACCGGCCTCGCCCTGGTCTACCTGGGAACCAAGCTCGGGGGCGGCCTCTACGTGCAGGCGAAGGCGCTGGGGATCATCGCGCCGCTTTTGATGCTGATCGTGCTGCGGGCGCTGCTGGCACCGGCCGAGACCCCCGCGCAGACGCGCCCCCCGTATCTGCGGCTCGCATTCGCGGCCGGCTTCATCGGGCTCGCCGCCTACTCGAGCTTTCTCGGGCTACGCGACGCCCGCGTCGCGCCGCGCGACTATGAGGCTGCACAGCTGGGCCGCTTCCGAGCCCTGGTCAACGACAAGACGGTGCTGTCGCTGACCAGCGACCGCTTCACCGACTACTACCTGCGCGGCTCCGACACATTCAGCCCGGCCAAGTTCGCCGAGGAGCTGATCATGCCGCGCGCCGGAAAGTTCGAGCGGCTGCCCGTCGACTTCGACTCGGTGGTCCCGGGGGCCCTGGACCGCTTCGACTATGCGCTCACCACCACAGCCGCCTATAAGAGCGCGCCGCCCCCGAACTTCACCGAGGCCGGCCGGACCAAGGATTTCATCCTCTGGAAACGAATGGGCAAGACGCCGTTGATCGGGGTCCTGCCCGAGGAGGAACGGCCGGGCAGCGTGCTCAATTGCCGCGACCCAAAGCTGCGCGGGGTCCTCGCCGAAGCCCGCAAGCGCGGCTATGACACCGCCCGAGTGCAGCCGATGTCGGTGGTGGGCAAGCGACTCTTCTGGTCGCCGTCCTCGACGATCGAGAACGGGGGTCGGATCGTCCAGCCGCTGCTGCTGCCCAAGGGCCGCTGGCAGCTCTCGATCCAGTACTACAGCCCGGTCCTCGACCTGACGGTGGACGCGGCAGGGCTGCATGCCAAGCTGACCCCGACCGCCGACGGCGGGGTGCGCTTCCGCACCGACCAGGGGCCGTTCTGGGCGCTCGGCTCCGTCACCTCCGACGGCGGCCCGATCCAGGTCACCGTCCGCGCGGGCGGCCTCTCGGGCCTACAGAAGCTGCTCGGTGTGGACCAGGGCGCCGACATCGGCAACGTCACCGCGGCCCGTCCCGAGCAAGCACGCGAGATCCCACTGCGCCAGGCTTGTGGTCGCTACGTTGACCACTACAGCGTCGGAGCTTGATGAAGAACCTGAAGAAGTTGGCGATGGTGCCGGCATACAACGAAGGGGAATCGGTGGAGTTCGTGATCTCCGAGCTCGGGCGCCACGCGCCCGGCTTCGACGTTCTGGTGATCGACGACGGCTCCGCCGACGACACCGTCGAGCGCGCGGAAGCGGCCGGCGCCACCGTCATCCGCCACCCCTTCAACCTCGGCATCGGCGGTGCCGTGCAGAGCGGCTTCAAGCACGCCCAGCGCCACGGCTACGACGTGGCCGTGCAGGTCGACGGCGACGGCCAGCACGACCCCCGCTACCTGGAACCGATGCTGGAGAAGCTGCACACCTCCGGCGACGCCGACATGGTCTGCGGCACCCGCTTTCGCGGCGAAGAGGCGGGCTACGCGGTGCCGCGCGCTCGCCGCGCCGGCATCCGGATCTTTCGCTTCCTGCTCTCGAGCATGCTCGGCGAGAAGATCACCGACCCGACCTCGGGCTTTCGGATGACTAACCGGCGCGGCATCGAGCTGTTCGCCCGCGACTACCCCCATGATTACCCTGAGGTCGAGGCGATCCTGATGCTCCACGCGCACAAGCTGCAGCTGCACGAGTTCCCGGTGCGGATGCGCGAGCGCGACACGGGGGTGTCCTCGATCGGATTCACCCAGAGTGCCTACTACATGGTGCGAGTGACACTGGCCCTGGCAGTCGGGCTGTTTCGCCGGCGGCCGCTGCCACCTCCCGGCGAACAACTGATGCCGGGCCTGCCGGCGGTGGAAGGTTAAGCGTTGAGCCCAAAGCTGCAGGTTGTGGCGATCGTGATCAGCTCGGGGCTGTTGCTGGTGGTGCTCGAGCTGGTCCGCCGCCGCCGGCTGAGCGAGCGCTATGCGCTGTTGTGGCTCGGCAGCGCCCTGGTTCTGCTGGTCCTATCCGCCTGGGCCAACCTGCTCGATCGGGTCTCCGATCTGGTCGGGGTCGCGACGCCCGTCAATGCCCTGTTCGCGATCGCCTTTGGCTTCGTGCTGCTGTTGCTGTTGCATTTCTCGGTCACCGTCTCGCGGCTGTCCGAGGAGAACAAGCTGCTGGCCCAGGAGGCAGCGCGCCTCGATCAGGAGCTGCGCTCGGGTACAGACTCCAGCGGAACGGATGTCAGACCCGGCGGCGAATCGCCCGGCCCCGAGCCCGAGCGCGCGCCGAGCAGCGCCAGCACCACCCGCCAGTAGGCGCGGAGGCCCCACCGCAGCGCCGCCATTCCGCCGGCACGTCCGAAGTAGTCGGAGCCGAGCTCGGCCACCAGCCCGGCGGCAAACTCGCGTGAGCCGATCTTGCGCCGCGCCTGGATCGCGCGGCGCTCGGTGAGCAGCCGCGGCAGCCACCCCAGCAGATCGAGATTGGCGCGCAGCTTGGCCGTCAGCCAGCCGCCGGCCAGCGAGACCGCCAGCAGGGCCAGCTCTGTGGCGAGCATCGCCGGCATCACCAGGGCCAGTAGAGCCCCGGGATAGTCGCGCAACACATTTGCCCACCGGTTGCGCTCGAGGTGGCGCCACTTCTGCTTGCCGGGCTTGGCGAAGGCGTAGTGGTGTTCGACCCGCGCCCCCGGCTCGAGGCCGAGCAGCCCTCCCTCGAGTCGCAGACGCATCGAGAGGTCGGTGTCCTCGTGGTAGCTGAAGAACTCTTCAGGAAAGCCGCCGAGACGCTGCCATGTCGTCCGCGGGATCGCCAGGCAGACACCGGAGAGACAGGCGACCTCGACTGGCCGATCCGGCGCCTCGGCGACCGGTCTTCCGTCACCCCCGGCCCAGCTGAAGCCGGTGAAGTGAACGACGTTGCCCTGGGTGTTGATCAGCTCGCCGCCGCCGCGCGTCGCCAGCCCCATCCAGGCCGCCCAGCGTCCCTCGGCCGCGGGGCGGCAGATCGCCTTGGCGAAGCCCGGCCCCACCTCGGTGTCGGGGTTCAGCAACAGCAGCAGCTCCCGAGAGGCGGCTGCGGCGCCGCGGTTGCAGGCCGCCGCGTATCCCTCGTTGTGATCGGCGCGGATCAGGGTCGCCGCCGGAGCCAGCCCGGCGACGATCTCGGCGGTGCGGTCGCCGGAGCCATTGTCGACCACGACCAACTCGTCGCCCTCCCCGAGTTGGGCGACGAGTGGCGGCAGCGCGCGCGCGATGTCGGCGGCGCTGTTGAAGGTGACGATGACGACAGATAGCCCCGGCACGGGGCCAAAGGCTAGATCAGGGTGTCCTTGCGGGCTCGGCAGAACTCCAGCGCGACCATCCGGGGATCGGGGCTGGGAGCCAGCTCAGAGTAGGAGAGCTCCGCCCCGTTGAAGCCTTTTGCGTTCCACAGCTCGCCGGAGACCTCGTTCCAGGGGCCGACGTATACGTAGGGCTCATGGTGCTCGGCGTCGCCGGGTGAGAAGCCGTAGTTGGCGCGGGCGCCGGCGCCCTCCGAGCCCGCCTCGATCGCGATGTCGAAGTGCTCGGGCCAGAGATTGACCTGACTGGGATCGTCGGCGCCCCATCCGGCGCGCAACTCGCCGAGCACGGCGCCGCCGAGCCCGAACCAGCCGCCGAGCTGCTCCGCGGAGTGGGCATCGACACGCAGCAGTTCGGTGTCGGCCGGCGGGCCACCAGTGAACAGATCGTGGCCGATCAGCTCGGCCCCGGCCGCCAGGGTGGTGATCGGCGCGCGCTTCTCCCCCTCGCCGCGACGGGCGACGAGTTCGGCGCCCTGCACCCGCACCTGGCACTGGTTGCCCCGGAACTCGAAGACCGGAGTGCCGAAACCACCCGGGGTTGCCTTGAGGGCGATCTCATTGTCTGGCTTGCGGGCGGGGGCGATCAACTGCTCGGCCACCCGGTGGAGCGCCTCACGGGTGGTAATGAACTCCGGTCCCAGCGGTTCCAGTGGCTGGCTTCCCATCGCGCCATCGTCCCAGCTCGCGGCGATTCGTTACGTCGCGTGGCCGCCGTGTAACGGCGAGCGCCTGTCGGGCGACTGATCGACATGAGCGCTTTCGCGATCTGTCAGCCGTGGCCGCCGGGTGGCCGCCGTGTCCGCGAGTATGTCGGCTCGATGGCCGCCCAACCGACTTCGCCGCCGGGGGACTCAGAACTGGTGGCCCGCCTGCGTGCCGGCGAGGAGGCCGCCTTCGTCGAGCTCGTCGAGCGCTACGGGAACTCGCTGCTGGGTATCGCCCGCCTCCACGTCAGGGACCGGGCGGCCGCTGAGGAGGTCGTGCAGGAGACCTGGCTCGGGGTCCTGCAGGGCATCGACCGCTTCGAGGAGCGC
>JBHEMJ010000100.1:0-4838 GCA_046262655.1 Solirubrobacterales bacterium | reverse complement strand
CTGCACGGCGCTCGCCATCCCTGCCGCGCACTCCCGTAACTCTTGCGCCACCAGCGCCACCGTGATCAAGCCAAAGATCGCGGCCGCCAGCCAGGCGCCCGACGCCGCCGCTGCGCCCACCAGGGCGAACAGGGACAAGGTGATGAGGATGCCGCTGGTAGAGATCTTGGGCCACAGCCGGAAGCGGGCCAGTTGCCGGCCGCCGCCATGCTCCTCCACCGCGGCACGCAACCGGGTGGCCCCGAGCGGTCCTCCATGCACCTCGAGGTCCCAGCGATCCCAGTCACTGCCCCTGATCACAGCCGCGCCGGCGCTTCGAACCGTCCGCTCAATCGACTCGAGGCGGTCCTCCACCGGACTCCACTGCTCGCTCCAGACCTCGAGCGAGCGCGGAATGGGCATCGAGAGACCGGCCGCCCCGCGACGGCGCCAGGGCGTGAGCCCTCCCCCGATGCGACCGAGGAGCCGCGCCAGCGGCTGCAACAGATAGAGGACCGCCGTCAGCGCGCGCAGGCCGGCCTCGCTTGTCCGTGAGCCGTTCGAGCCGACCGAGCTCGGCTTCAGCGAGCTCAGCAGAGCCTGGAACAGTGCGCCCCCGACCGCGATGACCAGCAGGGGCAGGGCGGCGAGCAGCGGCGTCCAGGCAAGGCCGATCCCCGACAGGAGAGCCAAGGCGGCAATCACCAGATACCACTCCGGCAGCAACGGCATCAACTCCGACATCCGCCCGGCCGGGTGATAGATCGACTGGAACAGGCCGCTTCCCCAGGTCCCGTAGTAGATCCGCCAGCGGCGCGGCGCGGCGCGGCGCGCGAACCCGTCGCCATAGAGGCGGCCCCGCCATGTCACGTGCCCGCCGGTGGTGTATTTCTCGGGCCACTTTCGCTCCAGGTCCGCCTCCGCCTTGCCATAGGAGCGTTGCTGCTTCCAGTAGCGGCGCACCGAGGGGCGCCGGTGATGCCAGACGACCGCAGCGGGATTGAAGCCAAGCCTGAGGCCCCGCGCGTGCAGCCGCCAGCAGACGTCGACGTCGTCGCCGGCGACCACGAAGCGCCGGTCGAAGCCGCCGATCTCCTCAAGCGCCGCGCGGCGGAAGGCCATGTTGCAGCCGGGAATGTGCTCGGCCTCGTCGTCCGAGAGCAGCACGTGGGTCGCCCCGCCGGGGGCATGGGCGACGCATTGGGCCACCGGCCCGTCTTCGGCGACGGCGAGATTGGGACCGCCCACCCCGGCGTTGTCGGTGGTGATGAAGCTGTGCGCCAGAAAGGTCAGCCAGTCCGCATCGGGCGCGGCGTCGTCATCGATGAAGGCCACGATTTCTCCCCCGGCGGCATCGAGCCCGACGTTGCGGGCCGCAGCGAGGCCCTGGTTGTCGGTGCTGATCAGGCGGCAGTCGTGTTCGGCGGCGATGGCGGAGGTCGCATCGGTGGAGCCGTCGTCGACGACGATCACCTCGTAGTCGGGATAGCGGAGCTCACCGACTGCCTTCAGGGACTCCCCGATCGTGGCGCCGCCGTTGTAGCTGCAGAGGATCACCGAGACACTCGGCCAGTCGGTCATCGGCGGGAACGGGACATTCTCAAAAGCCTGCTGAACCGCGCTCAAGGCGGGCTTCGGTTGGCGCTCGCGGTCGGTGAGGCCGAAGTCCCAATCCTCGACGTCGAACCCGCCCCGGTGCCACTCGTCGGTCCAGGAGAACACGAACGTCCCGGCGCAGCCGCCGGCGAAGGCCGCCGAAACCTGCCAGCTCAGGGTTCTGGCCTGCTCGGCTTCGCCGTTGCGGCGGCTGTCGAGGCCGATCTCGGTCATCACCAGCGGTCTGTCCTCGCTCAGGTTCTGCAGCCGGGCCAGATATGACTCGAGGCGCTCGCGCCGCTCGAGGAAGACGTTGAAGCAGACGAAGTCGAGAAAGGGAAGCTGCAGGTATTCGGTTGTCGGATAATTGACGTAGGTGACCAGGGCCCCGGGGTCCTCAGACTTGGCGGCCTTGTAGAGCCGCCGCAGGAAGGCCTCGACCCGGTGACGCCCATGCCAGCGCACGATCGGCGCCGGTATCTCGTTGCCGATCACGTAACACAGGACGGCGGGATGGCCGGCGCAGGCTCTGACGCCCTCGCGGACCCGGGCCTCGATCGAGCGCATCCGCTGACGCTCATCGAGAAAGGTGACGTGCTGCTCCCATGGCAGCCCGACCATCACCAGCAGCCGGTGGCGCTGGGCCGCGTCGAGCAGCCACCCCGGCGGCACGGTGTAGGTCCGCACCGCGTTCACACCGGCGGCCGCCATCCGCTCGAAGTCCCGCTCGACGGTTTCCGCGTCGCCGTACTCGCCGCCCTCTACATCGGGGCGGAAGGTTCCATAGGTGACACCCCGGAGGTAGAGCTTCTGGTCGCCGACGTAGATGAACTTGCCGTGGACCCGCGGGCGCGGCCCAACCGACGAAGGGGCGACCACCCGTCCATCTGAGCCGGTCGGGTCGTGAAGCAGCTTGGTCGGGGACGACGAAGTCATGGGTTTTCGAGATGGCGCGCGGGGCGCGCCTCTTTTTAGAAAACGGCCTCATGAGCGGAATGTCAGCGGCTATCTGCGACGAATTGGACGAACAGCCACCTGACGAATCGTCCCGGAGCGCGTTATGGAAGGAGAGGCAGCCGACTACCCAGTCGAATCCGGCTGCCCGTGCCCCATAATGATTCTCAATGACCGAAGCAGCGCTTTCGAGCAGCGGCCTCCCCAAGGCGGGAGCGCTGCGCCTGCTCACGGACGACCGCCTCGCCCGCGCTGCCGCAGGCGGAGAGGAGCGCGCCTTCACGGCGATCTTCCAGCGCTACCACCAAGAGCTGTACCGCTACTGCCGCGCGCTGCTGCGCGACGACGAGGAGGCCCGGGACGCGGTTCAGAACACGATGCTCCGCGTGCTGGGGGCGCTGCCCGGCGATCGGCGGAAGATAGCCCTGAGGCCGTGGCTTTACCGGATCGCCCACAACGAGGCGATCAGTTTGCTGCGGCAGCGCCAGCCCCTGGCGGAGGCCGAGGCCGAGGACCAAATCTCGGTTTCAGGCCTCGACGATCAGATCGAGACACGAGAGCGATTGCGCGACCTCGTCAACGACCTCTCCTCGTTGCCCGAGCGGCAGCGCGGCGCGCTGGTGATGCGCGAGCTGAGCGGTATGGCCTACGCGGAGATCGCGGCCGCCTTGGAAACCTCGGAGGCAGCGGCCCGGCAGACGGTCTACGAGACCAGGACGGCCTTGCACGAAATGGCTGAGGGGCGACAGACAGCCTGTAGCGAGGTTCGTGAGGCAATCTCGGCGGCCGATGGCCGGGTCATGCGAGGCCGGAAGCTGCGCGCCCATATCCGCGGGTGCCTCGGGTGCCAGGACTTCCGCGCCGGCATCGGCCAGCGCCAGGCGAGTCTGGCAGCGCTGGCGCCTCCCCTGCCGGCTGCCGCGGCGGCCGGCTTGCTGCACCAGATCCTCGGTGCCGGCCACAGCGGGACCGGGGGCGGAGGCGGCCTGCTGAGCCTGCTGGGAGGCGGAAGCGGGAAGGCGCTGGCCACCTCGGCTGCGGTCAAATCCGGCGCCGCGGTGATCGCCACGGCGACGGTTGCGGTCGGGGCGGCGAGCCTAACCGGTGCGATCAACCCACCGCTGCCCGGCGGCACGGCCCACAGCCAGGAGAAGATTGCCAATTCAACCGCAGCTCCGCGCCCGAAAGGCTCGCTCGTCAGCTCCAGGGCGGCGACCGCGGCCGGGCAGACCCGTGGCGCGAAGCGGAGCGCCGAGGCCGCCAGGCATGCTGCTCGGGGTACTTCCAAGCGGGCCGCCCATTTCGATCCCGTCGGGCTCGCAGGAGCATCCGGCGCCCAGGCCGGGGCCCGCCCCGGTCCGGCATTCGGCCAGTCGGTGGCCCAAGCTCACGCGCCGCCGGCATCCGCGAGAGGCCGCTCGAATTCCAGCTCGGCTGGCCCTCCCGCACGAGCTGGTCGTGACTGAACCCAAGCTGGCGGGGCCGAAGCGGCTCAGCCGCCGGCCAGCTCCGGGATGAAGCGACGCAGGTGGGCCTCGATCGTCTCACGCACCCAGCGCTGCTCCTCAGCGCTGGCCAGGCGGTAGCGGCCGAGAAGCATCTGCTGGTCGGTCATCGGCTCGAGCCCGGCGATCTCCCAGCTCACCACGAGGCGCTCGAAGAGCAACTCGCTGCGACGCCGCCAGGCGTCGTCGAGAGAAGCGGCGTGGGAGGCAGGCGCTTCCCCGATCTTCGAGATCGTCCGTGAGCTGAGCTCGGTCCGCAGAGCCAGCACTCCGCCCTCAGCGCCTCGATAGCCCTCCGTTACGGGCTTGTCTTTGTTTCGCCTCGGCTTCTTTCTTTTTGCCATCCGTGCTCACGGTACCTTCAGCGGGTGAGCGACTCTGCCGGCCAGATGAGTTTCACCGCCGGCCCCGAGGACTCCGAGGCGCTGCTGGCGCTGCAGGGGATCGAGGACGTGGAGGCCCCACAGCGGCCCTTCCGTGCCTACCACGGCCCTCGCGACCCCGATTCACTGCTCGCCCATCTGGGCTATGCAGCCTTCCGCCCCGGCCAGCGCCAGGCGGTCGCGGCGGCCCTCGCCGGGCGCGACTCGTTGATCGTGATGCCGACCGGCGGGGGCAAGAGCCTCTGCTACCAGTTGCCCGGCCTGGCCTCCGAGGAGCTGACGATCGTGGTCAGCCCGCTGATCGCGCTGATGGCCGACCAGTGGAAGCGCCTCGCCGACGGAGGACACCCGGCGGTGATGATCGCCTCCGGCCTCGGCGAGGAGATCACCCGCGACTCGCTGGCGAGAATCGCCTCGGGAG
>JBHEMJ010000099.1:0-5989 GCA_046262655.1 Solirubrobacterales bacterium | reverse complement strand
TTCACGAAGAAGCACCGACAACCTGGGAGTCGTTTTCCACAACCCAGTCGATGCAGGCCGTCAGTGCCTCCACGTCGGCGGGGTCCACCGCGGGGAACATGCCGACTCGAAGCTGGTTGCGACCCAGCTTCCGATAAGGCTCGACGTCAACGATCCCGTTGGCACGCAGCGTGGCGGCGATCGCGGATGCGTCGATCGCCTGATCGAAGTCGATCGTGCCGACGACCAGCGAGCGCTGGGCTGGGTCGGCGACGAACGGCGTCGCGAACGGGGAGCGCTCGGCCCAGCCGTAGAGGTGCGACGACGAGGCACCAGACCGGCCCACGGTGAAGTCCAGGCCGCCGCCCTCGAGCATCCACTCGATCTGGTCGGCGAGGAGAAATAGGGTCGCCAGGGCCGGCGTGTTGTATGTCTGCTCCCGGCGCGAATTCTCGAGGGCGAGCTTCAGCGAGAGGAACGCCGGCTGCCAGCGATCGCCCGCATCGTCGAGCTCTTCGATCCTCTCGATCGCGGCGGGACTGAACAGCGCCAGCCAAAGGCCTCCGTCGGAGCCAAACGCCTTCTGAGGGGCGAAGTAATAAGCGTCGGCTTGGCTCGCATCGACGGGCAGGCCGCCGGCGCCCGAGGTACCGTCGATTAGAACCAGCGCGTCCCCCGCGTCGGTGGGCCGCTTGATCTCGACCATGACTCCGGTCGAGGTCTCGTTATGCGCCCATGCGAGCACGTCCGCGGCGGGATCGCCGGTGGGTGTCGGCGCCTGTCCGGGCTCTGCCTCGATGACGATCGGTTGCTGCAGAAACGGCGCTGCCGAAGTCGATCTGGCGAACTTGGAGGTGAACTCGCCATAGACGAGGTGCAGCGCCCGCCGGCGCACCAACCACGCGGCCGCTGCCTCCCAGAAGGCCGTCGTGCCTCCATTCCCGAGGGAGACCTCGTAGCCGTCGGGAGCTTCGAAGAGCTCCGAGACCCCGCCCCGCACGCGCGCTACGAGATCCCGGACCGGCTTCTGGCGGTGCGATGTCCCGATCAGCTCGTCCTGCCGCGCGAGGCCGGCAAGGGCCTCGGGGCGGATCTTCGAAGGACCGCAGCCGAACCTCCCGTCGGCGGGTTTGAGGCTGCTGGGAATACGAACCGCGGTGGTGGTCATCGATTGTGGAGGTCGAGGAGCATCGGGCGCCAAGGTTAGTGGCGGCGCCGACCGAAGCTCCGTTTGGTCCCCCCGATAGCCTGCTTGCGGTCCGGTCCCGGGGGAAAGCGGGCGGGCTAGCCGAGACTCCCACCCGAAACCCTGGAGGAAGACCTATATGTATCCAGTCACCTACGCAGCCCAGATCCCGGTCGAGGGACGCAACCGGCTGTCGACCTTTTTCCGCTACATCTTCGCCATACCAGCCCTGATCGTGGCGTTCTTCTTCGGCCTCGGGGCGGCGATCGCGGCGCTGATCGCCTGGTTTGCGATCGTCTTCACAGGCCGCTACCCGCAGGGCCTCTATGACTTCAACGTCAAGGCGCTGCGCATGACCGCCCGCATGAACTCCTACGTCTACCTGGCCACCGACGAGATGCCTCCTCTGAACGGCGACGATGACGCCGGCTACCCGGTGCGCGTCGGTGTCGCCGAGCCGCTCGGCCACTACAGCCGCGCCAAGACGTTCTTCCGCCTGCTGGTGGGCATCCCGGTGTTCCTGCTCAACTACGTCCAGCAGATCATCGGGTTCGTGGTCACCGTCATCGCCTGGTTCGCGATCCTGTTCACGGGCAAGATGCCCGAGGGGCTGGTCAAGCCCCTGCACGGTTCGCTCGCCTACCAGACCAAGGCAGCTGCCTACATGCTGCTGCTGACCGAGGATTACCCCCCGTTCTCCGACGACAGCGCGGTCGTCCCCGCCGGCCAGATCGCCGACACCAGGACCAAGGTGTAGCGCTTCCCCGCCAGGCCCCTTAGTCCGAGAACTCGGTGTCGATCCAGGGCATCATGCCCCGCAGGTCCTTGCCGACCTTCTCGACGGGTGCGTTGGCGGCTTCCTCGCGCATGCGATCGAAGTTCTCGTGGCCGGCCTTGTTTTCGGCGATCCACTCCTTGGCGAATTCCCCGGACTGGATGTCGGCGAGTATCTGTTTCATCGCGGCGCGGGTTTCCTCGCCGATCACGCGCGGCCCCCTGGTCATGTCGCCGTACTCGGCCGTGTTGGAAATCGAGTAGCGCATGCCCTGGATCCCCTTCTCGTACATCAGATCGACGATCAGCTTCAGCTCGTGCAGGCACTCGAAGTACGCGAGGCGCGGGTCATAGCCGGCGTCGACGAGCGTGTCGTAGCCGGCGCGGACCAACTCGGTGGCACCGCCGCAGAGCACCGACTGCTCGCCGAACAGATCCGTCTCGCACTCGTCCTTGAAGGTGGTCTTGATGACGCCGGTGCGAGTGCCGCCGATGCCCTTGGCATAGGCCAGCACCGTGTCCTCCGCCGTCCCGCTCTCATCAGCGTGGACGGCGAACAGGGCGGGTACGCCCCGCCCGGCCTGATACTCGCGGCGGACGAGATGGCCGGGCCCCTTGGGGGCGACCATGCCGACATCGACGCCGGGGGGCGGCTCGATCTGGCCGAAATGGATGGCGAAGCCGTGGGCGAACATCAACAGGTTGCCCGGGGCGATCCCGTCGTTGATCTCCTGGTTCCAGATGTCGGCCTGGCGCTCATCGGGAAGCAGGATCATCACCACGTCACCGGCACTGGCCGCGTCGGCGATGTCCATTACCTCGAGGCCGTGCTCCTCGGCTTTGGGACGCGAGCTGGAATCGGGGCGCAACCCGACCACGACCTTGACGCCGGAGTCCTTGAGATTGAGCGCGTGGGCGTGCCCCT
Source organism: Solirubrobacterales bacterium (assembly GCA_046262655.1). Classification (GTDB taxonomy): domain Bacteria; phylum Actinomycetota; class Thermoleophilia; order Solirubrobacterales; family 70-9; genus JBHEMJ01. Next base: position 3,125 of record JBHEMJ010000099.1, on the reverse strand, counting down.
GTGACCCGTAACCGAGGATGGCGACGGTCTTCCCATCCAGATGGGAGAGGTCGGCGTCGTCTTCGTGGAGGACAGGATCATCGGCGGCCATCGGGGCGCGGGATGCTAGCTGCCGAGTCTGTGGCGTTGCAGCTTGCCCGCCGGGGTGCGGGGCAGCAGATCGGCGACCTCAAAGCGCTTCGGCACCTTGAATGCGGCCAGGGAAGCGGCGCAGTGGGCCCGTAGCTCTTCGTCGGAGGGCCGCTGTCCGCTCTCGAGCACGATCACCGCGGTCACCGCCTCCTGCCATTCGGGGTCTGGCCGGCCGACCACCGCCGCGTCAACGATTGCCGGGTGGCGGCGCAGCACCTCTTCGACCTCGGCCGGCATCACCTTCTCGCCGCCGCTGATTATGGTCTCGGTCCGGCGCCCCGTCACCCATAGACAGCCCTCCTCGTCGAAGCGCCCGAGGTCGCCGGTGTGCAGCCAGCCATCTTCGGCTGCGGTGCCCGGGGCAACGGTGGGGCCCTGAATGAGGATCTCGCCGTCGTCGATGTGGATGTTCGCGCTCAACAGCGGCCGCCCGGCGGAGCCCGACTTGCCGCGGGCGTTGGATGGGGCCAGGGTGGCGACCTGGGAGCAGGTCTCGGTCATCCCGTAGGTTTGGACGACGGTCGCCCCGCGGCCCAGCGCCTCCTCGAGCAGATCGCCGGGCAGCGGACCGCCGCCGAGCACCAGGACTCGTGGCGCGGCGACATCGGCGCCCGCGTCGAGCAGGCGGGCCAGCTGGGTGGCGACCAGCGAGACCAGCGTGATCTCACCGGACTCGAGCTCCGCGGCGACGCGATCCGTATCGAAGCCGTCATGGACGACCGCCGCTGTCCCATAGATCGCGGAGCGCATCAGGATGGTCAGCCCCGAGACGTGGAACACCGGCAGGCAGCAGAGCCAGCGGTCATCGGGCTCGACGCCGAGATTGAGGGCCGAGCCGACCGCCGACCAGTAATGGTTGGCATGGGTCAGACCGATCGCTTTGGGCCGGCCGGCGCTGCCGCTGGTCAATAGGCGGGTATGGGCATTCGCCGCCGTCCCGCTTTCGTCGAGGGCTGCAGCGCGCTCGCCACCGGTGAGCCGTGGGTCGAGGGGGAAGGCGGTCGCGCCGAGCCCGGTCAGTGCGTGCAGGCGAACGACGTACTCGGCTCCGGCAGCGATCTCGATCGGCACGGTGTCGCCGGGCCCCACCCCTTGCGCCTTGAGGGCCTCGGCGGCCACCGCGGCCTCCTGCGCGAGCTCCCGGTAGGTCAGCGAGCCTTCATCGGTGAGGAGGGCAATACGGTCCGGAAGCTCCCCGGCGCGGCGGGCCACCCAGTTCTCATACGCCATTGCTAGATAATCCCGGTCGTGCCGACTCCGCACAAGGACGCGCCACCGCGCGAAGAGCTCTACGCACCGATCGAGTGGTCGGTCGTGGGCGAATACTCCGACATCCTCTACGAGAAGGCCGAAGGGATCGCCAAGATCAGCATCAACCGGCCCGAGGTCCATAACGCGTTCCGCCCGCAGACACTGGGCGAACTACGTCATGCCTTCGAGATGGCGCGCGACGATCTCGAGGTGGGCGCGATCATCTTCACCGGCGCCGGCAATGAGGCCTTTTGCTCGGGTGGCGACCAGCGGATTCGCGGCGACGACGGCTACATCGGTGACGACGAGGTGGCCAGGCAGGGCGTCGGGCGTCTCGACGTCGGCGATCTGCACGTGCAGATCCGCCGCACGCCGAAGCCGGTCGTGGCGATGGTCGCCGGCTACGCGGTCGGCGGCGGCCACATCCTGCACCTGGTCTGCGATCTGACCATTGCCGCCGACAACGCGGTCTTCGGCCAGACCGGCCCGCGGGTGGGCAGCTTCGACGGTGGCTTCGGCGCCAGCCTGCTCGCCAACAACGTCGGCATCAAGAAGGCCAAGGAGATCTGGTTCCTCTGCCGCCTCTACGACGCCGAGGAGGCCGACGAGATGGGGCTGGTCAACACCGTGGTACCTCTGGCGGAGCTCGAGCGCGAGACCGTCGCCTGGTGCCGCGAGATGAACGCCCTCTCCCCCCTCTCGCTGCGCCTGCTCAAATCGAGCTTCAACGCCACCGAGGACGGACTCACCGGCATCCAGCAGCTCTCCCACGACGCGACCCTGCTCTTCTATATGAGTGAGGAGGGCCAGGCCGGCCGCGACTCCTTCGGCAAGAAGCCCGACTTCTCCAAGTTCCCCAAGCGCCCGTGACAAGAAGCCCAGCGCGGTGGCGCCGGCGGTTGATATGAGGATTTGGCTGATGGCCTCGCGGCCGCGGACCCTGCCGGCCGCGATCGCGCCGGTCTTGGTGGGGACCGCCGCCGCCGTCTTCGAGACGAATGACGTCCGTATCGCCGCCTTTATCGCCGCCTTGGTCGGCAGCGTATTCATTCAGATCGGCACCAACCTGGCCAACGACTACTCCGACGCCAAGCGTGGCGCCGACAGCGTCGACCGCCTCGGTCCGGTGCGGGTGACCTCGGCGGGGCTGGTCGCGCCTCGCCGGGTGCTGGTCGCCGCCTATCTCGCTTTTGCCGTCTCGGTAGCTTGCGGCATCTACCTCGCGACCGTCGCCGGCCCGCTGATCATCGCCGTCGGCATCCTCTCGATCGCCGCCGGCGTCCTCTACACCGGCGGCCCACGGCCCTACGGCTACGCCGGGCTCGGCGAGCCCTTCGTCTTCATCTTCTTCGGCCTGGTCGCCGTCAACGGCTCCTACTACGTCCAGGTCGAGCAGCTTGACCTGCTCCCATTCGGTCTCTCGATCGCGGTCGGCGCCCTCGCCACGGCGATCCTCGTCGTAAACAACGTCCGTGACATCGATACCGACCGCCGGGCCGGCAAGAACACCCTCGCGGTGCGGATCGGGCGCAACAGCACGCGTCGGGCCTATGTCGGGCTGGTGGCGCTCGCCTCCCTCGCCCTGCCGGTGACGCTGGCGCTCGACGCCGGACCCTGGTGGGCGATGCTCGGCTTCGCCTCGGTCCCGCTCGCCTTCCGCGCGGCAGCGCCGGTGCTGAGAGAAACCGACGGGCCCTCGCTGAACCAGGCGCTCGCCAAAACCGGGGCACTGCTGGGCGCCT
>JBHEMJ010000098.1:0-3681 GCA_046262655.1 Solirubrobacterales bacterium | reverse complement strand
ACCTCGGCGAGGGCCTCTTCGACGAGGCGCTTGTGGTCGGAGTCGTCGAGTGACTTGCGGGTCACCTTCTCGGTCGCGAGCACGGTGAGGTTGGCGACCTCCTTGCGGATCTGCTCCAGCGAGCGGCGCGTCTCCGCCTCGATGTCCCGCTTGGCCGCGGCGAGCAGTTCCTCGCGCTTCTCGCGGCCCTCCTCGGTGGCCTCGGTCTTAGCGCTCTCCCCCGCCTTTCGCGCACGGGCCATGATGTCCTCAGCCTGCTCGCGGGCCTCCTGCAGCCGGGCCCGGTACTCCTGCAGGAGTTTGTCCGCCTCCTGGCGCTGATGCTCGGATGCCTCGATGTTCTCGGCGATCGCCTTGGCGCGCTTGTCGAGCGCCTCCTGAATCCTCGGGAAGGCCAGCTTGCGGAGCACCTGCATCGTGAACAGGAAAATGAGCAGCGTCCAGATCATCAGGCCGAGGCCCGGCGATACCAGGAAGCTGCCGCCCTCGTCCTTCGGCGCCGCCTCGGCGGCGAGCGGGGCGAGTTGAGCAAGCGCGAGCAACGGCCCAGTCATCTCTAGAGAAAGAAGGCGATAAGGCCGAAGATGAATGTGTAGAAGGCGACCGCCTCGGTCAGGGCGAAGCCGAGCCAGCGGATGCTCTGCAGCTCGTCCTTCATCTCGGGCTGACGGGCGACCGATTCGATCTCCTTGCCGAAGATGAACCCGACGCCGATGCCGGCGCCGATCGACCCGAGGCCGGCGCCGACCCCGAGGGCAATCGCCTTGCCGGCGTCGCTGACACCGGTATCGGTGACACCTTGCGACGCAGCCTGGGCGATCGGAATCAAGAAATCCATTTGCAGCTCCTTTTCTCTTTCTAGTGAGTTTCGGCGACGGCTCCGCCGATGTATATCGAGGTCAGAGTGGAGAAGATGAAGGCCTGCAGCGTCGCCACAAGGCCCACCTCGAAGACGAAGAAAACGAAGGCCATCGGGAAGGTCACGGCGCCCAGGGCGGTCAGGCCAAGCAACACCGCCAGGCCACCCCCCATGAACAACAGCAACAGGTGCCCGGCAAGAATGTTGGCAAACAAACGCACCGAGAGGCTGATCAGCCGCACGAAGTGGGAAATCGACTCGATCGCGAAGACGAAGGCCTTGAACGCCAACGGCATGTCCTCGATGCCCGCCGGCAGCCAGCTCTTCAGGTAGGGGAAGAGGCCCTTGGCCCTGATCCCCTCGACGTGGTAGGAAACCCAAACCACGAGCGTCAGCGCCAGCGGAATCGAAATGTTCGCGGTCGCGGCATAGAGCGCAAAGCTGGGGATGCTGAGCCCGAAGAGGTCAAAGGTGTGCTCGGTGTTGGTCGGCAGAGGGAAGTAGCCGATCATGTTCGAGAACCAGATGAAGAAGAACAGGGTGGCGATGAAGGGGAACCAGCGCAGCGCCAGCTCGCCACTCAGGTTGCCGCCGGTGATGTTGTTCTTGGTCAGGTCGTAGGCGAGCTCGACCGCGGTCTGGGTTCGGTTCGGCTTCTGGTGCATGCGTCGCGCGATCCAGACCATCGTGATGATCGTGAAGGCGCTGGCCAGAAGCAGATAGAAGACCGCCTTGGTGATGCTCATGTCGATGCCGAAGATCTTCAGCTGCACCCAGTTTTGAAGCATGAACTCGTTCTGGGGCTTGAATGCGTCGTTCTTGCCGTTGTTGCCGAAGATCACCACTAAGGCCACCGACACGGCCAGGTAGAGGACGAAGACGAGAACCACCTTCTGCCAGCGTTTCATCTGCCTCGCCCCTCCTCGGTGCCGGACATCTCAATCACCAGCCTGGTCAGCATGTAGGTCGTGAAGAGCACCGCCGATAGGATCGCGGCGGCGAGGCCGGCGTCACGGTCGTGCAGCCCGACCAGCAACACAGCCAGGGCGATCAGCCACACCCGCCCGAGGCCGGCGGCGGCGGTTACGCCGATGGCGTTGCGCCGCTCACCGCGCGCGATCGAGGCGGCGATCCTGCGGTCGGCGAGAAACTGGACGCCCTTCGAGGCCAGCCAGGCTCCGGTGGCGACAGCAAAACCGAGCATCGGCAGATCCGCCGCGATGAACACCACGGCCGCGGCCGCCAGTAAAAGCAGGTCGACGTGGCGCAGCAGCGGCATTTCTGAAGTGTCTATGGCAGCGGTGTTCAAGCCGAATCGAATCCGGTCAAAGGCTGGCGAGCATATCCGATCGGCTAAGGCCGGCCGCTGCGATCAAACGGCCCCGGGGCCGGGCGCGGCGGTTCCGGCGGCGGCTTCGGTATCGCCTCGAAGCTGCCGGTTTCGAGCTCCTCGGCGACCTCTTCGTCGACCTCTTCTTCGGTTTCGGGGCCGACCGAGGGTGGCGGCCCGCCGCGGCGGCCGAAGTACTGGCGCAGGCGCTGGCGGCGAAGTTTGAGGATCTCGAGACCGGCGGCGGCGTACACGCTGGCGACCAGCGCGATCAGCAGGCAAAGGGCCATCACCGCCGTCCAGAAGACGTCGAAGCGCCCATGGTTGTCGCTGTAGGGAACGAAGCGCAGCGCCAGGGCGAGCCCGGCCAGGATCAAAGTCCAGCCATAGAGGTACGCCAGCGTCCGGTGGGGCGAAAAGCCGATGTTGGCGAGACGGTGGTGGAAATGCCAGCGGTCCGCCTCGTAGATCGGCTTGCGGTAGCGAATGCGCTTGGCGACGACGAAGCCGGTATCGAGGATCGGCACAGCGAGCACGAGCAGGGGCAGAGCCAGAGCGAGCACGGCATTGGTCTTCAGCGAGCCCTGCACCGCTGTCACCGCCAGCAGATAGCCGAGCAGGTTCGAGCCGGTGTCGCCCATGAAGCTCGACGCGGGCGGGAAGCCGTGGCGCAGGAAGCCAAGCGAGGCGCCCGCGGTGAATGCCGCCAGCACCCCCGCCTCGGTGCGGTCCAGCGACAAGGCGATCACCGACAGGGCCGCCGCCGAGATCGCGCAGACGCCCGAGGCGAGCCCGTCGACCCCGTCGATGAAGTTGATCACGTTGATGATCGCGACGATCCCGACCACGGTCAGCGGCGCCGCCACCCAGCCCAGCTCGAAACCGCCGACGAACGGCAGCGTCGTGGTGTCAACCTTGACGCCCCCGGCGACCGGGATGATTGCCGAAGCGACCTGGCCGGCCAGCTTTGGCAGGGCGGGCAGCTCGAGCACGTCGTCGACGACTCCGACCAGGGTGATCGCGGTGGCCCCGCCGAGGATCACCCGCGTTTCGTCGTTCCAGGGCAGCCAGATCACACCAGCGCCCAGCACGGCAACCAGGATCGCAAGGCCCCCCAGCTTCGGGGTGGGCACGTCGTGGAGCCCGCGGGGGGACGGCTGGTCGATGGCTCCGATCTTGCGCGCGATCGACTCGGCGGCGGGGACCAGCATCCAGGCGACCGATCCGGCGAACATGAAGGCGAGAAGCGCGTCGATGCTGTCGGGCTTCATCGCTTTCGATTCTCTCCTACCACGCCCTCGACCGCGTCGGCCAGCAGTCCCGGATCACGAGGGTGGAGCACTCCCGGGTGCGTGCGCCGCGGTTCGATCTCCAACTCGGCGGGGCTCTGCAGTGGGCGCAACAGGCCTTTGCCGATCAGCTCCGCGTCCACCGCCCCCAGCTCGCCGGCGAAGATCGTGTAGACGGGAGTGCCGAGGGCCACAGCCTCGCG
>JBHEMJ010000097.1:0-9858 GCA_046262655.1 Solirubrobacterales bacterium | reverse complement strand
GTCGGCTCAGCGCCGATCTTGCCGCCGGCAGCTTCGACGAAGTCGTCCCAGAGGCCGACGTGGCGTTCCTCTTCGATCGCGTGGCGGCGCAGCTCCTCACGGCTCTCTTCCGGAGCCTGGGCGGCGGCGGCGGCGCAGAGGCGCGCGATCGCGGTGGTCGCGTGCCGGTACTGGCCGGCGTAGTCGGCCAGCTCCTTGCCGCTCAGCTCGCCCGCAGACCAGCGCAGGTAAAAGGGGTGCCGGAGCACGTTATGACGCTCACGACTCTGTTCGATTCGCTCCCAGACGCTGTCGGCCACGCAACTCTCCTCTCCTGGATTGATTGAGCCAGAGAGAATACCCGCCGCAGATGAAGCCGCCCCGACAGGACATAGCCGCCCCACCGCTGCCGGTGGGCGCCAGGTGGATCGGAGGCGAGGAGGCCGCGATGGAGCGCCTCACCGACGCCGGGCCGGTGCTGGTCAACTTCTTCGACTTCGCCCAGCTCAACTCGGTGCGCACCCTCCCCTATCTCGGCGCCTGGCACCGGCGCTACGCCGGCGCCGGGCTGACGGTGCTCGGGGTGCATACCGCCCGCTTCCCGTTCAGCGAGGACCCCGCCGTGGTCGAAACGGCCGTCGAACGGCTCGAGATCCCCTACCCCGTGGTGGTCGACGAGCAGCGGGCTGCCTGGGCCGCCTACGGCTGCCACGGCTGGCCCTCGTTGTTCCTTTGGTCCAGGGGAGGCGCCCTCAGCTGGTACCACTTCGGCGAGGGCGACTACCTCGCCACCGAAGAGGCGATCCAGGAACAGCTCGGCGACGTGCTCGGGTCCCCGCTGGAGCCGGTCGAGCCGATGCGCCCCGGCGATGCGCCCGGCGCCGGGGTGATCCCGCCGACCCCCGAGCTGCTGCCCGGCGGCTCGGAGCGCGAGCCCTGGCGCTCGAGCTCGGAGGAGCCGGCGCTGGAGGTGTCCTTCGAGGCCGCGGGAGCCTGGGCCAGCCTCGACGGCGTGGGCGAGTTGGCGGTGGATCTCGACGGTTCGGTGCTGCAGACCGTTGTGGTCGAAGCCCCCGGCCTCTACCAGCTGACGCCGGAGGGTCCTCACGCCTCCCACCGGCTGGTGCTGCGCCCCGGTCCGGAGCTGGCGATCTACTCGCTCAGCTTCGCCGTCGGCGTTCCCGGCTAAGGCGGGGTCAATCTAGGCCCGGGCGGCGAGCTCGGTGCGGATTTTCTTGGGGAGCATGAAGCGCACGTCCTCCTCGACGGTCGTCAACTCCGAGACGTCGTCGGCGCCGCGCTCCTCGAAGAAGCCGACCAGCCGCTCGACCAGCTCCTCGGGAGCCGAGGCGCCCGAGGTGATGCCGACCGTCTCCACTCCCTCCAGCCACTCCTCCTCCACCTGCAGGTGGTTGTCGATCAGGTAGGAGGCGCACCCAAGCTCGCGGGCGACCTCGACCAGGCGGTTGGAGTTGGAGGAGTTGGTGGAGCCGATGACCAGGACCAGGTCGCAGTGGCCGGCGAGTTCCTTGACGGCCATCTGGCGGTTGGTGGTCGCGTAACAGATGTCGTCGGTGCGCGGCCCGGTGATCTCGGGGAACCTCTCCTTGAGGCGGGTGATGATCGCCGTCGTCTCATCGACCGAGAGCGTGGTCTGGGTGATGTAGGCGACCTTGCTGGGATCGGCGACCTCCAGCGTGTCGACGTCCTCGGCGGTCTGCACCAGCACGATCGCCTCGGGGGCCTCGCCGGTGGTGCCCTCGACCTCCTCGTGGCCCTGGTGGCCGATGAGCACGATCGTGTAGCCCTCGGTGGCGAACTTGCGCGCCTCGACGTGGACCTTGGTGACCAGCGGGCAGGTGGCGTCGATCGTGCGCAGCTTGCGCCGCTGCGCGTTGTCGTGGACGGCCGGGGCGACGCCGTGTGCGGAGAAGACGATCATCTCGCCCTCGGGCACCTCGGTCTCCTGGTCGACGAAGACGGCGCCGCGTGCCGTCAGTTGCTCGACCACGTGCTTGTTGTGGACGATCTCCTTGCGCACGTAGATCGGCGCCCCGTGCATGTCGAGCGCGTGCTCGACCGTCTGCACGGCACGGTCGACGCCCGCGCAGTAGCCGCGTGGCGCGGCGAGCAGGACCTTCTTCGGGCCGGTGGCGGCGTTGGCGGATGGGGACACCCTGCCCAGGGTACCGAGGGTAGGCTGTTGGCTGATGGCGCCCTCACATATGGACAGGCTGACCTCGGTCGACGCCTCGTTTCTGACCAACGAGACCGACTCCAGTCACATGCACATCGGCGGAGTGCTGATCTTCGAGGGCCCGCCGCCGCCCTATGACGACTTCGCCGATCACGTGCGCAGCCGTCTGCACCTGGTCCCCCGCTACCGCCAGAAGCTGGCCTTCCCCCCCGCCCAGACGGGCCGGCCGCTGTGGATCGACGACCCCAACTTCAACCTCTCCTACCACGTCCGCCACTCGGCGCTGCCCTCGCCGGGCTCCGAGGAGCAGCTGCGAAACATCGCCGGGAGGATCTTCGCCCAGCAGCTCGACCGCTCCAAGCCGCTGTGGGAGCTGTGGCTGGTGCAGGGGCTGGCCAAGAAGCGCTTCGCGCTGATCGTCAAGACCCACCATGCCGTGATCGACGGCGTCGCCGGAGTCGATATCGCAACCGTCCTGTTCGATCTGAAGCCGGTCCCCGAGCCGACCGCGCCCGATCGCGAATGGGTTCCCGGCCCCACCCCGACGCCCGCCGAGATGGCCGCCCGGGGCGCCATCGAGCTGGCCGAGATGCCGTTCAAGACGGCCCGGCGCGCGGCCTCGATGCTCACCGACCTCGATCGGTCCAGCCGCAAGCTGACCGAAGCCGCCGAGGGAGTCGGGGAGATCGCCTGGGCATTTCTCGATCGCGCCCCGGAGGTGCCGTTAAACGTCGAGATCGGCTCGCACCGGCGCTTCCTCTGGGCGCGCTGCCAGCTGGCTGACTTCAAGGAGATCAAGAGCGCCCTCGGGGGCACAGTCAACGACGTGGTCCTGACCGTGGTCTCGGGAGCGCTGCGGCGCTGGCTGCGCGGTCGCGGCGTGCCCACCGAAGGTCTCGAATTAAGGGCGCTGGTGCCGGTCTCGATCCGCACCGAGGGCGAAGGCGGCGAGGCCGGCAACCAGATCGCGGCATTGCGCGGACCGCTGCCGGTCTACATCGACGACCCGGTGCAGCGCCTGGAGGTGGTGCGCGGGGCGATGGACGACGTCAAGGAGTCCAAACAGGCGCTCGGCGCCGAGGTGATCTCGCGCTTCAACGACTTCGCCCCTCCCACCCTGCTGGCGCAGGCCGCGCGGATCAACTTCTCGACCCGGCTGTTCAATCTGATCGTCACCAACGTGCCGGGACCGCAATTGCCGCTCTACGTGCTCGGGCGTGAGCTCCAGGACGCGTTTCCGGTCGCCTTTTTGCCTCCCAATCACGCGCTGGCGATAGCGATCATGAGCTACAACGGCGAGATGGGCTTCGGCCTGCTCGCCGACTACGACTCGATGGAAGACGTCGAGGTGATCGCCGAGGGAATCGAGGCGTCGGTAGAAGAGCTGCTGCAGGCGGCCCGTGCCCCCGGCTCCTCCCGCGAGCGGGAGCTCGCGGCCGGCGAGTAGCCGCCCTCGCCCCCGCGCGGCTATCCGCGCTTGCGGATCCTGGTCACGGTGTCAGCAGCTGCGCGATCGGCCTCGCGGTTGCCCGCCTTGTCGATTGCCTGCGAATAGAAGCTGTAGCGCTTGCCGCGCTTGCCCTTGAAGACGATGCTCGCCTTGTCGGTCTTGCGCCACAGCTTGAACCGCCGCTTGCCCCTGGCGACGAACACGCTGACGCTGTCGATTCCCGATGAGAGACCGAAGGGGTCGGCGTCGGAGCGCGCGATCTTGAGCTTGACGCGGCGCGAACGCGAGCGGCGCCGGCTCTTCACCCGCGAGCTTGGCGGCGTGATGTCCTTGCCGGCGGCGACCGCGAGCGCCCGGCCGGCATCGATGATGCCGAAGCCGAGCTGAGAGCTCCAGGCGCCGCCGCCGCGGGCGGTCCTCTCGATGGTCAAGATCACCCCGGAGGCGCTCATGCCCGGCTTGATCGAGCGAATCAGGGCCGCCAGCCCGGAGACCTGCGGGGCGGCCATGCTGGTGCCGAACAGGTAGGCGAACCTGGTGTCGCCGTCGAGGCTCGTGCGCGGCTTGCACGGGAAGCTCAGGCATAGGAGGGGCTCCATGGTGGTTTGGTTCGCGGGAAAGGTCGAAAAGATGCCGGGCAGGCCGTATGGGGCAGGAAGGGGGCTCGAGTCCCCATAGGCGGCGAGGGAGATCCCGCTGCCATAGCCCGCCGCGTTGGTGTCGTCGTACTGGCCCCTGGTCACGACCAGTCCCCGGCTGCACCCGATCGAAGTCGTGTCGCCGGCTGGGCAGGTCGCGAGGTTGGGCCCGGCGCCGCTGGGGACGACGTAGCGGGCCGGATAGCCCTGGTCGCTGGTCTGGTCGTTGGAGGCGGCGACGACGATCACCGCGTTGCTCGCCCAGGCGTGGTTGATCGCGTCACGCAGCGCGACACTCGAGGAACCTCCCCCGAGGCTCAGGTTGATCACGTCGGCGTGTTGGGCGTCGACGGCGTTGTAGAGCGCGGCGATCAGCGAGCCTTCGTCGATCGAGTTGCCGGTGACGTTGAGCTTCTCCGCGGCGATCCGGCAATCGAATCCGGCGGAGGCCATGCCGTAGCCGTTGGAGGAATCGGCGCAGGCGAGGCCGGCGACGTGGGTCCCGTGCCCGTTCTCGTCGCTGCCGGCGGTGCCCGAACCAAAGTTGGCCGCGGCGACAACGTGATCGAGGTCGGGCTGGGTGTTGGAGACGCCGGTGTCGATGATCGCCACCTTGGCCGCCGAGCCGTTTGAGATCGACCAGGCGGGCTCGAAGTCCTGGCGGCGCAGGTTCCACTGCATGGCGTCGCCGTTGGGCGCGTTCGGGTCCGGCCTGGCGTAGGCGGGATCATTGGGCACACTGCGAAGCTGGAGGTAATGCTCGGTCTCGACCCGCTTGACCAGCGGGTCGGCCAGCAGCTGTTCGCGCAACTCCGCCACGCCCTGCCCGGGGCCGGGGGCCACGGCGACCAGGGAGGCGGCGGGGACGCGTTGGCGAGCCCGCAGATCATGGCGCTCGACCAGACGCTCGATCGGCCCGGCGCCGCGGCGATCGAGGATCGCCAGCACCCGTCCGGTCGGCGGTGAGGGTCGCTCCAAGGCCGTCCCCCCGGGGACGCGCGCGGGCGCCGAAGCGGCGCCGCCGAATACGACCGCAGCAGCCAGCGCTGACCCCAGCGCGGCCCCGGTCCTGCCTCTGGGAGAGCTCGCCCTCACAGCTACACACTCTAGGCTGGCGCGTCCGTGTCCGCCTCAGTTCAGATCGGACTGGTGCTGGCGCTCGCCACGGCGCTGGCCTCGATCCTCGGCTTCCTCTACAAACATCGGGGGGCGGTCGAGGCGCCGGATGTCGAGTGGCGCCGGCCGGTCCACAGCTCGCTGGTCCTCTTTCGCTCACGCTGGTACACGCTCGGGGTGCTGATTGCGATGGCCGGCTGGGGGCTGCATGTCGGGGCCCTGGCGCTGGCCCCGATCTCCCTCGTGCAGGCGACGATCGCGGGTGGTCTGGTGATGCTGACGGCGATCGCCGAGCCCCTCTTCGGCCACCGGGTCAGCCGGCGGGAGTGGATCGGGGTGGGTCTGGCGGCGGCGGGGCTCGCCTTTCTCGCGGCGACCCTCGATGGCGGCGCCGAGGAGGCGCATTCCGGCTACGCGAGCGGCACCCTGGCGAGCTTCGTGGCCGCCGCGGCGGGCCTGGGGCTGGCGGTGGGGATCGCCGGGCGCTCGGGGCAACGCGCCGGGGTCCTGCTCGGCGCCTCGGCGGGCCTGCTGTGGGCCGCCTCCGACACTTCGATCAAGGCGCTCAGCGGCCACCTCGACGAGGGTGCCGCCGCCGTGCTGGCGAGTCCACTGGCGCTGGTCGTCCTGCTCGCCTCGCTGCTGGGGATGCTGGTCTCCGCGCGGAGTCTGCAGATCGGCCCGCCGGTGGCGGTGATCGCGGTGACCAGTGTCGCCGCCAACGTGACCACAATCCTCGCCGGTCCGGTGGTCTTCGACGACCCGCTGCCCGAGGACACGCTGGGGCTAATGGTGCGGCTGCTGGCCTTCCTGCTGGTGATCAGCGCCGCGGCGCTGACCCCGCCCCCGCTGGAGGCCGAGGCCGAGCTGCCGGGCCTGGCGCGCGCACCCGTGGACTAGGCGCTCGAACCTGACCATCTCTACGTTTTCTTGCGACCTCGCCTACTCCGACAGCCCGGCAACTTCGAGGGCCGCCTGTCTGTCGGTGTCGAACAGCAAGCCCACGACCTTGCCGTCACGAAACTTCCAGACCGAGCAGGTCGGGCCCTCCACGGGGACTCCACTTTGGCGCCCGGTGCCAGCCTGGCGCCCGGCGACGAAGACCATGTCCTCAGCGGCGACCCGGAACTCGTCCCCGAACAGTCTGTAGTCACTGAATTGCTTCAGGAATTCGCGCATGAAGGCCACGATGCCGTCGGGGCCGTGGGCGACCACCCTCTCTTCGGCGTCCGGCATGAAGCTCTCGAAGACGACCTCAGGATCGAACAATTCGGCCCCCGCCCCCATGTCGCCCTGTGCCCACCCGGCGTAGATGGACCGCACGATCTCCACGTTCTCCTGCGACGACATCGCCCTACGCTGTGAGCCCTACGGCTGTCAGCGCTTGCTCGCGGTCCTGAAAGGCCTGTCGCCGAACGATTTTGCCGTCTCGCAGGGTGAACACGTTCCAAGTCAGCGTGTCGATCGGTGTGCCGCTCGATTTCCCGCTACCGCGCCAGCGGTGGGCGACGACGACCGCCTCACCGGCGTCGATGAACTCTTCAGGCGTGAAGCTGAGGTCGTCCCAAGCGGCGTAGAAGCTCCTCACCGCCTCTCGTAATTCCTCGAGCCCCCGGTAGCTCCCGGCGTCCGGAAGAGCGTCCAAGTCCTTCCACTCGATCTCCGGATGAAAGAACTCAATCGCCGCGTCGAGCCCCCCGCTCTGATAGGCGCGGTAGGCCCGCCCTACGATCTCCACGTTCTCCTCCGACATCGCCCGCGCAGTATCGCGCTAGTCCGACAGCCCGGCGGCCTCGAGGGCATTGCGCCGCTGCCAGAACGCCTGCATCAGCACGACCTTGCCGCCTCGAAGCGTGAAGAGGGTCCACCCGGGTTGGTCGATCTCGATCCCGTCGCGACCGCGAAAGTGATTGGTGGCGACCACCAGGACCCGTTCGGAGTCGATCGCTCGAATCTCCTCGGCGACCACCCGATGCTCCTCCCAGGCGTCATCGAAGGCCGAGAACATTCGCGCGGATTCCTCCCGTCCCCGACCGGTGCCGGGACCGGGCTGCTCCGGCGGCTCCTCGAAGACAACCTCGGGATCGAAGAAGCCGAGTACGTTCTGATTGCCGAAACCGCCCTCGTTGTAGGCGTCGACGAGCCGGCGCACGATCTCCACGTTCTCCTGCGACACCGCCTACTCCGACAGCCCGGCAGGGCGCCCTGTCCGGGCACGCAGCCACATGCCAAGGTTCAAGGGAGCGAGCGCCAGTCGCCAGGCGCTGCCTTTCCACCTCGGTCCACGGCCCAGGACCGTGAGGGTGACCCCATCAACGGTCCCGTCATCGCCACCAGTGATGGCGAGAACGCCTTGCACGGGAATCACGGCGCCGCTTTTATTAATCGCCGGCACCTTCAATTCCCCAGGACGTTTGAGCTGACCGCTATTGATCGCGTTGTGAAAGCCCCGCCAGTGTCTCTCTCGGAGGACCGGCGGAATGATCAGGTCGACCTTCCTACCAACGGCTTCCTCCGGGGACCAGCCGAAAACACTTTCCAACTCGCTCCCCCAGCGCTGGATGACACCATCTCGATCCGCCACGACGCGCATCGTCATCTCCACGTTCCTCTCCGGCATCGCCCGCGCAGTATCGCGCTACTCCGAGAGCCCGGCGGCTTCAAGGGCTTTCTCGCGGCTAGTGAAGCCGCGCATCTCGATCATCTTTCTGTTCCGATGACGGAACAGCTGAAAGAACGTCTGCTCGACGGGGAGGCCTGTGGACGCAGACGTTCCGGCGAACCTGACAATCGCAAGGACAGCATCACCAAGGTCTTCCAGCCCAAGCGTCTCGGCTCGGTACCCCTCCAGTACTGACGGAATTTCCTCGAAGAGCAGGCGACAGACCGCGTCCGGCCCGTGGTAGCTGCTCTGCTCGAGGACCGGGCCGAGAGCCGGGTACCACGTCACGTCGGGATGGCACAGCGCCTTGAGCCCCTCGGGGTCGCCGCGAGCAAACGCAGCGAACCCTTTGCGCACCAACTCCACGTTCTCCTCCGACATCGTCTATTCCGACAGCCCAGCGGCTTTGAGGGCTTCCCCGTGATCGAGATAGAACTCGACCCGAGCGATCGTTCCGCCACGAACCGTGAGCAACTCGGTCATCGGGGTCTCAAATGCAATCCCACTGCCCCGGCCCTTCGCCACCCAGCGGATCAGCGCCAAAACCTTGTCGGGTCCGACGTCGCGGAGGCTGTCGATCTCGACGTGCTCCTCGTCCCAGGAGTCCTTAATCCTCGCGAACTGTGCGCGTACTTCCTCGAACCCATTGAAGGGCCCCATCTCGAGCCAACCAGCAGGGGCCACCGCGACCGCGCCTGGGTGATAGAGCTCCTCCAGCGTGGCCCACTCATTCTTGTTCCATGCCTCGAAGGAGCGACGAACCGCATCGACGTTCTCGTTCGACATCGCCTACTCCGAGAGCCCGGCGGCTTCGAGGGCAGCTTTCGGTTGGAGGAAGGGCTGCATCCGGATCATCTTGCCCTCGCTGAACTCCACGAGCCAGCCCATCGGCTGGTCGAACTCGACGCCGCTTCCCCGCCCGCGAAGGTGGAGATGTCCAAGCCCAACCACCCGCGTGCCTGCATCTCGCCACTCGTCGACGACGTTCCGCCACTCCTCAAACTGCTGATCGATCTCCTGAATCCATTGGCGGAATCCTTCCCGCCCACGGAATGGCTCCGGGCGAAAGCTGGTGACGATCTCTACGTCCGGGTGAATCTCCTCATCAGGGACGATTCGGTCGCCTTCGTTCCAACGCTCGAACGCTCTGCGAACCAGCTCCACGTTCTCCTCCGACATCGCCCGCGCAGTATCGCGCTCAGGGATTGCCTGAGCGAGTTTCGATTAGAAAATTATTAGAACGCCCGGGGTCTGAGCGCTCTGGGCGGAGCCCAGAAAGCGCATTGCCATGCGGTCTAGTAGCCCAAGGCGAACTTCGCGTCCTCGGACATCATTTCCGGGGTCCAGGCGGGATCAAAGACGAGCTTCGGGTGGACGCGGCTGACGCCTTCGAGGTCACCGACGAATTCCCGCATCTGCTCGGTGACCTGTGGCCCGATCGGGCAACCCGGCGTGGTCAAGGTGAAAGTGACGAACACCTCCTCGCCGGTGATCTCGACGTCATAGACCAGCCCGAGGGAGACGAAGTCAAGTCCCAGCTCCGGATCGATCACCTCTTCGAGGGCCTCGTAGACCTCTTCCTCGGTCGGCATCGTGGCTTCGGCGCTCATGGATGAATCGTAGAGGACCTACCCGCCGGGCCCCGGCCTCTACCCTTCCGCTCGTGCCCCTGCTGCTGCTCGCGCTCTTCATCGTCCTGCCCCTGGCCGAGCTCTACGTGATCATCAAGGTCGGCGAGGCGATCGGGATCCTGCCCACGCTGGCGATCCTGATCGCCGACAGCATCCTCGGCACGGTGCTGCTGCGCTCCCAGGGA
>JBHEMJ010000096.1:0-5192 GCA_046262655.1 Solirubrobacterales bacterium | reverse complement strand
GGTCGAGATGGCGGCCCTAAAGCGCGGCCAGCACCGAGTCCATCTCGGCGACCACGTCACCGTCCAAGCGCACCGCGGCGTCGCCGTCAAAGGGGGTCGGTCCCTTGGTCACGATCGCCAGCTCGCCGCCGCGGGCCCGCGTCACCGAGGGCAGTCCAGCCACCGGGTAGACCTCCAGGGAGGAGCCCACGCAAAGCAGCAGCTCCGCCTCTGCGGCGAGCCGCTCCGCCTCGGCGATCGCCGCCGAGTCGAGCATCTCGCCGAACAGCACGACGTCGGGCTTGACCGGGCCCTCGCAGGACGAGCAGACCGCCACGCCGGCCTCGTCGAAGAGGGCTTCGACTGTTTCGAGCCCATATACAGCTCCGCATTCCTGGCAGCTCGAGGTGCGGATCGAGCCGTGCACCTCGACCACCCGCTCGCTGCCGGCCTTGACATGGAGCATGTCGATGTTCTGGGTGATCACTGCTTCGAGCAGTCCACGGGACTCGAGCTCGGCCAGGGCGCGGTGGGCGGCGTTCGGCTGTTTGTCGCCGAGGCTCTGGAAGCGGGGCCGGTAGAAGCCCCAGAAGCGGGCCGGGTCCGAGCGAAAGGCGTCGATGTGGGCCACCTCCATCGGGTCGACCTTGTCCCACAGACCGGTCCGCGGCGTGCGGAAGTCGGGGATGCCCGAGGGCACCGAGATACCGGCGCCGGTGAGGGCGACGGTCGAGCTCGACTCGCCGATCAGCTCCGCGAGCTTCGCCGCGCCATCAGACGGCCCCGCATCCGGCGAAGCCGGACTACCGGTCGCTCCGCTCCCTGAAGCCGAGGAGCCGTCGCTTATGTCGGCTAGTTGCCCTTCCACTGGGCCTTGCGCTTGCCGAGGAAGGCGGCGATGCCCTCCTTGCCGTCCTCGGACTGGAAGGCCTTGGCGAAGCCCTCCTTCTCGGCGGCGATTCCCTGGTCGAGGTCACCCTTGTTGGAGCGGCGCTTGATCTCCTCGACCGCCAGCGGTGCCTGGCCGGCCAGCTTGCGCGCCCAGGAGAGGGCGACGTCGAGCAACTCGTGGTCGGGGACCAGGTCGTCGGCGAGCCCGTCGTGCCGTGCCTCAGGCGCCAGCACCGCATCGCCGGTCAGGTTCATCTCCAGGGCCTTGGACTGGCCGACCAGCCGGGGCAAGCGCTGGGTGCCGCCGAAGCCGGGGATGATCCCCAGGTTGATCTCGGGCTGACCGAAAACCGCCGACTGCGCCGCGACGCGAAAGTCACAGGCCATCGACAGCTCGCAGCCGCCGCCGTAGGCGATGGCGTTGACGGCGGCGATCGTCGAGACGCGATTCTCGCCAAGCTCCTTGAGCAGCGCGTGGCCGTCGTCGATCAGCTTGGCCCCCTTCTCGGGGCTGTCCATCTTGGTGAACGCCTTGATGTCGGCGCCCGCCGAGAAGACGACCGGCAGCGAGGAGTAGATCACCAGCGCCTTGACTTCCTCGTCGGCCTTGACCTCCGCCCAGACCTTGCCCAGGTCCTCGATCACCTGCGGGGAGATCGCGTTCATCGGCGGGTTCGCAAGCCAGGCGATGGCAACACCGTCCTCGCGCTTCTCGAGCTTCACCGTTCCTTCGGCCTCCGTTTGCGGGTAGGCATAGAAGCCCTGGCCTGACTTCAGTCCGAGGCGGCCCTGGGCGACCAGGCGCTTGAGGATGCGCGGCGGCGTGAAACGCTCGCCGTGGCTGTCGGAATATCGCTCGAGCTTTTCGAGCATCGTGTCGAGGCCCTCGAGGTCGGCCTTCCAGAACGGTGGGAACAGCCCGCGGCGCGGGTCGAGTCCGGCGCCGGCCATCATCCCGAGGTCCATCTCGCGGATCGTCGAGACGCCCTCCTCGAGCAGCTTGCAAGATTCGACCAGCGCCTTGAGCACGAACAGATCGGCGAGCTCTTCGCCATCGGGCTCGCCCTCGCCGGGCAGATTGGGTTCGCCATCCGAGTAGAAGCCCTGGCCTCCGGACTTGGCGCCGAACTTGCCCTCGGCGACCAGCTTCTGCATGCCCTTGTGAACGTAGAAGGAGTCACCGTATGACTCCTTCAGGTACTCCGCTACGTGCAGCACGGTGTCGAGGCCGAGCATGTCGATGAGAAAGAAAGGGCCCATCGGGGAGACATTCGAGCCCGCCACCGCCTCGTCGATCTTTTTGATCGAGAGGTCGTCGGTCTCCTGCTTGCGCCATACCTCGCCAGCCGCGGAGTTGAGGATGCGGTTGACCACGAACCCCGGCACCTCCTTGCAGGTGATCGGTTGCTTGCGGATCGCCTGGGCGAAGTTGAAGGCGGTGGTGACGGTCTCGCGGGAAGTGTCCTCGCCGCTGATGATCTCGACCAGCGGCATCACCGAGGCCGGAAAGAAGAAGTGGAAGCCGACGACCTTGCCGGGGCGCAGCGTCTCCCGGCCCATCTCGGTGATCGACAGCGAGGAGGTGTTGGAGGCGAGGATGGCGTGCCCGGGGGTGGCCTCGTCGAGCTCGGTGTAGACCGCCTTCTTGATCTCCATCTTCTCGGGCACCGCTTCGATGACGAAGTCCAGATCGCCGAATTCGGCGTAGTCGGTGGCCCCGGTGATCTGGCCCAAGACTTCGTCGAGGCGTGTGTCGGCCTGCTCTTGGGTCAGCTTCTCCTTGGAGACCAGCTTGTCGAGGCCGGCCTTGGTCACCTCGCCCGCCTTGTCGAGGGCGTGATCCACGAATTCCTGCTTGATGTCCTTGACCACGACGGGGATGCCGGCCGCGGCGATCACCTGGGCGATCTCGCCGCCCATCGTGCCGCCGCCCAGGACTGCGGCCTTGCTAACGAACATTTCGGTTTTCCTCCGGAGAAGTGGGTTCCTACTGCGAGCGCGGAGGCTATAGGTTGGCTTCGAGCTCGTACTTGAGGCCCGCCAGCTCGCGGGTCAGTGCCGCAGCGACCTGGCGGCGGACGAAGAAGACGTCGGTGAGCGGGCCCAGCAGCCCCGGGTGCAGCACCGTGTAGGCCATGCGCCTGCTGACCACGACGCCCTCACCGCGGATCTCGAAGGTGGTGCTCAGCTCCCCCTCGCTCTCCGGATCGGCAAATGAGATCCGGTGGTGCCGTCGAGGCTCGTGATCAAGGACCTGTTCGCTGACCTCCCCCCGGCCGGTGGGAATCGAGCGCCAGCGCAGTTTGCCCGATGGCCCCGGATACCCCTCCGAGCAAGACACGATGCGGTCGAAGCCGTCCACCCAGGCAGCCCAGCTGTTCTCGTTGAAGAAGGCCTCCCAGACCTCCTTCAGCGAGGCGTCGATCGTCGCCTCCGCGGCCACCTCGCCCATCAGCCGTAGATCTCGCTCCTCAGCAGGCCGATCGAGCGGACTACCGAATCGAGGAACGGCTCGACCTCCTCCCGCAGCCGCCTGTACTCCCGCTTGCCGGCCGCGGTCACCGTGTAGTGACGCCGCGAGCGGCGGTCGGGGTGCTCCCAGTGGCCTTCGATCAGGCCCCGGCTTTCGAGGTCCCGCAGCAGCGGGTAGATCGTGTTCGGGTTGGCCGAGATCGTGCCCTCGGTGATCTCCTCGATCCGCTCGATCAGCCGGTTACCGTAAGACGCCTGCTCCCGGGAAACCAGGTGAAGGACGAGCAGAGGGAAGACGTCGCGCCGGCGGATCTCGGCGCCCAACACGTCGGAGGCGCGGCCGCCGCGCCCCCTCGGGCGCTTGGCGCGGACCCCCTCGACGCCGACCTCGGTCGCCTCGGCAACCGCCTCGGAGACCGGCTTCTTGCCCTCCTCCCTGGCCACGGTCACGATGTTACGACCAATAACCCGTGGTGACCGGCGGGGGCGCCGGCTCGATCACGAGACACTCCCCTTCGAGGTGCCGATCGGCATCGCCTCAGGCCGCGGCACTGACCCGCCGCGGCGTCAGATCCATGGCTTCGGCGACGAGCTGATAGGAGCGCAGCCTGTCGGCGGGGTCGTGGACCATCGTGGTCAGCATCAGCTCGTCGGCGCCGGTGCGCTCGGCGAGATCCTCGAGGCCGTTCTTCACCTTCTCGGGCCCGCCGATCACCGCCGAGCCCGAGACCTGGGAGAGGGAGGCCTCCTGGGAGGGGCTGAAGACGTGGTCCGCCGCCTGCTCGGGGGTCGGGAGGCGGCCCGGGTTTCCGGCCCGTAGGCGGGCGAAGGAGAGGCGGGCGGGGCCCGCGAGCCAGCGCGCCTTGTGATCGTCGTCGGCACATATAACCGCGCAGGCAACCTTGGCGTGGGGAGCGTCGAGCTCCTCGGAGGGCCGGAAGCTCGCCTTGTAGATCTCAATCGCCGCCACCGTGTTGCGGGGGCTGAAGTGGTGGGCGAAGGAGAAGGGCAGGCCGAGCTCGCCGGCGAGCTGGGCGCTGTAGTCGCTGGAGCCGAGCAGCCAGATCGCCGGCTTCGGGCCCTTGCCGGGCACCGCGGTAATGCCCCGGTGGGGATCCTCGGCGCCGAAGCGACCCTCGAAGAAGCCGATCAACTCCTGCAGCTGTCGGGGGAAATCTTCAACCGAAAGGGGGTCGGCGGAGCGCCGCAACGCCGCCGCGGTCATCGGGTCGGTGCCAGGAGCACGGCCGATGCCGAGGTCGATGCGTCCGGGATGAAGCGCCTCGAGCATGCCGAACTGCTCGGCGACGACCAGTGGCGGGTGGTTGGGCAGCATCACCCCACCGGCGCCGATGCGGATCTCGCTGGTCGCGTCGGCCAGGGCCATCATCAGCACCGGCGGCGAGGAGCTGGCGATGCCCGGCATGTTGTGGTGTTCGGCGACCCAGTGGCGCCCATAGCCGAGACGCTCGACGTGGTTGGCGAGCTCGACCGAGTTGCGCAGCGCGTCGGCGGGCTCGGAGCCCTCGGGAACGATCGCCAGATCGAGCACCGAAAGCGGTAGGTGATCCGGGTCGCTCATTGCATCGAGTTTGTCAAAACCCCGCCCCGAGCCCAGGTCTTCGACGGCCCCGCGTGGTTGACTGGCTGGCCCCTTGGGCGAGCGAGAGACAATGACCGTGACCGTGCGTCACATCCTGTTCGCGGGCGAGGACGGCTACTCGATCATCGACACCCTCGACGAGGGCTCCGGCGACGATGTCACCGTGATCGGCGAGCTCGGCCACCTGAAGGCCGGCGACCGCGCCCGGGTTGAGGGCGCCTGGGAGGAGCACGCCCGCTACGGCCAT
>JBHEMJ010000095.1:0-4909 GCA_046262655.1 Solirubrobacterales bacterium | reverse complement strand
CCGATGCGGGCCTTGGCCATCACCGGAATCGTCACCGCAGCCTGGATCTCCTTGATCACCCTGGGGCTGGACATGCGGGCCACCCCTCCGTCGCGCCGGATGTCCGCCGGGACGCGCTCGAGTGCCATCACCGCACAGGCGCCCGCGCCCTCGGCGATCCTCGCCTGCTCGGCGTCTGTGACGTCCATGATCACACCGCCCTTGAGCATCTCGGCGAGACCGGTCTTGAGGCGGAATGTGGCCCGTTCAGCCATGGCACCCATCATAGATAGGCGCCCGCATCATCCGATACGCGCTGAGCCACGTAGGGACTTCTTGAAAGGGGCAAACCCCCACGAACACGACCCGATCACAAGCCGTGGCCTCGACTTCCCTCCAGGCATGGGTGCCTGATATGTGCAAGCCAGGGAGCGACGGCGCGTGAGAGAGGAGCAAGATGGAGGACAACGCAATGAAGCGGGCGCTCGCCGACCCGGTCTCGCGACGCAAGTTCGTCGCGATTGCCGGTGGTACGGGCAGCCTGTCGGTGTTGCTCGCCGCCTGTGGCAGCGACAACAACGACACCACCTCGAGCACCAGCTCAACAGCCGGCTCGAGCGATGCCGACGCACTCGCCCCGTTCGGCGAGGGTGACCTCGGCATCGTCAACTACGCGCTCACCCTCGAATATCTCGAGGCCGCGTTCTACGCCCAGGTCATAAAGAGCGGCCTGTTCAAGGGCGCCGACCAGGCACTGATCCAGATGATCGGCAAGAACGAGGACGAGCACGTCGTCGCCCTGACGTCCACCGCCAAGGCACTCGGCGGCAAGCCGGCACCCGTGCCGAAAGTCCAGTTCGACACCACCGACGCGATGACGGTGTTGACCACGGCAGCGACCGTCGAGAACCTCGGCGCCGCGGCCTATCTGGGCCAGGCCGGAGCGATCAAGGATCCAAAGGTCCTCGCGGCCGCGCTCTCAATCCACACCGTTGAGGCTCGCCACGCGTCGGCACTCAACACCCTGACCAAACAGTCCATCACCCCCGATGGCGCCTTCGCCAAGCCCGCCGACGCAACAACGGTGCTTGCCGCGGTAAAGCCGTTCATCGTCGCCTAGCGACGCGAGCGAAAGGAGAACAACCATGACTGACCACGTATTGGCAAATCCGGAGCTCGCTGAGATCGAGGTAGAGGAACTGTCCCGCAGTTCCTTCCTCGCCAAGGGCGTGCTCGCGGCCGGTGCCGTTTACGGCACCACCATGATCGGACCGTTTCTGCGGCAGGCTTTCGCGCAGGGCGGCGCAGGCGACGTTGACATCCTCAACTTCGCCCTCACCCTCGAGTACCTCGAGGCGGCGTTCTACCAGCAGGCCACCGAGCAGTTGAAGCCCACGGGCGAGCTCGGTTCCCTGGTCGAGCTGATCGGCAGCGACGAGAACATGCACGTCGAAGGTCTGAAGCAGGCGATCACCGACCTCGGCGCCACTCCCGTAGCGGCCCCCGGGGTCGACTTCGGCAAGGCGTTCGCGGACGAGAAGTCGTTCCTGATGCTGGCTCAGACGTTCGAGGACACGGGAGTCAGCGCCTACAACGGCACCGGCCCCTCACTGAAGTCGAAGGAGCTGCTCGGCACGGCCGGCTCGATCGTTCAGATCGAAGCCCGTCACGCCGCAGCGATTCGCCTGATGAACGGCGAGACCCCTGCTCCCGAGGCGTTCGACAAGACGCTCGACATGGACCAGGTCCTGACGGCGGTCAAGCCGTTCGTCAAGGCGTAGCACGGAGGTGCGAGAGGGCCCAGGGTTTTTCCTGGGCCCTCTTAGCATCCCCCGACCCGGCCTCTTAATCCACCGGCCACGTATCCGGGCTTCGCCCGGATTACCGCTCGGCTTTGCCTCGCTGAGCGGAGGAGCCAGTGGGTGTCACTTGAGCTTGAAGGCGCGGATGCGGTCGCGGTGCGCGGCCTCGTCCTTGGCGTAGACGCCGTGCGCGAGCGCCTGAACCAAGGCCATCAGGGCGGCATTGGAGCGGATATAGGAGGGGCTGTTGGAGGAGTAGTAGAGGACGAGCTCGGAGTGCTCGGAGACGTCGGAGAGGCTGGCGTCGGTTATCGAAAGCGTTCGTGCGCGACGGTGGCGGGCCAGCTTCAGCCCTCGCAGGATCAGCGGATGAGCCTTGCCGGCCGAAAGCGCGACGACGAGCGTGTCCTCGTCCATGCGGTTGAGCTTGCCGAGAGCTTCCTGGCTGGTGGAGGCGACGATCTCGGCGCGGATGTCGAGCAGGCCGAGTAGATGGCGCAGGTAGCTGGCGAAGAAGGCCATCTGCTCGACGCCGACGATGAGCACGCGGCGAGCGTTGGCGAGGGCCGAGACCGAGGCCTCGATCTGCTCACGGGTCAGGCTGCGCGCGGTGTCCTCCACGTTCTGATGGTCGGAGCCGAGGCTCGCCTCGAAGTCGGAGTGGTCAAAGCTGAACAGCGGCCCCGAGGCCTTGGAGGAGCCATTGGCCTCCCCGTTGTCGGCCCCACCTGCGACCTTGTGGCGGTATTCCTCGATCGCCGCCTGCTGCAACTCGGGATAGCCCTCGAAGCCGAGCGCCTGGGAGAAGCGAACGACAGTCGAGGAGGAGGTGCTGGCCCGGCGCGCGAGCTCCTCCGCGGTTTGGAAAGCGGCCTCATCGAGGTGGTCCACTATGTAGCGGGCGACCTCTTTCTGCGAGCGCGAGAAATCCTCGAAGCGCTCGGTGATGTATTCGGAGAGGCTCTTGCGGGACTGCTGGGTGCGGGTGGCGGTTCGGGGCACGGCGGTGGATTTCGCCTCGCCCGGCGATTCTCCTTTCGCGAATCTGCTTGTATCGCGCCTAGATGACTCTCGAGGAACTGTTGCGCCAAACCAATCGGAACATGATCGCCTTCGATCTGGCGCTGGGAACGGCGACGCTGCTGGCCCCGGCCGCCACCCTGCGGGCGCTCGGCCACGACCACCCGAGCGAGGACGCCAGGTACCTCTTCCAGCGCTGCGGGCCGATCTGGCTGACCTTCGCGGCTGCGCACCTGGTAGCCGAGCGCCGCGGCAGCTCCCGTGACTGGTGGGCCCTGGCCTGGCTGCGCGGGGCCGAGCTCGCCACAGACGTGCTCTGGTCCCGCTCTCCCGCGGTCTCGCGTCCCGGTGCCAAGGCCGGCCTGGTTATGGCGGGTGCCTCAAACCTGGCGATGAGCCTCGGCTTCGCCCACCTGGCGAGGGCCGGTGGAACCGCATGAAGTGGAAACGGACGAACAACCCCGATGTGATCGATCAACGCGGAGCCCGCGGCGGGGGCGGCGGAATCGGCAGCTCGCAGAGTGGGTTTCCATTCCCCGGCGGCGGCGCCGGCAAGGGGGTCGGCGGCCTCGGCCTAGTCGGAATCGTGGTCTTCGTCCTACTCCAGTTCGTGCTCGGCGGCTCGGGCGGCGGCAGCGGCATCGAGATCCCCGGCGCCTTCGGCTCGGCGCCGGCTCCCGGCACCGAGAACCCGAGCCCGATCCCGGCCGGCAAAGACCCACAGGCCGATCTCAAGGACTTCAGCAGCTTCGTCTTCACCGACGTGCAGAGCGTCTGGCAGGAGACCTTCCGCGCGCAGGGCAAGCCCTACGAGCACGCCAAGCTGGTCCTCTACAGCGGGGCCGTTGACACTGGCTGCGGAAGCGCGACCTCAGCAGTCGGTCCATTTTATTGCCCTGCCGACCAGCACGTCTACCTCGACCTCTCCTTCTACGACGACATGGCCAAGCAACTGCAGGCGCCCGGCGATTTCGCCTGGGCGTATGTGATCGCCCACGAGATGGGCCACCACATCCAGCAGCAGGTCGGGACCAGCGACGAGGTGCAGCGCGAGCAGCAGTCCGATCCCAGCAAGGCCAACGAGATCTCGGTTCGCCTCGAGCTGCAGGCCGACTGCTATGCCGGTGTCTGGGCCAAGACGGCGTTCGCCGCGGGCGAGCTAGAGCAGGGCGACATCGCGGAGGCCCAGACCGCGGCCTCATCCGTCGGCGACGATCGCCTCGCCAAGAGCGCCGGGCGGGATGTGAGCCCGGAGAACTTCACCCACGGAACCTCGGCGCAGCGTCAGCGATGGTTCCAGACCGGTTACGACTCAGGCGAGCCCGGCACGTGCGACACCTTCTCGCCGGATGAGCCGTAGGCGACCGGCGGATCAGCCCCCGAACTCGCTGCAGGTCTTGAACCCGACGGCGCGGGCGCGCTTCCGGCGCTGCTTCGCGTGGGCCGCCAACTCCGCCTGCGCCTTGGCGTAGGCGGCGGCGTCCTGCTGATCCGCGGCGTCGCGGCCCTGATCGAGCAGATCGCGCGCCTGGCGCATCGAGTCCAGGTAGCCGTCGTAGGCCTGCTTCAGCTGCGCCGGGGGAGTCAAGTCGTCGAGCCCGTCGAAGGCGCTGCCGGCGGCGTCGGCGAGCTCGCCGGTCTGGTCGGCGGCGTCGCTGGCGTTGGCCGGCGCCTCGGCCTGCACCTCGGTGAATTTCTGCTGCTCGGCCTGACACAGCGCGTCGCCCTTGGCGATCAGCTCCTGGGTACTGAGCGGCGCCGAGCTGCCGCCGCAGCCGGCCGCCAGCACCGCTGCCGCCAGGCCTGGCGCGATGATCGCCGTCAGTCGTCGACCGAATCCCACGTGGAGATCCTAAGTCTCTCCGCGGATCACGGCGCGGAGCTCCGCGAACCGGATCGCCTTCCGAGCCTGGAGGGCAACAAAAGCCGGTCTGCCAAGCATGCTTGAATGCACGGACCGAAGAAAGGAGGTGGTCCTAAATTGAGTGACTTGATTTCCGGGACATCGGAGGTGCAGGGCCGCTAAGCGGCACGCGGGCGCTCAGCGGAATCCCTCCCGAGCACCGGCGAGCTGGAGAGACGGGACGTGTCCCTTCCCGTCAGCCAAA
>JBHEMJ010000094.1:0-3341 GCA_046262655.1 Solirubrobacterales bacterium | reverse complement strand
GGCCGAGCGCATCTTCGACAACGAGCTCGATGTCACCAAGCTGGCCGAAATGGAGGACGAGGAGGTGATCGAGGAGCTGACCACGGTCAAGGGCATCGGTCGCTGGACGGCGGAGATGTTCCTCATCTTCAGCCTCGGGCGACCAGACGTGCTTCCCGTCGGCGATCTAGGCATCCGTCGCGCCGCCCAGCTCTCCCACGGGCTCACCGAGCTCCCCGAGCGGGCGGAGCTGGAGGCGATGGCCGAGCCGTGGCGCCCGCACCGCACCCTCGCCTGCCTCTACCTGTGGCGCTCGCTGCACAACGAGCCGGTCAGCGAGTAGCCCGCCGCCTCGATCCCGGCCGGCTCGGCTCCCTCAGTGCTCCTCGATGCCCATCCCCTCGCGCGGCTCGCCGCTGTGGCGGGCGAGATCGAGCAGCCGCTCGATCTGGCGCTCGCCCTCGATGCGAGCGGGGTGGCCGGGCGGCAGGGGATCGACCAGGCGCTCGATGCGCTTGCGGACCTGCAGCGCGAAATGGGGGGTGACGGCGCCGGCCAGCGAGCGGATGTCCTCGGCCGTCGGCTGGTGGCCGGCGGCAAGGCGGTCGGGTCGCTCGTGCTCGCTCATGTCGAAACCTCTCGAAGGGACATTTCAGCTTGATCAGGACCCTGGTGTCTCACTTGACCTTCTTACCACCCGGCGGGGTGACGGGCTCCTGCTCCTTGGCTCCCTGGCCCGGCAGGACGGCCGTCGCGGGGGCGCCGGCGACCCCGATCCTGGCCAGCTCGGTGATTTCGTCGATCTGGCCCTGAAGGGCGCCCGAAAGCGCCCGCCCTTCGCCGATCAGCCAGACACGGTTATAGAGGGCCCGGGTAGGGTCCTCGCTGTAGCCGGGTTTGATCGAGAGCAGGAACTCGCGCAGGGGCTCGGGCAGCGTGGTGGCGCTGTCGGTCAGAAGCAGCGGACCGTAGGTCCCGCTCGCCGATAGGGCGGCGGCGGCGCCGGCGTCGGAAGGGCGGTCGCTGTTGGCGATCACGATGCCGTGCCCGGGATCGGTGATGCCCCAGCCGAAGCCCGCGTCGGAAAACTGTGCGAAGACGATCGCGTTGGCGATCGGATCATCGCCGGAAATGCGCTTGACACCCGGCGAGGAGCGCTGCAACTCGCGCAGCACCTTTGCCGAGGCCACCGATTCGGGCCCGAGCAGGTAGACCGAGGAAGCCTTGTGGCGATCCAGCGCCGCACTCGTCTCCGGCGGTACGTCGTCCTGGCCGACGAACAGCACCGGGTCTCCCGAGCGCGCCGCCCAGGCGGCGGCCGGCATCGCGAAGCCTGGCTCGGCGTCGCTGACGACCAGCACGCTGGCAGGCTCGGCGCCGGTCAGCCGGCCGCGCAGCTGATCGATCTTGGCCGCTCGGGCGGCTGGGGTGTCGCCGCCGATGTCGCTGGTGGCGAGGCCGTCGGGCACCGCCGCATCGCCCACCCTGTAGGCGGCGGCGTCGGCCGGGCCCGAGCCACCCTGCGGCTGCAACGCCTCGAGCGCCGCCGCGGTCTCGTCGGGGACCGACCCGGGCTGGCTGAGCAGGATCGGGGCCCGCAGCGGATCGCCGGCCAGCACCGAGGCCGCGACCCCAGCCTGCCAGTCCTGGGCCGGGACGATCACAGCCGCTTCGATCGGCTTGGCGCCCTCGAAGCGGGGGTGGGTGGCAAGGGCGACCTCGGCGGCGTCGGCCTCCGCGGTCGAGCCGTCGATCCGGGAGGTGTTCCGGGTCACCGGCAGCGCCGCCACCACCGCCGGCTTGCTCCCCTGCGCGCCGGCCTCCTGCTGGCCGGACTCGGCAATCGTGACCGGGGCCCGGTCGGAGCCGCAGGCAGCGAGAACGATGGGGCTGAGCAGGGCCGCGAGGGCGCAGAGCCAGACTGTGCAGCGCGCCTTGGGCACCCGTCAAACCTACCCGACGCCCCCCGCGTGGCGTACGGATCCGAGCGCCTCGGTAAACTGGCTGACTGACCAGTCAATCACCTTCTTTCACTGATCGGAGATCGCCGATGGACTTCGCTTTTAACGATGAGCAGCAGGAGTTCAAGGAGTACTGCCGCAAGTTCGCCCGCGAGGTGATCAGGCCCGCGGCGCCCAGGCACGACGCCGAGGAGTCAACGCCCTGGGAGGTGATCAGGGAGGCCCGCAGCTGGGGCCTTACCGGTCTCGAGCATCTCCAGCGCCTGAGCGGCGATTCCGACGGCATGTTGTCCACCATCTACGCCGAGGAGCTGCACTGGGGCTGTGCGGGCACGGCGCTGGCGATCTCCGGTTCAGGGCTGGCCGCCGCCGGCATCGCCGCCTCCGGCACGCCCGAGCAGATCGCCCGGTGGGTCCCGCAGTGCTTCGGCGCCGACGGCGAGATCAAGATGGGAGCCTACGCGGTGACCGAGCCCCAGGCCGGATCCGACGTAAAGAGCCTGCGCACGACCGCCAAGCGCGAAGGCGACGAGTGGGTGCTGAACGGGACCAAGGTCTTCATCACCAACGGCGGCATCGCCGACGTCACGGTCGTCGTCGCCACCATCGACCCCGAGCTCGGCCATCGTGGTCAGGCCTCCTTCGTGGTGGAAAAGGGCACGCCGGGGCTGCGAGCCGGCAAGAAGGAAACCAAGATCGGCATCCGCGCCTCCGACACCTCAGAGGTCTTGCTCGAGGACTGCCGGCTTCCGCTGGAGAATCTGCTCGGTGGCATGGACAAGCTCGACCGCAAGCTGGAGCGGGCCCGCTCCGGTCAGACGGCCGGCGCCTCCAACGCGCTCGCGACGTTCGAGCTGACACGTCCCATGGTCGGCGCCGCGGCGATCGGCATCGCCCAGGCCGCCTACGAATGGACGCTGGAGTACCTCGACGGCCACAGCGCCGAGAGTGGCCCGGCCCTCGGCACACAGCGAATCCAGCAGGTCCTCGCCGACGTCGCCACCGAGATCGAGGCGGCTCGGCTGCTGGTGCAGCGCGCCTCCTGGATGGGCCGCAACGGCATCCCGATGACCGGCGGACAGGGCTCGATGTCGAAGCTGAAGGGCGGCGACGTGGCGATGTGGGCCACCACCCAGCTGATGGATCTGGTCGGAGAACCCGCGATGGTGGTGGGCTGCCCGTTGGAGAAGTGGTTTCGCGACGCCAAGATCTACCAGATCTTCGAGGGCACGGCCCAGGTCCAGCGCCTCGTCATCTCCCGCCTGCAGGCCAGGGAATACCGCGAGCGACTCCAGTGGGCCGCCGCCTTGGCTGATCGTTCCGACGCCGAGGCGACCAACGGAGTCGCCGATGCCGCCCCGCTGCTCGAGGAACCGGCCGCCGCGTAGCCGCTGAACGCTC
>JBHEMJ010000093.1:0-5726 GCA_046262655.1 Solirubrobacterales bacterium | reverse complement strand
CGCGGGCGTGGAAGCCGAGCACCAGGCGACCCTCGCGCTCGCCGAAGCTGTACTCGAGCTTATTGCGGTAGCGCCAGCGCTCGAGCGCCGGCTCGATCGGCTCCAGCTCGAATCCCTGGAGGCGGCCGATCCGCTTCAGCGCGTCGGCGACCTGGGTCTGCTTCTCGGCTAGCTGGCGCTCATAATCGAGGCCCTGCCAGGGAGCGCCCGGGCACGGCTCGCCGCCGTGATCGCAGCGGTCGGCGACGCGCTCGACACTGGGGGTGAGCAGCTCGACGGTCCGGGCCTCGGCGTAGCTGCGCTTCGGCTTGGTGATCTCGGCCCGCACCCGGTCGCCCGGCAGGGCGCCGGAGACGAAGACGACGTAGCCGTCGCTGCGGGCCACGCCGCGCCCGCCATAGGCCAGCGAGTCGATCTCGAGCTCGAGCAGTTGGCCACGGCGAGGGCGCGGGCGCTGGCGGGTTCCGGCGGCGGCCTCGGTACTCATCGGTACCTATCGTTGCAGCGCCCTCGATGGCAGGGGGATAGGGTGGCGGCGAAACCGAGTAGGTCACAAACGTAACGCCGAACAGAGGAGGCCAAAGATGGAAGCAGGAGGTGGTGGCAGCAATCCGATCAGCGAGAACCTGAGGAAGGCTCTGGAGGATCTGCGGGGGGCCGGAGAGAAGGCGACCGGCGACGTGCGCTCGCGCATCGACTCTGCCGTGCAGCGCCTCAATGACGCTTCCAACCAGGCGACCAGCCGCGCCCAGGAACAGGTTTCAAGAGCCACCGAGCATGCCGGCAAGGCCACCGACCAGTTCGGCAACTGGCGAGAGACGCTCGACAAGGCAACCGAAGACGTTCGACTCCAGCTCGCCAAGCTCGCCGTTCGGGCGCAGAGCACGACCGAGGGCCTTACCGCGATCCAGGAAGAGGTCAGGAAGCGAAAGGCGCAGCTGAAGAAGTAGCGCCGCCCGGGCAGTGAGCTCGCTTGCGGCTTATTTGAGGCGCCGCCCGATCGCCCGCCTGACCCCGACCCGATTGCGGTGGCTCGACTCGTAGGCGACCACCGTGCGCAGTTGATCGGGGGTGAGGTCAGCTAGGCGACCGTTGATCTGCGGCACCGTGAGCCGGTCGTAGGCGGTGATCGGAAAACCGGGCAGGCGGGCCTTACGACGCAGACGGTCGGCGCTGGCCAGCGGCTCATCGGCGCGGTTGCGGGCCTTTCGAGCGGTTCCACGCACGCGCGACTCGACGTCGCGGCGAGCCTTGCCGACGGCCGAGCTCGAGATCAGCGGCTCCACTTGGCCGAGCAGCTCCTCGGCCTGCTCGCGGACCTGGCTGACCAGACGCCCGACCATCTCCTCGGCGTCGCCACGGGTCATGCGCCCGCGCCGCACCGCGTCGTCGACCACCTCCTGAAGGCGCTCCCGCGAGACGGTGACGCTCTTTTCCACTGCGGCCCGGAATGCCTGCAGGCTGGCGTCGCTGCGCTTCGCCTGGGCCTTGGCGCTCGGGCGCTTGGTAGCGGGCTTGCTCGGCATCATCGGCACTATTCCACAGTCCCGAACCCGGCCACGACCGGGTTGTGGTCCGAGAGCCGGATCTTCAGCCCCGTCTCGGGATCGATGATGTCGCGGCCCTCGGGTGGCCATGCGGCGGGATGCTCGACTACTTTCAAACCGCGCACGAGCAGATGGCTGAGCCGGTCGGGTGCGGTCGGCGGAGCCAGCTCGAATCGCCCGGCGAGCTCAGCGAAGACCTCGCTGGCCTTGGGCCTGACGTTGAAGTCGCCACCGAACAGCAGCGGGTCGCTGCCGGCGAACTCCGAGGCCCTCGCTGCGGCGGCAAGCAGCTCCGCCTCAGCCGAGGCAGGCTTGGTGCTCACGTGCGTGTTGGCGATGCAGAGACCCGACTCCAGACGGGTCAGCCCCAACATTCGCAGCTCAGGGCGCCTGGTCAAAGTGACCCTCTGCCTCTCGACGATCGGGCCGGCGGCCCGACGGACCAGGGTCAGGTTCGAGCCCCCCTCCCAAGAGCCAAGCAGGTCCGGCCGCCAGCGCCCGACCAGCGAGCTCATCGGCTGCAGCCAGTTGCGGGCGCTGAGCACGCGGTGGGCCTTGGCGTCGCAGGCCACGGCGAGGTGCCGCCTCCAACGCGGTGGGCACTCTTGGAACAGGGACACGTCCCATCCGGCGCCTGCTATCAGCGCAGCGAACTCATCGAACAGCTCCCAATTGGCCTGCTCGTACCCTGCACCGAGGCGTGGCCCGCGCCGCCAGTTGCCCTTGTTGGCGCGCACCTGCAGGGCGGGCTCGGGTGGCCAATCCCTGCCATGGAACAGGTTCCAGGTCATTGCGTCGAGGAGCACGTGCGTAGTATCGGCGGCTTCGTGAAACGAGACTTTCTGACCGGCGCAGAGCTCGACGCCGAGCAGCTCGACGAGCTCCTCGGCCGCGCCATCGAACTCAAGGCCGAACGTCCCGGCGCCGGTTCGGGCGCCCTCGCCGGACGCTCGGTGGCGCTGGTCTTCGAGAAACCCTCGACCCGTACGCGAATCTCTTTCGAGGTAGCGGTGGCCGAGCTCGGCGGTACACCGATCGTGCTGCGAGGCGAGGAGCTGCAGCTCTCCCGTGGCGAGTCGATCGCCGACACCGGGCGAGCGCTGGACCGCTACCTGCACGCGATCGCCATCCGCTCCGGCTCTCACGAGTTGGTGGTTGAGCTCGCCGAGGCGGCCGAGGCGCCGGTGATCAACGCATTGACCCCACAGCATCACCCCTGCCAGGCGCTGGCAGACATGCTGACCTTGCGCGAGCGCTTCGGCGGGTTGGAGGGCCTGCGCCTCGCCTACGTCGGCGACGGAAACAACGTCGCACGCTCGCTGGCGATCATCGGCAAGACCGCGGGGATCGAGGTCGTCGTCGCGGCCCCCGATGGCTACCGGCTCGAGAACGGGCTCGGCATCGAGCAGACCGATGACCCGGCCCGGGCGGCCGCCGGGGCCGACGCGATCTACACCGACGTCTGGATCAGCATGGGAGACGAGGCAGACGCCGCCGGCCGCCGCGCGGCGCTCGCTCCCTTTCAGATCAACGAAGAATTGCTGGCGGCGGCCTCGGAGCGAGCCGTCGTCATGCACTGCCTGCCCGCCCACCCCGGCGAGGAGATCACCGAGGCCTTGCTCTACGGGGACCGGGCGGTGGTCTGGGACCAGGCTGAAAACCGGCTGCACGTGCAGAAGGCCCTACTCGAGTCGCTGCTCGCCTGAGCCGCTCGTCCTAAGATCCGGTCCCCGAGGCCCCGTGGTGTAACGGTTAGCACGCGAGGTTTTCAACCTCGTAGCGCGGGTTCGACTCCCGCCGGGGCTATTGAATGCAACCTGAGATCCACCTCGGACCCCTGACCCTGCAGACCTTCGGGATCTGCTTCGCCCTCGCCTTCATCGGCGCCGGGTGGCTTATCGCCCGTCGCCTCAACGAGCTCGGCAAGCCTGTCGATTGGGCCTATGAGATCGCCTTTTGCGCGGCGATCGGAGGCCTGGTCGGCTCGCGAGTCGACTTCATCCTCGAGAACTACGACTCGGTCTCTGACGATTTGCTCGGCAACCTGTTCTCGGGGTCGGGGCTGGTCTGGTACGGCGGTGCCCTCGGCGGTGCGCTCGGGGTGCTGATCTGGGCCTGGTACCGCGGTTACCTGAACGCCGGGCTGCTGGACCTGACCGCACCGGCGCTGGCGCTCGGCTACGCGATCGGCCGAATCGGCTGCCAGCTTTCCGGCGACGGCGACTACGGCGTTCCCTGGAATGGTCCTTGGGCGATGTCCTACCCCGACGGCACGGTGCCGACCACCGACAGGGTCCACCCGACACCGATCTATGAGACGTTGGCCATGGGACTGGTCGCCTACCTGCTGTGGCGGCTGCGCAACCGGCTCACCGGCGGCAGGCTTTTTGCTCTCTACCTCGTCTTGGCGGGCGGCGAACGCTTTCTGGTCGAGTTCATCCGCCGTAACGACGACATCGCCCTGGGCTTGACCCAGGCCCAGCTGATCAGCCTCCTGATGCTGATCGCGGGCGGCGCCTGGCTGCTCTGGGCCCGCCGCCATCCGCCGGCGCCGGCCGGCTCCTAGGCGCCCTTGAGCAGCCCGCCGTCGAGCGGTATCACGGTGCCGGTCAGATAGGCGGCGCGCTCGGAGGCCAAAAAAGCGACCAGGTCGCCGTACTCGTCGGGCAGGCCGAGGCGACCCGCGGGTACGGCGCCGGCGGCGTACTGCTCGGCGGCGTCGAGCGAACCGCGCGTGTCGGCCAGCCGCTCGGTGGCAAACATCCCGGTGGCCACGGTGTTGACGGTGACGCCGTCGGCGGCGATTTCACCGGCCAGAGTCTTCAGCAGTCCGACTGCCGCCATGCGGTGGGCGTTGGAGAGCACCAGTCCGGGAATCGGCTCCAGGGTCGAGGTCGAGCCGACGTTGACGATTCGGCCCCAGCCGCGCTCGCGCATTGCCGGCAGGGCCGCGGTGATCAGAGTCAACGGCGCCAGCACCAGCGAACGGTAAGCAGCCTCCCATTGACCGACGTCGAAGTCCAGCGTGCCGCCGGGCGGCGGGCCCCCCGTGTTCGTCACCAGGATCTCGACCGGTCCCAGCGACTCGGCCACCTCGCCCGGCAGCGCCGCCATGCGCTCGAGATCGCCGGTGTCGGCGACGAAGCTCTTGGCGTCGATGTCGATCTGCTCGCCGGCGCGCTCGAGACTCTCCGCGGAGCGCCCGGCGATCGCAATGCGCGCTCCCTCGCGGGCCAGAGCGGCGGCGATGCCGCGGCCGAGGCCACGGCTGGCACCGATCACCAGGGCGACCTTCCCGTCTATGCCCAGGTCCATGCCCGCAACCTAACGGCCCGCCTCGGGCTCGGACAGCCCGGGGTGGACGCCACTACCGAGCCCCTGGTTCTGGGAAAGCTTCTGCAGCAGCTCGACCAGCCGACGGTGCTCCTCGGCGCTCATCCCGTTCGCCATCCGCCGATCGTGCTCGCGAGCGATCTGCCTGCCCTTGCCGAGCACCCGGCGGCCGTTGGCGGTCAGGTAAAGGGCGCGGATGCGACGGTCGCCAGGATGTGGACGGCGTTCGACCAGGCCGCGCTGCTCGAGCTCGTCGACGATCGCCACCATGCGGCTCGGAGGAACCTCGGTCGCCTCCGCGATCTCCTGCTGAGAGGACCCTTCCGTTGCGTCGACGACATTGAGGACGAGAAACCAGCCGGGGTGGAGGTCGATCTCGCCGATCGCCTGATGGAAGCGGCGGGATGAGAAGATCCCCACTTGGGAAAGCAGGAAGGCGAGGCTCGACCAGCTGTTACCGCCGGCCTGCGGTTTGGTCCCCTCTCTCCTCATCACCGCCCCTAACCCTAGCGCGCAAAGGTTTCTGATACAAATCGTTTCATAACGTAACGATTGCGGCTACCAAGTATTCGCCGAAAGGACTCCGGATGACCCCCCGCCTCGCATCCCTCGCCGACATCGCCTATCGCCACCGCGGCCGAATGGTCCTCGCCTGGGTCGGCGCTCTGGTGGCCGCGATAGTGATTTTCTCCACCGGGATCGCCAGCAAATTCCAGGCCGACTACTCGACTCCCGGCTCCGAATCGAAGCGGGCAAGCTCGCTGATCGAGCAGAAGTTCGGCGGCTTCTCGGGCGACACCATCGACGTGGTGTGGAAATCCGATACCGGACAAGCGGCGAGCGGCG
>JBHEMJ010000092.1:0-9244 GCA_046262655.1 Solirubrobacterales bacterium | reverse complement strand
GATCACCAGCAGCACAATCTTGACGGCACCGGTGACGGCGCGGATCTGGCCGGCCTCCTGGCGCGAATCGAGGACCTCCTGGAGGATCGGGCTGACCGGTTGCGGCTGACCGCTCGCGTTCGGCGGCGTCAATGCCGAGCGTACCGTCTCCAGGTTGTCGGGATCGTCGACCTTGATGTTGAAGGAAGCGGGCAGCGGGTTGGAATCGAGCTCGTCGGTGACCTTCGGGTCGTCGAGGCGGCCCTTGAGGATCTGCAGCGCCTGGTCCTTGCTGACGTATTCGACCGAGGCGACGTGAGGGATCGCCTCGATCTTGGCCTTCAGGGCATTTGTCTCCTCGGGGGTCGCGTCGTCATAGAGGAAGCCCTTCAGCTCGAGCTGGTCACGGACCTCGTTTGCCTTGCCCTGGGTGGTCTGAAGAATCGGGATCAAGACGCCGAGCAGGACCACGGTGACGACGATCGTGATCACCGCGGCGAGGCTCGGCGCGCCGGCGCGGCGCATCGCGCGCAGGCCTTCATGAATGAAGAAGAAGATCTTGCTCATCGGCTATTCGCCGAGGCCGAGCTCGGCGCTGAGGCGGATCGCGAATTCCTTGGTCGACTCCTCGTCTGCGTACATGCCGGCGGCCTCGTCGCGCACTATGCGGCCCTCGTCCAGGGCGATCACGCGGCGGCGCATCTTGTCGACCATCTCGCGGTCGTGGGTGACGACGACGACCGTGGTCCCGGTGCGATTGATCCGGTAGAGCAATTGCATGATCCCGATGGAGGTGATCGGGTCGAGGTTGCCGGTCGGCTCATCGGCCAGCAGCAAGGGCGGGTGGTTGACGAACGCGCGGGCGATCGCCAGCCGCTGCTGCTCGCCTCCGGAGAGCTGATGGGGATAGCTCTTGACCTTGTCGGCGAGGCCGACCAGGCGCAGGGCATCGGGGACCTTCTGGCGCAGCTCGCTGCGTGGCGCGCCGATCACCTGCAGCGCGTATGCGACGTTGTCATAGACGCTGCGGTTCGGCAACAGCTTGAAGTCCTGGAAGACGGTGCCGATGCGGCGGCGCAGGTGGGGGATCTTCGACTCGGAGAGATTGGCGACGTCGCGGCCGGCGATCAACACCTCACCTTCGGTGGGTTTCAATTCGCGGATCAGCAGCTTGATCAAGGTGGACTTGCCGCAACCGGTCGGGCCGACAAGGAACACGAACTCCCCCTTGTCGACGCGCAGCGTGGCGTGTTCGAGGCCGCGATGGCCGCCCGGATAGATCTTCGAGGCGCGGCGCAGCTCGACGATCGGCGCGGCGGAAGGCCGCCCGATCTGGTGCGAGGCACGGCGCTCGTGCGCTACACGCGAGCGGGGATCAAGCTCTGGCTTTGTCTTGGGCACTAGCGGACCTTTCTGCGGGGCGCGTGCGATTCCTTCGTGCACACGGCTGGATTCCTGCATTACGCTCCGAAATGCGCTGCCGGGTCGTTGACCCGCGGTCGACGATGTTAGCCAATGCTAATAAGCAAGGCGCAAGTTTTCTGTCCCCACAGCCACGCCTGTCGGGCCCTCCCCTGCAGTGAGAGAGACCGTTTAGGAGGGACCCCGCGGGGGACCCTTGGGTGGAAAGCAAATCGAGACCTTAGGAGGGATGTTTCCGTGAATGTTGCTGAGGTGATCAATCGCAAGGGCCGTATCGCCGAAAGTCGCGACCGGCTGGCCGCCGGGCGCCACAAGCTTCGGGGGGGTGCCCACGGGGCGGCCGGTGGCGCTCGCAGTTCGCTCGCCGACGCGCGCGAGACGGCGCGGGACGCTGTCAAGCGGGCGGATGCCTCGTTTTCCTCAACCCGTGAGGCCGTGAAGGCGACCCGGCGCAGCGCCAGGCGGGCCGGTCGCAAGGCCTATCTCGAGGCTCGAGTCGGCGTAGCGCGTCGCAGAGCGTCGCGACCGCAGATCGGCGCCAAGAAGTCGCTGGGGATCGCCGCGCTCGCCGGGGCAGCTGGCGCGTTCTTCCTCGATCCCGAGAGCGGCGCGCGCCGCAGGATGCAGACACGCGGTCGGGTCCTCTCGCTGACCCGCGCCGGCGCCGAGAAGCTGCAGCGCCGCGCCGAGCGCGGCAAAGCCCAGGTCCAGCAGACCACCGGCTCCTACCGCGACCAGGCGCCGGGCGCCGATGGCCGAATCGGCGATCAACGGGTGAGCGCCGGGACCTAGCCGGCTAACTCGCCCCTAGCGCCGGTGGTGGTGCTTCTTCACGCACTTCTTCTTGCCGTGGCGCTTGACCAGCCTGCGGCCCTTCTTGCACCTTCTCTTCTTGACCGTCGTCGTGGTCGTTCCCGGGGGGACGGCGCCGCTGCCGACCACGTCGGTGTGCGGCAGGCCCTGGGCCGCCTCGATCGCGGCCAGTTGGTTGACGACGATGCCCTGCAGGGTGCCCGGGGCGCCGGCGCCGACCCGGGCGTAGACGCCGGGCTTATTGGGCTGGGCGCAGCCGTCGCCGAAGCTGACCAGGCCGACTAGGCGAAAGATGCCGCCGGCGGCCGGCGCCTGCAAGGGGCCGCCGCTATCCCCCTGGCAGGAATCGACGCCGCCGGCGAGCGAACCGGCGCAGACCATCGAGCTGGGAAAGAAATAGGATCCATACACCGCCGCGCTTCCGCAGGTTGCATCGGAGATGATCGGCACGGTCGCCACCTGGAGCGTGTCGCTGCCGCCCCCGCCGGAGGAGGTGGAGCCGTAGCCTGTCACCTGGGTCGGGCTGCCCGGGGTCCAAAGCGCGGTCTCGGTCGGGCCGGCGAGCTTGAGCAGCGTCGCACTCGGGGCGGAGGTGAGCACGATATAGCCGACATCGTTGCTGCCGTTGCTGGTGTTGTAGGCCGGCTCGACGTAGGTGGCCTGGGCGTCGAGCCTCGCTCCCCCGCCGGCCGACAGCGTGGTGCGCCCGATGATCACGTCGACGTCGTTGGGGTCGAGTTTCGGTCCGTCCAGCGCCAATAGGCCGTCGGGATCGGTGTCGATCACACAGTGCGCCGCGGTGAGCACGATGCGGGGGGCGACGAGCACGCCGCCGCAGAACTGCTGCACGTTGGACCCAAAGCGGCTGTCGTAGACCAGCGCCGCCTGCCAGGGATAGGTAGCGGTGGTGGTGGCGCTGCCGCCCACCACGCGGGTCGAGTAATCGGCGGATGCGGGGCCGGGCAGCGCCAGCATCGCCGCTAGGACCATTGCCGCCAGCACCCAGCCGCGAATTCGTCTCAGCTGCTCAATGTATGAAACGCGCCCCGCGGCCCCAAGAAACATGTGCACACGTTAACGACCGACGAAGCTCCCCGCGCCGGTCAGGCGAGCCCAACCAGCAGCGCCACCCCGAACAGAGCGACTGCGTGGAAGCTTTGGTCGACCATCAGATAGACCGGTGGGGGCGGAGTCGGCGGGTCGCCGAGCTTCTTCACCTTTCTTCTGAAGGCAGCCAACAGACGACCGTCATCCTGGATCCAGTGTGGCACCGCGATCAGCACCGCCGCGACCAGCCCCCAGAGCACGCTCCGCTCAACTGCGATCCAGATCAGCGCCGGAATATAGGAGACCGTGTAGGTGAGGACGTGCGATGCGAGGGCACGGCGGCGCTCCGGATCGCGGCCCAACCCGCCGAACTTGTTGAGCGCCTGCCAGTTGGTCTGCAGCACGAAGTCGCCGGTCAGGTGGCAGACGGCGAAGACGTTGAAAAGCTCGACCCAGGACATGCTGGGCATTGTTCCGGTTCACAGCTCGGGTTGCTTTAGCCGATCATGACCATGCGCTCGATCGGCAGCTTGGCCCGCTCGGCGAGCCTCGGGTCGACCTTGACCTCGAAGCGCATCTC
Source organism: Solirubrobacterales bacterium (assembly GCA_046262655.1). Taxonomy (GTDB): domain Bacteria; phylum Actinomycetota; class Thermoleophilia; order Solirubrobacterales; family 70-9; genus JBHEMJ01. The sequence goes on along the minus strand of JBHEMJ010000092.1, from coordinate 5,403 downwards.
GCGCAGGCTGTCGCGCAGCTTCGGCAGGGTGATCATCTTCATGTACTTGCAGAAGGCCATCCGATTGGCGGTTGCTGCGGGCAGGAAACACGGTCGCCGCCCCCACAACTTGACGGTCGATGAAGGCTCGGTGCGCCAGCTCGCCATCATCTATGCAGTGAGCCGCTCGCCGATCACCGCCCTGGCCCTGCTGCTGGCCGCGCTCGGCGCGGCGACGGCGCTGATCGTCGCTGGAAAGGACGACGCCGGCGGCCCGGGCCGCCCCCGGCACGAGGCCCCGATCGAGGGGCCGGCGGCGACCGAGGCGGCGCCGGAGGCGAAGGCCCCACCCGCGACCACGACCGCCACGCTGAGCCCGTCCCAGCGCTCCCAGGTCGCGGCGGCCGTCAACTCCTACATCGCGGCGCTCGACGCCCACGACGCCGGGGCGCTGTGCGCTCTGTTCGCGCCCGGCGCGCTGCGACTCGACGAGCTGCCGCGCCGCCGCGGCGGCTGCGAGGGCACGCTCGCCGCCTCGATCGGCTTGCGCCGCCCGGGCGGGGTGCCGCGCTGGAAGAGCACGCGGATCACGGAGCTGAAGGAGGTCTCGGTCGGCGATGCTCGCGCTCGCGTCACCGCCACCGTCACCCACACTTTCGCCGATCGCAACTACGCCTCGATTGAGGACGACGTGATCTACCTCGACAGGGTCGGCGACCGCTGGCTGCTGGCCAAAGCGAGTGGCACGCTCTACCGCGCGGTCGGCTACCCCGAGCCGCCGCTGCGGGCGCTGACGCCGCCCCGGCCTTAGGCCGGCGCCTAGAACGTGTGGTTGCCGCCGCCGCGAGGGGCGGCATCGAGCCTGCGAGGAGATCTGCCCTTGCGATCAACCCTGACGATCCGGGCGGAAGGACTGGTGGCATCGGGATCGAGGACCGTCACGTAGGCGGTGTCCTTGCTCAGCGCCGTCGACCAGAGCTGGCCGTGGGGGCGGCGCAGCGAGTAGAGGACTTGGCCGGCGCCCTTGCCCTTGAACTCGCGCTGGAGAAAGACGCCACGCCGGGCGTCCGCGCGCACGTAGCCGAAGCTGTCGCCCCTGACCGAAGGCGAGAAGAGCTGCAGGCGGCCCGATGCGACCAGCGTGTGCCGCAGACCGGTCCCAAGCGCGACCCGAACGACCCTGCTGCTCTGCGGGCCCGACTGCGCGTAGACGAGATCGTCGCCATCGAGTGCCGGGCCGCTGATCTGAGCGGGGCCGGCGATCGAATCGACCGTGAACGGCGCCCCGGGAGCCGCCGGGTTGGCGATGCTGCGCGCGAGCAGCACGTCTCCCCCGCCCGACGGCGCCACCCGGTAGACAAGCCAGTTGGCGGAGACGGCGAGGGCGTCGGCCCCGACGGCCGGGATCTCCGCGACCGGCGCCAGGCTGGCACGGTCGAGCAGCTTGACGGCGTCACCGTTTCGCACCGCAACGTAGGGTCCCCCGATCGCCGGGTCCGTGCCGGGGAGCGACTGCTCGCGACCGCCGCTTTGGATCACTCCCTCCTGGCTCAGCCGCTCGTAGACCAGTGCGTCGGCGGTGGCGCCGGGGTCGGTGGCGCTGAGCGCCGCCTCGTCCTCGGCACCGGCGCTGCCGGGAACGGCGACCAGGGCGACCGCCGACACCAACAGGGTGGCGGCGTCGCCGCGGCGCAGCCCGAGGTAGACGCCCGGGTGCTCGCACATCATCTCCTTGGCCTTGATGCCGGCCGCCTGGCCGTCGAGCGGCGCCAGCACCGCGACGGGCAAGGCCCGGCCGAGACCGAAGCAGAGGCCGAGCAAGAGACCGAGCCCCGGATCGCCGAGAGCCAGGCTGATCCCGGCCAGCGCCCAGACCCCGAATGAGAGGACGAAGGTCGTGAAGCCCAGCCCGAGCAGGACGCCGTAGAGGGCCGCGGCCAGCGGCATCGGCATCACCCGGCGCCAGCGCTCGGGCAACTGGCGCCGGATCTGCGGCACGATCCGGGTCCCGCGCGCCTCGAGCAGGGCGGCGAGCGCGGCGACTGCGGCTGCCAAAAGATAGGCGGCTCGGCTGGGGCCCAGCATCAGGTCCCCGGCCACGGCCAGCGAGCCGAAGGTGATGAGGCCGCCGGCGATCGCGCCCGGGACGAAGGTGGCGATGGCCGCAGCGGTGACGATGCGACCGCCCGCGTGGCCCCGCGGGCCGATCGTCTCCACGACCGAGAGCCCGCAGGGCGAGAAGGTGCCGGTGGCGCCGACCAGCAGCGCCGCGGCCGCGAGGCTGATCTCGAGCGGCCCTAGCAAGGCACCTGGGTGTCGTAGTACTGCACGCAGAACACCTTGCGCCCGCGGAAGCAGTAGCCGGTCAGCGCCGCATCGCCATTGATCCGGCGGCTCGAGTGAGAGCAGCAGTCGACGAGCTTGCGCACCTTGCCGCCACAGCAGCGGTACCAGGAGCCGTCGCTGGACGTCTTCATCCCGTAGACCAAGCGCACACGATCGCAGACCCGCGTTCGTGGCGCCGGCGGCACCGGGCGGCCGTCGGGCTCGAGCAACAGCCTGCCGTCACCGTCGATCGGACGGCCCAGGTCGTCGGTCGGACGACCGAGGTCGTCGATCGGAACGCCATCGCTGGGGCGCAGCGGATAACCGCGGGAATCGATCCGGGGCAGGCCGGCCGGGTGCGGGCAGGAGCCGGTCGTGTAGGTGTGCCCGCAGAAATGAAAGGAGTCGGCATCGCCGGGCTGGACCAGCGAGCCGATGACACTGCCGCCGCTGGCGGCCAGCAGGCCGGCCCCGAGCCGGGCAAGAAAGCCGCGCCGCGAGGTGTTGCCGGCCAGCGCCTCGAGCTTGTTCTCGTCGTCCAGGTGCTCAGGCATGTACGGGAGCTTCGTTCAGCACGGACTCGGCGGCCGAGCGCCGGCGGGCGGCGGTGGCGGCGACGCTCTCGAGCTGGGCCAGGTTGTTGAAGGTGCCCTTGGCGAGCACGGTGCCATCGAGGTCGGCGGCCACAGCGAACGGGCTGCCGGGGATCTCGAGGGCCCGCCAGAGATCGGCGTCGCCCACCTCCTCGAAGACACCCACCGCCAGGCCGGGCTCGGAAGCCAGGCTGTCGATCGCTGGCGCCAGCGTGCGGCAGACGTGGCAGCCGTCGGAGACGAAGATCGCGAGACCGAGCTCCGCCCCCCCCTTGCGCAGGCGATCGGCGAGCTGCGGCGCCGGCAGCCCCAGCTCGGGTCCCTCGTCAGCGATCTCCAGGGCGCCTTGGGAGCCGGCCTGCAGGCGCAGCATGCCGACCTCGCGGGCCAGCGCCAGCAGCGCCGCGGCGAGCGCGCCACAGGCGAGCAGGGACACGCCGAGCCCGATCGCGAGCCACTGGTCGGTGGCCGGCTCGGCCGAGTCGATCTGCGGCAGGGCGGCGAAGGCGGCGGCGAGCAGGATGGTGCGGCCGAGCGCGAGCGGGGTCACCTTGGAACGGGCGCCGAAGCAGGCGCAGGGGGAGCCGGCTCGGCCGCGGGCCAGCGCCAGGGCGAGCGCGCCGGCGAAGGCCAGCATCAGCGCTGCCGCGGCGTAGGCCGCGACGCCGATCCCGGCGACGACGCCGGCGGCCAGGCCGAGCTCGGCCGACACGAGAGCGAACAGCGCCAGGCTCGCGCTCCGCGGCCCACGGATCCCGAAGGTCGCCAGCGACGCCCGTGCCGCAGAAGGACTCCCTAGCTTCAGCACCCCTGCCGCGACCAGCGTCGAGGCTAAGACAATCCTCACCACCGCCTCGATCACGCCGAGGATTCTACAGGCAGCCGAAGGCGCCCTAGCCGATCGAGACCATGCGCTCGATCGGCATCTTTGCCCGCTCGGCCAGCCCCGGATCGACCTTGACCTCGAAGCGCATCTCGCGCAGGCTGTCGCGCAGCTTCGGCAGGGTGATCATCTTCATGTACTTGCAGAAGGCCATCCGGTTGGCCTCCACCAGCTTGGCCTGTGGCGCCGCCATCTGCAGCGGGTAGAGCATGCCGTTCTCGGTGGCAACGATGAACTCGCCTGCGGGATTTTCCTTGACGTGCTCGACCATCCCGGAGGTCGAGAGCATGTGCACACCCTCGGCTTCGATGTCGCCGGAGGCGACGTACTCCATCGCCTGGGTCGAGCAGCCGCACTCGGGGTGGATGAGGAACTCGGCCTCGGGGTGCTCGGCGCGGGTGGCGGTGATGTCCTGCGGGCGAATTCCGGCGTGGACGTGGCACTCGCCGTCCCAGACGTGGAAGCGGGCGCGGCGCTCGGGGTCGTCGGTGAGCCCTGTCTCGCGTTCGACGAAGGCGCCCAGCCACATATCGGGGCCGAACAGGATCTCGGTCTCGGGACCGTGCTCGGCCCATATGTGCTCGACCACCTGGACGGCGTTGGAGGAGGTGCAGCAGTAGTCGGTCTCGGCCTTGACCTCGGCGGAGGTGTTGACGTACATGACCACCTGGGCGCCGGGGTGCTCGGCCTTCCAGGCGCGCAGCTGGTCGGCGTCGATCGAGTCGGACAGCGAACAACCCGCGTCGAGATCGGGGATCAGGACCGTCTTGTCGGGCGAGAGGATCGAGGCGGTCTCGGCCATGAAGTGCACCCCGCAGAAGACGATCGTGCCCGCCTCGGTTTCGGCGGCACGGCGCGAGAGGCCGAGCGAGTCGCCGAGGTAATCGGCAGCATCCTGGACCTCGGGCACCTGGTAGTTGTGGGCCAGGATGACCGCGTCGCGCTCGGCGGCAAGGGCGCGGACCTCTTCGGTGATCGAGCGGATCTCCTCCAGGTCGAGGTCCAGCATCGGTACGGGTTGGATCGTCGGGAGCTCTTGCATGCGAGCCCTTCCTTTCCGCTTCCTATGTTCGCTTCCCCGGTTGAAGCCAACAGCGGCCTCGGGGCGAGCGAATGAACTGCACTAAGGATACTTGGTCGCGTGCCCGAGCTCCCCGAAGTCGAAATCACCGCCCGGCGCCTCGGTGCCGCCCTGGCCGGATCCAAGGTCGAATCCGCCCTGGCCACCGGTGTGGCGACGCTGAAGACCTTCGACCCCCCGCTCGATGCCCTGGAGGAGCGCAGCGTCGAGGGGGTCGGGCGAGTCGGCAAGATGCTTCGCCCCGACTTCTCCGGCGATCTCTCGCTGCTGATCCACCTGATGTCGGCGGGTCGTTTACAACTCTTCAGGGAGCGGGCCTCGCTGAAGGACCGCCGCTCCCGGGTTTTGGTACGGCTCGCCGACGGGCGCGAGCTGCGCCTGCGCGAGTTCGGCACCCGCCAGTCGGCCTGGGCCAAGCTTCTCCAGTCCGAGCAGGTGGCCGAGGATGAGATGGTCGCCACCCTCGGCCCCGAGGCCTGGCCGGCGCCGCCGCCCGAGATCTTCGCCGAGGCAATCGACCAGCCCCACCATCTGCATCCCCT
>JBHEMJ010000091.1:0-9329 GCA_046262655.1 Solirubrobacterales bacterium | reverse complement strand
TGCTCGACTGGATCCGCGCGATCCACGAGACGACCACCTATACGACCTCGATCTGCACCGGTGCGCTGGTGCTCGCCGCCGCTGGGCTGCTCGACGGCGCCCCGGCCACCACCCACTGGCTCGAGCGCGAGCTGCTCTTCGAGCTCGGCGCCCAACCGGTGCCCGACCGCATCGTCGAGCACGGCAAGATCATCACCGCTGCCGGCGTCTCCGCCGGCATCGACATGGCTCTCCACCTGGTTCAGAAGATCCACGGCGACGAGGCCGCCCAAGTGGTCCAGCTGGGGATCGAATACGACCCACAGCCGCCTTTCGACAGCGGCTCCCCCGAGAAGGCCGACCCGCAGATCGCCGAGGCCGTGAAGCAGGCGATGGCCGCGCAGGCGGCCAAGGCGGCCTAGGAAGAAGGAGGGGCGGGAATCGGGTTGGCCTTCAGCGCCTTTGCCGCGGCCAGCAGGTTGGACGCAGCGGCCTTGCCGGTCGACTCCGACCACGGGTGCCCATGCCTGGTGTCGAGGTAGTCGTCGCCGGGCCCGGGGCCCTTGTTCCAGTAAGTCCAGTTCTGTCCCGGGCAGGTGTAGCCGATGTCGTTGAGCGCCCCGCAGATCTCGGCGATCACGTGATGGGCGCCGTCCTCGTTACCGGTGACGACGACCCCGGCGATGCGGTTATAGGCGACCGGCACTCCGTCGTCATCGGTCTCGGCGATCATCGCGTCCATCCGCTCGAGCACCAGCTTGCTGATGCTCGAGGGCTGCCCCAGCCAGGTCGGCGCGACGATGACGAGAATCTCGGCCGTGGTCAGCTTGTCGTGGACCGCGGGCCACTCGTCGCCGTCACCCATGTCGGTCTCGACTCCCGGCTTGATCTTGAGGTCGACGGCGCGCACCCACTCGGTGCTCACGTTCTCGTCCTCGAGCGCCTCGGAGACGACGCGTCCCAGCGCCTCGGAGTTGGACTTCTCCGGAGACGGCTTCAGCGTGCAGTTGATGAACAGGGCTTTCACCGCAGTGGACTGAGTCCCCGCCACGGCTGGTGGTCAAACGCTCCCGCTATATTCAGCGGCCCGTGAGCGCCAACGGAAACAGGACCGTCCTCCTCGGCACCGCCCGCACCCCGTTCGGCAAGATGGGCGGCGCGCTTGCCTCAAAGGACGCCACCGACCTGGGCGGGGTGGCGATCGAGGCAGCGCTGGATCGCTCCGGGGTCAAGCCCGAGCAGATCGAGACGGTCGTCTACGGCCAGGTGTTGCAGGCCGGTCAGGGCCAGATTCCCTCCCGCCAGGCCCAGATCAAAGCCGGTATTCCCAAGGAGGTGCCCTCGGAGACGATCAACAAGGTCTGCGCCTCGGGCATGCGCGCCCTCGGCCTCGCCGACCAGGCAGTCCGCGCCGGCGACCTCGACCTCGGGGTGACGGGCGGGATGGAATCGATGAGCCAGGCCCCCTACCTGCTGCCCGGCGCGCGCTTCGGCTTCCGCATGGGCGACGTCACGGCGATCGACGCGATGACCCACGACGGGCTCACCAACCCATTCACCGATAAACAGATGATCAATGAGGCCAGCGAGGTCTCCAACGAGCTCGAGATCACCCGCGTCGACATGGACCGCTTCGCCGAGCGCAGCCACCGCCTCGCCGCGCAGGCGACCGACGAGGGTCGCCTCGCCGACGAGATCGTCAGTGTCACGATCAAGTCGCGCAAGACCGAGGAGGAGGTCGCCGCCGACGAGGCGATCCGTCCCGACACGACATTGGAGACCCTCGCCAAGCTGAAGGCGATCGGCGGCGACGATGCCACCCACACCGCCGGCAACGCCCCGGGGGTCAACGACGGCGCCGCCGCGGTGGTCGTCGCCTCCTCGGAGTGGGCCGAGTCCAACGGTGCCACCCCGCTTGCCACCGTCCTCTCGTACGGCACCGTCGCCGACGAGTTTCCCTATCTTGCGCGGACCCCGGCCAAGGCCGCCCGGCTCGCGCTCGAGAAGATCGGCAAGGGTCCGGCCGACATCGACCTCTGGGAAATCAACGAGGCCTTTGCCTCCGTTGCGATCAACTCGATGCGGATGCTCGAGATCGACGAGGACAAGGTCAACGTCAACGGCGGCGCGATTGCCCTTGGCCATCCGATCGGCGCCTCCGGCTCGCGCATCGTCGGTGCCCTGGTCCACGAGCTGCGCCGCCGCGGCGGCGGCCTCGGCTGCGCGGCGATCTGCTCCGGGGGCGGCCAGGGCGATGCAATCGTCCTCGAAGTCGCCGGCTCCTAGAGCCGCAGCCTTCTTCGATCTCGATAAGACCCTGATGGCGGGGTCGAGCGCGATGCCGTTTGCGCGGGCGGCCCGGCAGCGGGGTCTGGTCGGGCGCCGGCAGCTCGCCCGATGGGGGGTCGACCATCTCCGCTACCGGCTGCGCGGGGCAAGCGACGAGGAAACGGGGCAGGTGATCGACGCCGCCAGGGAGATGCTGGCGGATGTGCCGGTGAAGGAGATCGAACGCATGGTCCCCGAGCTGATGGCGGGCATCCTGCCGCTGGTCTACCCGCAGATGCTGGACGAGGTCCACGAGCATCAGGACGCCGGCCGCCCGACCGTGATCGTCAGTGCGGCCGGGAGCGGCATCGTCGAATCGGTTGCGCAGGCGCTTGGAATGGATGGAGGGATCGGAACCAAATACGCGATCGGTCCCGGCGGCAACTTCACGGGGGAGCTCGACGGCCCCTTCGTCTACGGGCTGGGCAAGGTGACGGCGATCAAGCAGTTCGCAGCCGCCAGCGACATCGACCTTGCCTCCTCCTACGCCTATTCCGATTCTGTCTCGGACCTGCCGATGCTGCGCGCGGTCGGCAATGCGGTAGTCGTCAATCCCGACTCGGCCCTGATGGCGGTCGCCAAGGTGGAGGGGTGGCGGGTTTTGCGCTTCGAAAAGCTCGGCCGACGGCTGGCGATCATCGGCGCCACGGCGCTGGCCGCGGCGGTCGGCGGCGGGGCCGGCGTAGCCACACGCCGGCACCAGTCAGGGCGCAAACGCCGCCCCCTGGCCCGGTGACGGCACGCCGCCTAGACTTCGTTGCATGGCAGTCGAGCCCGACGCACGCCGCCGCGCCCACCAGTGGTCGGAGGAGGTCTATGCGTCGACGCCTGAGCGCGAGGCGCTTTTTGAAACGATCTCCGGCGAGCGGGTAAAACCGCTCTACAGCGAGGAGGACAGGGCCGGCTCCGACGCCGAGCGCGACATCGGCTATCCGGGCGAGTTCCCCTACACCAGGGGCGTCTATCCCTCGATGTACCGCGGCCGCCTTTGGACGACACGCCAGTTTGCCGGCTTTGGCACCGCCGAGGAAACCAACGAGCGCTTCCGCTACCTGCTCGACCACGGCAACAAGGGGCTGTCGACCGCCTTCGACATGCCGACCCTGATGGGCCTCGACTCCGACCACGCCCGCAGCCTCGGCGAGGTAGGGGTGGAGGGGGTGGCGATCGACACCCTCGACGACATGCTCGACCTGTTCAAGGGGATTCCGCTGGCCGACGTCTCTACTTCGCTGACGATCAATGCCCCCGCGGCGATCCTGCTCGCCCTCTACGTCGCCGTCGGCGAGGAGCAGGGTGTCGGACCGGAGCACCTCGCCGGCACCATCCAGACCGACATCCTCAAGGAGTACATCGCCCAGAAGGAGTGGTGCTTCCCGATCGAGCCGGCGATGCGGTTGGTCGAGGACATGATCGAGTGGTCGACCGAGAACATGCCGCGCTGGCATCCGGTTTCGATCTCCGGCTACCACATCAGGGAGGCGGGATCGACGGCCCAACAGGAGCTGGCATTTACGCTCAAAGACGGATTCACCTACGTGGAGAGCGCGATCGCCCGCGGCCTCGACGTCGATGACTTCGCTCCGCGGCTCTCCTTCTTCTTCAACGCCCACATCGACTTCTTCGAGGAGATCGCCAAGTACCGCGCGGCCCGCCGCATCTGGGCCAAGGAGATGCGCGACACCTACGGCGCCAAGGACCCGCGCTCGCTGACGATGCGCTTCCACACCCAGACCGCCGGGGTCTCGTTAACCGCGCAGCAGCCGCAGGTCAACATCGTGCGCACCGCAATCGAGGCCCTGGCCGGCGTGCTCGGGGGCACCCAGTCGCTGCACACCAACTCCTATGACGAGGCCCTGGCGCTGCCGACCGAGGACGCCGTGCGCCTCGCCCTGCGCACCCAGCAGGTGATCGCCCACGAATCCGGGGTCACCAACACGATCGACCCGCTGGGCGGCTCCTACTACGTCGAGACGCTGACCGACGAGATGGAAACGGCCGCTCACGAGTATTTCGCCCGTATCGACGAGCTCGGCGGCATGGTCGAGGCGATTAAGCAGAGCTTCCCCCAGCGTGAGATCGCCGACGCCTCCTACAGATACCAAAGGGAGGTCGACGCCAAGCAACGGATAGTCGTGGGGGTCAACGAGTTTCAGATCGACGACGACGAGGAGATCTCCACCCTGAAGATCGATCGCGCGCTCGAGCGCAAGCAGGTCGACCGCCTCGCCGCCACCAAGGCCCGGCGTGACTCCGCCGCAGTCGAATCGGCGCTGGCCGAGCTAAAGCGCGCCGCCGCCAACGAGGGCGAGAACCTGATGCCCCACTTCCTCACCGCCGCCCGTGCCCGCGTCGCCGAGGGCGAGATGATCGCGGCCCTGCAGGAGGTCTTCGGCTCCTACACCGAGATGCCGGTCTTCTGAGCACAAGAGAAGGACATAGATGCGGACCTCGTAGCCGCGATCGGATGCTCGGCGGATCCCGCCACAGATGCGGTGAGCTACGCGGCCCGGCGCGCGGACTCGACGATCAGCACCTGCTCGCGGCGCGGAGCGTCCTGCTCGGAGCCGGCGAGGAACATGCGACCGACGTGGCGGCGGCGCGATTCGGCCATGGCCAGTTCGCAGGCAGTGGCGCGAGGAAGGCCCGACCCGACGAGGTTTTGGCGACCGCGGCGATCTAGATAGACGACGTCGTACATGGATCCTCTCTAAAGCGCTGAGGCGGGAAGTATGGTCGCCACCCCGGGCGGAACGGGCGCGTTCCGACTAACCTCCGCGGCCGTGCCCGCCGCCACCGACAAGCGAAAGATCCGCGTCGTCGTCGCCAAACCCGGCCTCGACGGCCACGACCGTGGCGCCAAGATCATCGCTCGCGCCCTGCGCGACGCCGGCATGGAGGTGATCTATACGGGCCTGCACCAGACGCCCGAGCAGATCGCCGAGACGGTGATCCAGGAGGACGCCGACGCGATCGGGCTCTCGATCCTCTCCGGCGCCCACATGACGCTGGTCCCGCGGGTGGTCGCACTGCTGGCCGAGCAGGGCGTCGACGACGTGGTGATCACGGTCGGAGGCACGATCCCCGCCGACGACGTGCCCGAGCTGAAGAAGCTGGGCGTGGCTGAGGTCTTCACCCCGGGCTCCTCGACCGACGAGATCGTCGAGTTCATGCGCGGCGCCGTCGCCTCGCGCACGTGATCGACTGAGCGCGGGTCTGAATGCCCGAGGGAGGGTTACGCCCTGATTGACTGGTCAGTCAACCAACCCGCGGGGCCGCTAATATCCCGCGGCGCGATTCCCCACCCACCGGGTGGTCGCCAGACCAACCTTCGCACTTCCCAAGGAGGCTTTCGTCTTGAAGATTTGTTGTCTCGTCAAACAGGTGCCGGATGCGGCCGTCGACAAGAAGATCGACCCGGCCACCAAGCGCCTCGACCGCTCGGGCGAAGAGAATCTGAACCCCTTCGATACCCACGCGATCGAAGCCGCGATGCAGATCAAGGAGGGCGGCAAGGCTGCCGTCGAGGAGGTTGTCGCCGTGACCATGGGCCCGGCAGGCGCCGTTCGCGCCCTGCACAAGGCCGTCGCCCTTGGCGCCGATCGCTCGGCGCACCTCACCGATAGCGCGCTGGAGGGCTCGGACGTCTGCGCGACCGGATACGCGCTGGCCAAGTTGCTCGAGAAGGAGGCGCCCGACCTGGTCCTGCTGGGACAGCAGTCCGATGACGGCGAGTGCTACACGATCGGCGCCGTTGTCGCCGACCATCTCCAGATGCCCTCGCTGACCCAGGTGATCAAGATCGACGTCGAGGACGGCAAGCTGCGCTGCGAGCGCCAGGCCGAATACGGCTACGACACCGTCGAGGTCGAGCTGCCGGCCGTTATCTCGGTCGGCGACGCGATCAACGAGCCGCGCTACCCCTCTCTGAAGGCGATCATGGGCGCAAAGAAGAAGCCGCTGGACACCCACGCGATCGGGGATGTCGGGATCGAGGCCGACCGCGTCGGCGAGGCCGGTTCACAGACCACGGTCCTCGCCCTGAATCCGCCGCCCCAGAAAGAGGCGGGCGAGATCATCGAGGACGAAGACACCGCGGAGACGGTCGAGAAGATCGTCTCCTGGCTCGAGGAAAGGAAGTTGATCTAGATGACCACCTTCCCATCCCCCTACGCCCGGATGACGCACGGGGCACTTCGCATCTTTGCGTCCTCGGGCGCTCGCGTGCCGATGGCACGCTTCACGCCCTGCGTCCTTGATCTGCTCGACCCCGTGCGCCCCCGAGCGCAGCGGGACGGAAAGGTGGCCATCTGATGCCCGGCATCCTTGTCTACGCCCTGCATGACGACGAGGGCAACTTCAACAACAACTCCAAGGGAGCGATCTCCGAGGCGGCCAAGCTCGCCGGCGAGCTCGGCTCCGAGGCCTCCGTGGTGGTGGTCGGCGAGGCCGCCGACGACAAGGTCGCCGAGCTCGGCAACTACGGCGCCAAGAAGGTCTATCGCGCCAAGGGCGCGCCCGAGGGGCTGGCCCAGCCGATCGTCGACGTGATGGCAAAGGTGATGACCGACAACGGCATCTCCTACGCGCTGTTCGGCGGCGGCCTGCTGGGCTTCGAGATCGGCGCCGGGCTCACCGCCCGCCTGGGCGCCGGAGTGACGATGGAGGTGACCGCGGTGAGGGTGGAGGACGGCAAGCTGGTTGCCGAACGCCCGATCCTGCAGGACTCCCAGGTGGCCGATGTCGGCTACGTCTCGGAGCCCGGGATCATCATCGGGCGCCTCAACGCGTTCGACGCCAAAGAAACCGGCGGCAGCGCGGAGATCGAGGACATCGAGGTCGAGCTCTCCGAATGGTCGACCAAGGCGACGATGGTGACCCGCGGTGAGCAGCGCGGCGCTGACGTCAACATCGAGGACGCCGACATCCTGGTCGGCGGTGGGCGAGGCCTCGGCGAGGCCGACAACTTCAAACTCGCCGAAGAGCTGGCCCAGTCGATGGGCGGCGCCGTCGCGGCGACCCGCGCGGTCGTCGACGCCGGCTGGTATCCCTACGCGGCGCAGATCGGCCAGACGGGCAAGACGGTGGCCCCGAAGCTCTACCTGGCCGCCGGCATCTCGGGGGCCATTCAGCACAAGGTCGGCATGCAGGCTTCCGAGAACATCCTCGCCATCAACAAGGACCAGAACGCTCCGATTTTCGAGTTCTGCGATCTAGGCGTGGTCGGCGACCTGCACAAGATCGTTCCCAAGCTGACCGAGGCGATCAAGGCCAAGAAGGCCGGCTGAGGCCAAAATGCCCGAGGGAGTGAAGCCGGAGGAGTTTCCGCCGCCGGTCAACGCGGCGGAGGAGTTCATCACCCCCCCCACCGATCCCGAAGAGGAGCGGATCGAGGTGGGCATTGCGATCGTCGGTGGCGGTCCCGCCGGGCTCGCGACCGCGATCAAAGCTGCCCAGCTGCTCGAAAAGAAACCGGAGTTGGCCGAAAAGCTCGGCGAGGTGCCGATCGCGGTGATCGAAAAGGGCAAGGTGGCCGGGGCGCACAACCTGTCGGGGGCCAACATGCGTCCCTCGGCGATGCAGGAGCTGTTTCCCGACCTCGATCCCTCAGATTGGCCGGTCTATCAGGAGGTCACCAAGGATGCCGTCTACCTGTTGACCAAGAAGCGGGCGATCCCGCTGAAGCCGCCGCCGCCGAACTTCCGCAATCACGGCAATTACGTCACCTCGATCGCCAAGCTCTCCCGTTTCCTTGCCGAGAAGGCGGAGGAGCTCGGCGTATACATCCTCAGCGAGACCGCTGCCGACAAGTTGCTGGTCGAGGAGCGCATCGTCAAGGGCATCCGTTCCGGCGACAAGGGCCGCGGCCGCAACGGTGAGGAGCTGTCCAACTTCGAGCCTGGCTCCGACGTGGTCGCCAAGGCGACGGTGCTGGCCGAGGGCACCCTCGGTCACCTGACCGACGCCGCCCTCGACTATTTCGACCTGCACGGTTCCGAGCCGCGGCGCTGGGAGCTCGGGGTGAAGGAAGTCTGGAAGGTCCCCGAGCCGCTGGACCGCGTCATCCACACGATGGGCTGGCCGCTGCGCAAGGCCGCCAAGTGGAACGAGTTCGGCGGCAGCTTCATCTATCCGATGGGCGAGGACAAGGTCTGCATCGGACTAGTCGCGGGGCTCGACTACACGGACGCGACCTTCTCGATTCACGACGCGCTGCAGATGATGAAGACCCACCCGTTCATCGAGAAGATCCTCGAGGGCGGCGAGCGCATCGCCTGGGGCGCGAAGACGATTCCGTCCGGCGGTTACTACGCGATGCCCAAACGCCTCGCGGTGCCCGGCATGGCGATCGCCGGCGACGCCGCCTCGATGGTCAACATCCCGACCCTGAAGGGCATCCACTACGCGATGCACGCCGGCATCTATGCGGCGGAGACGATCGTCGACTCGCTGGAGAAGGACATTGCCTCGGTCAACTTCGAGGCCTATGACGAGAAGGTCCACAACTCGTTGATAGAGAAGGATCTCTACAAGTCGCGCAACGTACGCCAGGTCTTCTCCAAGGGCTTCTTCATCGGCGGCGCCTGGGCCAACGCGTGGGCGATGACGAACGGCATCCTGCCCACCGGGCACTGGAAGCAGGAGGACGACGCCGAGCACGCGATGGTGATCGGCGGCGCCGCCAAGAGCTATCCGAAGCCCGACAACAAGTACATCTTCGACAAGCTGAACTCGGTGTTCCTGTCGGGCAATGCGACCCGCGACGATGCCCCCAACCACATTCGCATACAGACCAGGGTGCCGGTCGAGGTGGCCCAGACCTGGGTGTCGATGTGCCCGGCCCAGGTCTACGAGATCCCCGAGAACCAGCTCGTGCCCGGCGCCAAGGAGGTCGACGTTCAGGTCACCGCCTCCAACTGCGTGCAGTGCGGAGCGATCACCGCCAAGGGCGGCAGGCTGACCCTGCCCGAGGGCGGCGACGGACCTCTCTACCAAGAGGTTTAAGGCCGCGCTTTCCTAGG
>JBHEMJ010000090.1:0-18174 GCA_046262655.1 Solirubrobacterales bacterium | reverse complement strand
GTGCGGGCTGGGCGAGCTTCGCAGCGATCGCCACCACGACCTGGTTCTTGCCCTGGTACATCGTCTGGTGGCTGCCGATCGCGGCGATCGTCAAGGGCTCCGAGCAGCGTCTGGCGGCCCTCGCGCTGACTGTTTTCGTCGTTGTCACGCAGCTCCCGCTGATCTACTGAGCGGCCGGAGGCCCGTTCAGCTGACGATCAGCACGATGAACAGGCAACAGACGAGCACGTTGACGAGCCAGCTGTTCCCGAACCGCGATACTGGCCCCGTGCAGAATCTCGGTCCTCCCAGCTCCTATTTGGTCCTCGAGGCCGGCGTGCCGGTCTATTCGAGCGACGGGGAGAAGATCGGCAAGGTCGACCGCGTGATCGCCGACCTCGTCAACGACATCTTCGAGGGCGTGGCGCTCGACACCAGCATCCTGCCGGGCCGCGAAAAGTACGTAGCGGGCGACCTGGTCGAGGAGATCTACGAGCGCGGCGTGGTGCTCAAGGTCAATCGCGCCGCCGTGGACGCCCTGCCGTCGCCGCCCCGGTAGCGGGCCGGCGCAGCAACCGGCTTAAGCGGGCTCGAGAGCGCCGGATTCGCGCATCGCGCGGCGAATCTTGCGCACCGTGGCGGAGGAGCACTGGGCGCGCTTGGCGACCTCGACCTCGGTGGCCTCGGGGTCGCGCAGCAGCTCGAACTCGATCAGAGCCTGGCGTCGCGGAGCCCAGCCCTCGGCGCCGTTCTTGGCGGCGGCCTGGTCCATGATCTCCTCGCGGCGGCACCGCAGGCAAAGCCAGGTGCTGCCGGTCTTGGCCCAACCGCCCGGCTGCTCGGGAGCAGTCTCGGAAGGGTGGCTTACCGTGACGTCGCATCCTGCGCACGTCCAATTCTTGCGCTTGCTGCTCATCTGACTCGTCGCTCCTTGGGGTCTGTGGGCATCGTGCCCGGGTCGTCGAACTGCTTGGCCGTACCTCTCGGCAAGGCGCTTGCTGTGCTGCTGTCCCAGTTGACTGCGGCGGGACTGCTCGGGCCAGGTGCGTACCTGTCTGAGCTGAATACAAGGGTACCAGCTAAGTGTCCATTTTTAAAGGGCTGGAGCTAGGACAGCCAGCCTGCAGGGAAAGCACCAGGCGGTATTTCCCCTGCATATTGCGGGAAATGCCGACGGGCAATATGTTCGAGGGAGCGCCCTGTGAGGATCGGCACAAGATCGCCGATGCAAAGCAGCAGACGACCGCTGGCGCCGATCTGCAGATCGGCTGCGTTGGGCTGTTCGCCACCGACAATTCCCTGCTCGGCGAGCTGATCGACGTGGTCGAGCATGGAGGGAAAGCGGGCGAGGTCCCCGGCCACGCCCTCAGCGCTGACGCCGTGGTGCTTCCAGGTGGCGCGGATCACGCGGATGGCGTAATCGACCCCCGGCGGGTCCAGCGGGCCGGCGCCGCCGAACGTGCCCATCGCCTCCGGTCGGAAGTGCAGGGCGCCCCAGGTCAGCTGGCGTCCCACGCCCTGCAACTCGGCCTCGCCCCAGCGCTCCGCCTCGCGGACCTGCTCGGCGATCGGCTCCGGGAAAAGCGGAGGGTCGGGGGCCAACTCCTCGAGGCGAGCCAGGATCGGGCGCGAGCCGTGCACGGGCTCCTCGTCGATCAGCAGGCCGGGAACCGTCGTCCGGCCCTGGCCGTAGATCTCGGCCATCGTCTCGAGGTGGGGGCCCGCCACCAGATCGACTCGTTCGTATTCGAGCCCCTTCAGATCCAGGGCGGCCCTCACGGTCATGCACGGGTGGGAAGGCGGCAGCACGTGCAGGGTCAAGGCCGGCGTCGGGCTCATGGTCAGGAGTCTAGGCAGAGGCGGCCTTGACCCTGCGGGCCGATTTTCGCCGCGCATTCATCTCCAGCTCGGCCTTGCGCAGACGCACGCTGTGCGGTGTGATCTCGACCGCCTCATCCTCGCGCAGGAACTCGAGCGCCTGCTCGAGGGAGAGCAGCCGGTGCGGGACCAGGCGCACCAGCTGGTCGGCGGCCGCAGCGCGCACGTTGGTCTGGTGCTTCTCCTTGATCGCGTTGACGTCGAGATCGTTGGAGCGGGCGTTCTCGCCGACGATCATGCCCTCGTAGACGGGCTCGCCGGGACCGACGAACAGGGTGCCGCGCTCCTGCAGGCCGAACAACGCGAAGGCGGCGGTGGGGCCGGAGCGGTCGGCGACCAGGGCGCCGGTCGGCCGGGTGCGCAGCTCCCCTGCCCACGGTTCCCAGCGATCGAAGACGTGGTGGAGGATGCCGGTGCCGCGGGTCTCGGTCAGGAATTCGGTGCGAAAGCCGATCAGACCGCGCGCGGGGACCAGGTAGTCGAGGCGCACCCAGCCGGTCGAGTGGTTGACCATCTGCTCCATGCGGCCCTTGCGCAGGGCGAGCATTTGGGTGATCACCCCGACGTAGTCCTCGGGAGCGTCGATCGACATGCGCTCGACCGGCTCACAGACCTTGCCTTCGATCTCGCGGGTGACGACTTGGGGCTGGCCGGCGGTCAGCTCGAAGCCCTCGCGGCGCATCAGCTCCAACAGCACGACCAGCTGCAGCTCGCCGCGGCCCTGCACCTCCCAGGCGTCCGGGCGCTCGGTATCGGCGACGCGGATGGAGACGTTTCCGATCAGCTCCGCTTCCAGACGGTCGCGGATCTGGCGCGCGGTCACCTTGTCGCCCTCGGTGCCGGCCAGGGGGGAGGTGTTGATGCCGACCGTGATCGACAGCGAGGGCTCATCGACGGTGATCACCGGCAGAGGGCGAGGGTCCTCGGGATCGGCCAGGGTTTCGCCGATGGTCACCCCCGGCAGCCCGGCGATGGCGATGATCTCGCCCGGGCCGGCTACCTCGGCGGCGACACGCTCGAGCCCCTCGGTGACGTAGAGCTCGGAGATCGCGGCCCGCTCGACCTCGCCGTTGGCGCGGCACCAGGCGATCGGGGTACCGGTGCGGATGGTTCCATTGCGCACCCGGCAGAGCGCCAGGCGCCCGAGGTAGGGGGAGGCATCGAGGTTGGTCACATGGGCCTGCAGCGGGTGTCCGGGCTCGAACTCGGGGGCCGGGATGGTCTCCAGGATCAGCTGGAAGAGGGGCTCGAGGTCAAGACCCTCGGTGCCCTGCTCCAGCGATGCCCAGCCAGCCCTGGCGTTGGTGTAGACGATCGGAAAGTCGATCTGCGATTCGTCGGCGTCGAGATCGAGGAACAGCTCGTAAACCTCGTCCACGACCTCGGCGATGCGGGCGTCGGGGCGGTCGACCTTGTTGACGACGAGGATCACCGGGAGGCGCGACTCCAGCGCCTTGCGCAGGACAAAACGGGTCTGGGGGAGGGGGCCTTCGGAGGCGTCGACGAGCAGCAGCACGCCGTCGACCATCGTCAGCCCGCGCTCCACCTCGCCGCCGAAGTCGGCGTGTCCGGGCGTGTCGACGATGTTGAGCTTGGTTTCGCCGTGGCGCAGGGCCGTGTTCTTGGCGAGGATCGTGATCCCCTTTTCCCGCTCGAGATCCATCGAGTCCATCACCCGATCGTTGACGTCCTGTCCCGCCCGAAAAGTGCCTGATTGCCACAGCATCTTGTCGACGAGGGTGGTCTTGCCGTGATCGACGTGGGCGATGATGGCGAGGTTGCGGAGGTCTTCTCGGCGTTCCATGGCTGGCGGATGCTAGGGACCGCCGCCCCCCGCGGCCGGCCGGAGGGGCCGGGCTCCCTAGGATTGAGGCATGAGCGAGCAGTTCTGCGACGTGGGCAGGGGCATCACGCTCTGTTACGAGACCTTCGGCGAGCCCCAGGATCCACCCCTGCTGCTGATCATGGGGCTCGCGACCCAGATGCTGGGCTGGGATGAGGAGTTCTGTCACGAGCTCGCCGGGCACGGGTTCTATGTGGTGCGCTTCGACAACCGCGACATCGGCCACTCCACCCACCTCGATTTTCGGGCGCCGAGACGCCGCCAGCTGGCCACGCGCCGCTTCTCCAACCGCCAGTACGACCTCGGGGACATGGCCGATGACGCCAACGGGCTGCTGGCGGGGCTCGAACTGTCGCCCGCTCACGTGGTCGGCGCCTCGATGGGCGGCATGATCGCTCAGACCCTGGCCGCCCGCCACCCCGGAAGCGTGCGCTCGCTGACCTCGATCATGTCGACGACTGGCAGCCGCGTCCGAGGTCAGCCCCACCCCAGCGTCTACCGTGCCTTCCTCGCCCCTCGGCCCAGCGATCCCCAGGCCTACCTGGACTACGCCACCGCTCTGTTCGCGGTCATCGGCTCGCCGCCCCCGAACCAGGACCTTGACCACATTCGCGAGTTGATCAAGCGCAGCATGGAGCGCGACTCCGACCCCTGGGGGCGCGGACGCCAGCTCGGCGCCATCCTTGCCTCCGGCAACCGGACTCGCGAGCTCCGAAAGATCGCCGCCCCGACGCTGGTCATCCACGGCGACAGCGACAAGCTGATCAACCGCTCGGGGGGACGCGCCACGGCCGAGGCGATCCGCGGCTCGAAGCGCCTCACAATCAAGGGCATGGGCCACGATCTGCCCCGCGCCTTCTGGCCGCGGCTGATCGGCGCGATCAGCGAGCACGCCCAGGCGGCGGATGAGCGCTCGAGCACCGATGCGCTCCCCGCGGGCAGCGCCTAGCGCGGACTAGGGTTGGGGCGATGAAGGAACGCGCCAACGCGATCTTCCCCTTCGCGATCGCCTGCGCGCTGCCCCCGGCCGGGCTGTTCCTCGGCCTGCTGGCGATGGAGGACGACCGCGGCCTCGGCGCTCGCCTGCTGGTCGTCTCGGTGCTGGCGGCGGCGATCTGGGTCTTCGTCGTGCTGGCGCTCGGATGAGCGATAGATCCGGGATCAGAAAGGGCCCGGAATTCCGGGCCCTTTCAAATGCTGCAAGTCTCGAGCCGGGGGCCCGAGGACGTCCTACAGCGGCTGGACGTTGGCGGCCTTCGGCCCCTTGTCGCCCTCTTCGGCGTCATACGAGACCTTGGCGCCTTCGACGAGGGTGCGATGACCCTCTCCGTTGATCGCGCTGTGATGGACGAACAGGTCCTTCGACTCGTCGTCGGGCGTGATGAAACCAAAGCCCTTCTCGTCGCTGAACCACTTAACTGTTCCTTCTGGCATTTTGATCCTTCGAGTCTTGTGCTGCGAACCCGAGGGATGCTGTAAGCAACTTGACGAGCGCTGGCACAACTTCGTCCGAGCGTGTGCTCGGACCCAATACAGCCGACCGTAGCACTTTGCGGTCGTGAAAACCGCTGCATGCGTAGTGGGCGGATGAAGAAGGGGCTGATCGCGGTGGCGGTGCTGGCCCTGGCGGGCGCCGGGATCCTCGCCTATCTGGCGATCGATCCCTTCGCCGACCAGTCCGACCCCAGCGCCGCTCGCCACCTCAGCGGCAGCGCCTGCGAGCGGCTGGCAGGGCTGGCCGGCCAGCTCGCCGAGGACGAGCACTCGGCGGGCGCCTTTTTGGCAGCTCTCGGTCGAGAGGGGGCGGGGATCAGGCAGGGCTCTCGCGGCCTCGCGGACCTGCTGCGCGGTGGTCACGACCGGATTCCAGGGCGTGGATTTCGCCGGCGCTTTGACGACGACACCGACGGTCAGGTGCGCCACTTCGCCGGAATCGCCACCGCGACCCTCTACGCGCAGGGCAACCCCACGCGGTGGATCTCCCAGCACATCCGCGGTGACAAGAAGGGCTCAGCCGACGACCGGCTGACCGGAGAGGGGATCGCTTTCGCCGGCGCCGTGCTGAGCGGCGAGTTGCCCCTCGAGCACACCGGTGACTGGTTGCTCAGCCACCTCTGCCGCCTCCATTAACCCCTATCCCCTCGGCTGCTTTTCGGGCGTGGGGGCAGCGGCTGGTCGAGCACACGGGCTGGCTTCTCCGCCAGGCCGGTGGCGGGTAGCCGGACTACCTCTTGTAGCGCGAGAGCTGCTTGCCGAAGGAGTCTTCGACCTCACTGCCGAGACGCAGGGCGAAGACGGTGTTGACCGCGGCCGAGGCAATCGGCCGCAGCAGCTCAATCGTCTCGATCACCTCGGGCCAGCGCTCCTCGGGCAGCCCGTCCGCCTCGAAGGGCTTCCACACCTCTCTCAAAAAAAGGTTGACGAAACGGCGCGAAATTGAGTCGCAGTGGCGGACGATCTCGCTGAGCACCTCAAGCGCCGCGGTCATCGGGATGCCGCGTTTGACCACGTCCTCGGCGACGTCGAGCAGCGCCGGGCTCGGTGCCTCGAAGCGGTCGCCGCCGATCGGCACCAGGGCGCCGAGCTTGACCGCCCTGCCGAGCGTCTCCTCCTCGGTCTCCTCAGCTGTGCCGAAGCGCTCGCGAAGCTCCTGTCGGGTGAAAACCTCCGGGCTCTCGGTTTCCTCGAGGCCGGTGACGAACTGTTGTTTGATGTCGAGCAGGCGCTCGGCCGGACTGCCGGTCTGCTCGAGCAGCCGCTTGATGCCCTTCAGATTGAAACCCTCGGCCTGCAGGTCCTTGATCACCCGCAGGCGCTCGAGATGCTGATTCCCGTAATAGCCGGTGCGCTGGCGCACCTCCGGCGGGGGCAGCAGACCACGGCTGGCGTGGTCGCGAATGTTGCGAACCGACATGCCCGACCGCCGGGCGAGCTCGTCGATGGTCAACTCGGTCGCCTGGTCTGTGCCTGGATCGGGCATCGCTAAACGATACATCGGCTATCGTGACGCTAATTGACGTAACATAATCTGTCGGCACGGGTATTGACGTTTTGAACGCCGCGATGCGGACACACCCCCTCTAGGAAGAGAGAGCAATGGACCTCGCAACCATCCCCCTCGCGGCCGGCGCCGCGGCCTCATCCTCGCCGCCGGCGGGCGGCGCCGAGATCGGCCAGGTGATCATCGCCACCGTGGCCGGCGCCTTGGTCACCGGACTGCTGCTGTTCCTCGGCGCCGGGCACCGCAGTGGCCGCGTGGCGGTCCTCGGCCGACTTGCGGCGGGGGCCGAGCGCAGGCTCGGGATGCCGGGCTGGGCCGCCCTGCCGCTGATCCTCGTCACTCCCTCTTTGATCATCGCCCTGTTCGGAATGATGTGGGACATCTCGATCCACATCGACCAGGGCCGCGACCCGGGGCCTCTGGCCAACCCGGCGCACTACTTCATCCTCTTCGGCCTGTTCGGGATCTTCAGCGCCGGCCTGCTGGCGATCGTGCTGCCGACCGAGCGCCCCAGCCCGGCAGCGCTGCGGATCAGCGGCGACTGGTACGCCCCGCTCGGCGGCGTACTGATCCTCGCCGCCGGATCCTTTTCGCTGCTCGGCTTCCCCCTGGATGACATCTGGCACCGTCTCTTCGGGCAGGACGTGACGCTCTGGGGGCCGACCCATCTGATGCTGATCGGCGGCGCCGTGCTCGCCGTGCTGAGTACCGGCGTGCTGCTGGCCGAGGGCGAGCGGCTCGGCCGGCGCAAGGAGGGAGAGCCACCGCTCTCCTACTTCGGCCGGCGCATCGCCCTACCGGGTGCCTTTCTCATCGCCCTGTCTACCTTCCAGGCCGAGTTCGACTTCGGAGTCCCGCAGTTCCGCTTCGTCTTCGCGCCGATGCTGGTGATGCTGGCCGCCGCCGCCGCGCTGGTCGCCGTGCGCCTGGCGGCGGGTCGCGGGGCCGCGATCCTCGCCGTGCTCTTCTTCGCCACGATCCGGGGCGCCTACTCGCTGATCGTCGGGCCCGGCCTCGGGGAGGCCCTCGCCCACTTCCCGGTCTATCTGCCGGAGGCCTTCCTCGTCGAGCTGGCCGCTTTCGCGATCAAGCCGGCGCGCCGGCCGCTCGCCTTCGGGGCAGGCGCCGGCGCCCTGATCGGCACCGTCGGGTTGGCGGCCGAATGGGGCTGGTCGCACGTCTGGGCCACCACCCCGTGGCCGTCGAGCCTGTTCCCGGAGGGGGCGGTGCTCGGCTTCGGCATGGCGCTTGCGGGCGGCATCCTCGGCGCCTGGATGGGCGCCCGGCTGCGCGCGGACAAGGTCGCGCGCCGGCCGGATCTGCGCTGGGCCGCGGTGGCCTCCGCCGTCGCGGTCGCGGTGATGGTCGTCTACGCCCTGCCCAAGCCCGCCGAAAGCGGCGTTCGCGCGGACGTCACGCTGACCGACGCCCGGCCCGCGCCGCAGCGGGAGGTCGATGCGACCGTGCGGCTCGATCCACCGACGGCCGCCGACAACGCCCGCTGGCTCAACGTCACTGCCTGGCAGGGAGGCGGCTTGGTCGTCGACAGCCTGCAGCGTGTCTCCGAAGGCGTATACCGGACCACCGAGCCGATCCCCGTCTACGGAGATTGGAAGGCGCTGTTGCGGCTGCACGACGGTCGCTCGCTGGCCGCCGTGCCGGTGTTCCTGCCCGAGGACCCGGCGATCCCCGCCGAGGGGGTTCCCGCCGCGACCCACTTCAACCGTGAGTTCACCAGCGACCACCAGATCCTCCAGCGCGAGCAGGCCAGCGCCGCGGGCTGGCTTCCGCCGCTCGCCTACGCGGTCGTCCTCGCATTGGCGCTGATGTTCACCGCGCTGGTCGCCTGGGGCATCCATCGCGTCGCGGTCACGATCGGGGAAGGCGGAACCCCCGCTCCGAGCGCCAGCCGGCGCCGGTCCGGCGACGATCGCAAGACCGGTAGCGGCGCCCGGGCCGGCGGCGCCCTGCCGCAGTCGGGCTGAGTCCGTGATCCCGCTCGCCCACGCCGGCCATTTCCTGCTGGCGATTCCCTTCGCGATGCCGGTCCTGCTGGTTGGTGGCACATTGGCGGTGCTGGTGATTCGTGACCGCCACGGCCACCGGGGCTGAACTGCAGCCGAGGCCGGGAACGGGATACCGGTCGCATGGCGCCCGGCGCCGGTCTAAAGAAACGTGCAGGCCGGTATGTATCTGGTAGCCTGGCGCGGGTGAAGCTGACCGACGAGCAGAGCGCCTTCGTCGAGGCGATCCGCGATTTCGCCAAGCGCGAGTGCGGCACGCGCGAGCAGCGCACCGCGCTGACCGACGGGGGCAAGACCGCGCACAGCCCCGAGATCGCCACCAAGATGGCCGACCTCGGCTGGCTGGGGATGGCGATTCCGGAGGAGTACGGCGGCGCCGGCGGCGGGGCAGTGGACATGTGCCTGCTGCTTGAGGAGATCGGCCGCGGGCAGATTCCCATCTCGGCCTTCCCGGTGTCGATGATCACCGCCGGCGCCTACGCGAAGTTCGGCAGCCCCGAGCAGAAGGAGGAGATCCTGCGCGGGATCGCCGCCGGCGCCGTCGAGGCGATCGCCATGTCGGAGCCGGAGGCGGGGTCGGACGTCGGCAACCTCTCCTGCTTCGCCAAGCGGGAGAACGGCGGCTACGTGGTCAACGGGCAGAAGACCTGGATCTCAGCCGCCCAGCAGGCCTCGCACATTCTGCTCGTCGCGCGCACCGACCGAGACGGCTCCAAGCATGAGGGCGTCTCGATGCTGAACGTCCCCCGCGACACGCCGGGACTCGAGATCCGCGGCATCGGCACCATGGCCGGCCCCGACGAGGTCAATGACCTCTACTTCACCGACTGCGAACTCCCCGGTGATTCGCTGGTGGGCCAGGAGGGCCAGGCGTGGATGCAGTTGATGACCGGCCTCAACCACGAGCGGTTGATAACCGGCGCCAGCTTTCTCGGCATCGCCCAGAGGGCCTTTGATGAGACGCTCGCCTACGTCAAGGAACGCAAGCAATTTGACCGCCCGATCGGCTCCTTCCAGACGATCCGCCATCGGCTCGCCGACCTGGCGACCGAGATCGAGTGCTGCCGCCTGCTCGTCTACGACGTCGCCCAACGGGCCGACGCCGCCCCGGATAAGACGCTGCCCCGCGAGGCCTCGATGGTGAAGCTGAAGGTCACCGAGACCGCCAAGAAGATGGCGCTCGAGGGCCAGCAGATGATGGGAGGCGCCGGTTACGCCACCGAGTACGACATGGAGCGTCACGTGCGAGCCACCCTCGTCGGCACCATCTTCGCCGGCACCTCCGAGATCCAAAGGGAGATCATCAGCAAGACCTACGGGCTCTAGCGAGCCCGCACGTCTTGCACAAACCAGCCGCATGTTTTGGGCTTCGCCCTGCGGGGCATGCGGCCACGGCTACGCGAGCCGATGGCTGCCGAGAAGACGCCTTAGACTCGTCGCGGAGAGGATCTTGAGAGCGATACCGACACCGGAGGAGGTTGCCGCCGGGCTCGCCAACACCTACGACGCGTTCGTCGGGGGTGGGCTGGCGGACACGAGTCCGCAGCGATCGTCGATCATCGACGAGGGCCCGCACCGCGCCGTGCACCGCTACTGGGAGCGCCCCGACGCGGTGCGCTCCCCGCACGGCGCCCCAGTGCTCCTGGTGCCGCCGCTCGCCGCGCCGGCCTTCTGCTTCGATCTGCGCCGCGGCTGCAGCATGGTCGAATATCTACTCGAGGCCGGCCGCCGCGTCTACCTGGTCGATTACGGCGCGATCTCCTTCAACGACCGCAATCTCGGCATCGAGGACTGGCTCGAGGAGATCATCCCCAGCTCCGTCGAGGCCGTGCACCGCGATGCCGGCCGCGAGGACGTGCAGCTGGTCGGCTGGTGCATGGGTGGGATCTTCTCGCTGCTCGCCGCCGCCGGCGGCGGGCTGCCGGTCCGCTCGGTGAGCATGGTCGCCAGCCCGGTTGACTTCACCCAGGTACCGCTGGTGGCGCCGATTCGCCCCTTGGTCGATTTCACCGGGGGGCGCATCCTCACAGCGCTCTACCGGACGATGGGCGGAGCGCCCCGCAGCCTGGTCAAGCGCGCCTACCAGCTGGCCGCCTTCGACAAATACGTGATCAAGCCGCTGGCGGTGATGCGCAACATCGACGACCGCGACTTCCTTGCCCAGATCGAGGCTGTCGACCGCTTCACCGACAACATGCTGGCCTACCCCGGCCGCACCTTCGGCCAGCTCTACCACCGCTTCTTCCGCACCAACGACCTCGCCAATGGAGAGATCGAGATCGGGGGACGCCCGATTCGACTCGCCGACGTGAGGCAGCCGGTGCTCTCGATCGCCGGTGAAGGCGATGGGATCGCGCCGATGCCGGCCGTCCACCATGTCGGCTCCCTGCTCCCGAACGCCGAGGAGCTGATGCTCGAAAAGGCCCCTGGTGGGCATCTCGGAGTGCTGACCGGGCGCGGCGCGCGACGCACGACCTGGCCCATCCTGGAGGGCTGGCTGGCCGAGCACGATCCGCGTGACCGCGGCGAGCCCCAGCAGCCGCTGGTCCCGCAACCGCTGCAGGCCGCCTGATGCGCCAGCTGACCAGCCTCGACACCCAGTTCCTGGCGCTGGAGAACTCGCGGCAGACCGGCCACGTCGGCGGCCTAGCCGTACTCGATCCCTCGACCACCGAGAGCGGCACCCTGGAGATGGAGGACATCTGCCGCCTGGTCGAGGAGCGGCTGCCACTCTTGCCGCCGCTGCGCTGGCGGCTGGTCGAGGTTCCGCTCGGCCTCGACTATCCCTACTGGATCGACGACCCCGACTTCGACCTCGACTTCCA
Source organism: Solirubrobacterales bacterium (assembly GCA_046262655.1). Taxonomy (GTDB): domain Bacteria; phylum Actinomycetota; class Thermoleophilia; order Solirubrobacterales; family 70-9; genus JBHEMJ01. Next base: position 6,624 of record JBHEMJ010000090.1, on the reverse strand, counting down.
TCTGCGCGAGCTCGGGATGCCGGCCAAGGCCGGCAAGGAGAAGCTGGCCGAGCAGGTGGCGCGGATCATGGCCCGGCCGCTGGACCGCTCGCGGCCACTGTGGGAGATCTACCTGATCCACGGTCTCGAGAAGGGGCACATGGCGCTACTGACCAAGATCCATCACTCGGTCATCGACGGCTTGTCCGGCGCCGAGATCATGAGCGCCCTTTTCGACCTCGCCCCCGAAGGACGCGAAGCCCCCCCGCCATCCGGCAACGGTCAAGACCGCAATCCGAGCGACCTCGAGATGCTGGCCCGCGGGCTGATCGGGGTGCCGCGTTATCCGCTGCGCATGCTGCGCTCGATGCCGCGGGCCCTGCCGGTGCTCGACGAGGCGCCGGTGTTCAGCGCCCTACCGGGGGTGGGCATGGTTTCGCGAGTCACCGAGATGCTGAAGAACGCGGTGACCGGCGACGGAGCGTCGATCGGCCATACCGATCTGAAGGCGCCGAAGACCTCCTTCAACGGGCGCATCTCCCCGCACCGGCGCTTCGTCTACGGCGATCTGCCGCTCGACGAGGTCAAGAAGGTCAAAGACCGGCACGGGTGCACGGTCAACGACGTGGTGGTGGCGATGTGCGCCGGCGCCGTACGCAGCTGGCTGCTCGACCACGACGAGCTGCTGCCCGAGCCGCTGGTGGCCCAGATTCCGGTCTCGGTCCGCACCGACGATCAGATGGGCACTTACGGCAACAGGATCATGCTGATGAGCGCGCCGCTCTACACCAACGAGCCGAATCCACTGCAGCGCCTGTATGACACCCACACGGCGCTGGCGGCGATGAAGGAGAGACATCGCGCTCTCCCGGCCGAGTTGCTCCAGGACACAAACCACTTCATCCCGCCGGCCGTCTTCGCCCGCGCGGCGCGAGCCAGCTTCACCCTCTCGACCAGCGGCGCCGGCCGCCCCAACTGGAATCTGGTGATCTCCAACGTGCCCGGTCCGCAGATTCCCCTCTACTGCGCCGGCGCCCAGATCGTCGCCAACTACCCGGTCTCGGTGATCACCGACGGGATGGGCCTCAACATCACCGTGATGAGCTACTGCGGCCAGATGAACTTCGGCATCATCGCCGACCGCGACCAGATGCCCGACCTCGACTCGATGATCGAGCGGCTGGCGGAGTCGCTGGAGGAGTTGAAGAAGGCCTAGGTCGATGGCGGGCGATGATCGCCTCGCGCCCGGTGGTCGTAATCGGAAAGCCACCGAATAGGAGGATCAAGATGGGAAGGATCGTGGTAACCGAATTCGTCTCGCTCGATGGGGTCATGGAAGCGCCGGGCGGAGGCGAGGACTACGAGCACGGCGGCTGGACCTTCGAGATCGATCGCGGTGCAGAGGGCGACAAGTTCAAGCTCGACGAAGTGATGGACGCCGACGCCATGTTGCTCGGTCGGGTTACCTTCGAGGGCTTCGCTGCGGCCTGGCCTTCGATGACCGACGATGTTGGCTTTGCCGACAAGATGAACGGCATGAAGAAGTACGTGGTCTCGACCACCCTCAAGGACCCCCAGTGGAACAACTCCACCGTGATCGGCGACAACGTCGCCGAGGAGATCGCGAAGCTGAAGGACCGCCACGACAACGACATCCTCGTCGCCGGCAGCGCCAAGCTGGTGGGGACATTGGTCGAGCACGATCTGGTCGATCAGTACCGGCTGATGGTCTTTCCGGTCGTGCTCGGGAGCGGCAAGCGCCTGTTCGGCGACGGCGCCAAGAAGAGCCTGCGGCTGACCGACTCGAAGACGGCGGGGGACGGCATCGCCATCCTCACCTACGAGCCTAAGTGAGTCCCTTCAGGCGCCGGTGAAGGTAGCGGGGCGCTTCTCGGCGAAGGCGATCACGCCCTCGACGAAGTCTGCGGTGCGGCCCTGCTCGCGCTGCGCGTCGGCCTCGGCCTCGAGCTGGTCGCCGAGGCCCGCCAGCAGCCGGCGGTTGAGCAGTCTCTTTGCGTTCGCATAGGAGGCGGTCGGCCCCGCCGCCAGGTGCCCGAGCAGCTCGGTTGCGGCGCCGAGCAGCTGATCATCGGGGTGGACGCGGTTGGCGAGCCCCCAGTCGAGGGCCTGGCGGGCGGGGACGCGCTCGCCCAGCATCGCCATCTCGGTGGCGCGGGCAAATCCGGCCCGGGCTGGGCCGGTGGCGGTCACCCCGCCGTCGGGTATCAGTCCGATGTTGACGAAGGCGAGCAGGAAGTAGGCGGATTCGGCTGCCAGGACCAAATCGCAGGCCAATGCCAGCGAGCAGCCGATTCCCACCGCGGGGCCGTTGACGGCCGCGATCACGGGCTTCGGCATCTCGCGTATTGCCAGGATCGACGGGTTATAGAGCTCGCGCAGGCGCTGGGAGAGATCGGGAGGCCCACCACCATCGTCGGTGCGTTGCTCCTTGAGGTCTGCGCCGGAAGAGAAGGCGCGCCCGGCACCGGTGATCATCACCGCACGCGCCTCCGGGTCGCCTGCGATGGAGGACAGGGCCTGGCGCAGATCGAGACCGAGCTGCTCGTTCCATGCGTTGAGCGCCTGGGGACGGTTGAGCAGGATCGTCACCGCGGCGCCGTCCCTGGTCACGTCGAGGGTTTGGTGGGATGCCACGACGCGCAGCCTATCCCGGCGGCGCGAGAAGATCGGGCCCGATCTCCGCGACCCCGGTGGCGCCCGCCAGCGCCATCGTCAGGTCGAGCTCGGCGAGCAGGCAGCGCAGGAGGGTCTCGACCCCCTGCTCTCCCTCAAGCGACAGCGCCCACAGGTAGGGACGGCCGATCAGCACCGCCTCGGCGCCTAGAGCCAGCGCTTTGAAGGCGTCGGAGCCGGACCGCACGCCGCTGTCGAGCAGCACCATCAGCTCGTCGCCTACCGCCTCGACGATCGCCGGCAGCGCCTCCATCGAGGCGATCGCGCCGTCGATCTGGCGGCCGCCATGGTTGGAGACGATGACGCCCTCGGCGCCGTGCTCGTGGGCCTCGCGAGCATCGTCGGGATGCAGGATGCCCTTCAGCACCACCGGCAGCGAAGTCTGGGCGCGCAGCCAATCGAGATCGGACCAGCTCAAGGCCGCGTTGCTGAACACGCTGAGGAAGTGCCCGACGGCGGCCCCCATGTCCTCCTCGGGATCCTTCTCCAGACCAGCTTGAAAGACGGGATCCGAGAGGTACTGGGCGATGCCGATCCCTTCGAGGAATGGGAGGTAGGCCTGCTCGAGGTCGCGCGGCTTCCACCCCGGCAGGAAGTTGTCCACGGTGAGAACGATCGCCGAATAGCCCGCGGCCTCGGCGCGGCCAACCAGGCTGGCGGCCAGCTCCGGGTCGTTGGGCCAGTAGAGCTGGTACCAGCGCGGCGAATCGCCGTTGGCCGCCGCGATTTCCTCCATTGACGTCGCCGAGGCGGTGCTGGTGATCAGCGGCACTCCGACGGCGGCGGCGGCCCGGGCGCTGGCCGCCTCGCCGTCGGGATGGACCAGGGTCTGCACGCCGATCGGGGCCAGCAGCAGCGGCGCCGGGACCTCGGCTCCGAGCAGCGTCGTGGCGAGGTCGCGCCGGGAGAGATCGCGTAGCACGCGCGGCACGATCCGCACCCGGCGGAAAGCCTCGAGGTTGGCGCGCATCGTCTCCTCGGAGCCGGCGCCACCGAAGATGTAGGCGACCGCCCGATCGTCGACCTGTGCGCGGGCGCGCCGCTCGAGCTCGGCAGAGGCCATCGGCAGCGTCGGCCGTTCGCCGGCGAAGACGCCTTTTGCGTATATCTCGCGGTAGTAGTCGCCGTAGGGCGGCTGGGGCTCGGCCATCTGCCGGGCCCACGATATCCCCGTCGACTAGCCTCATCGCCCGATGAGCGGCAGGCAACTGGCAATCAGCGCGGCGATCGCGGCGCTCAGCATCGCCGCCGGCGTCATGCACTACGCCGACTCGCCGGCCGTAGCCGCTTTCGTCGTCTCCGGATTCGCCCTGGCCGGGCTCGCCTGGCTGGTCGCCTTCGCCACCGAGGCGCTCGGCGCGCGAATGGGGCCCGGGGCGACCGGTGTGCTGCAGTCGACGCTGGGGAACCTGCCCGAGTTTTTCGTCGTTCTCTTCGCCCTCAACGCAGGTGAGGTGCTGGTCGCCCAGACCTCGCTGGTCGGCTCGCTGCTGGCCAACGGGCTGCTGGTGCTCGGGCTGACGATCATCGTCGGCGCCCGCCACGCGGAGGATGGAGTGATGCGCTTCAAGGCCCGCCTGCCCAACGACACGATGACGATGCTGATGCTCGCCGTCTTCATCATCGTCATCCTCGGGATCGCCAACTCCGCCGGTGACGTCGCCGCCGAGCACTCCAAGACGATTTCGGTGATCGCCTCCGTCTGCCTGCTGGTGGTCTACGGGCTCTGGCTCAACTCATACCTCCGGACCGACACCGGGGCCGCGGTCGAGCACGATTCGCCACCGCCCCTCAGCCTGTCGATCAGCATGTTGGCGATCGCCGGCGTCGGCTCGGCTTTCGTCTCTGACTGGTTCATCGCCGCCCTCGGGCCGGCGATTGACGACCTCGGCATCTCGCGTGCCTTTGCCGGCCTGGTGATCGTCGCGATCGCCGGCAACGCGGTCGAGAACACCACGGCGCTGATCCTCGCCGCAAAGGGGGAGGCCGATCTGGCGATCTCGGTGGTCAAGAACTCGGTCGCGCAGATCGCCGTCTTCCTGTTCCCCGCGCTGATCCTCGTCTCGCTGTTCTTTACGACCTCGCTGACCTTCGTGCTGCCGTCCGTCTACATCGCCTCACTGGCACTCTCGGCGTTGGCGATCTGGCAGATCACCGGCGACGGCGAGGCACGCGAATACGAGGGTGCGGCGCTGGTTTCGCTGTTCGTGATCGTTGCCGCGGTCGCCTTCTACCAGTAGGCGCCGGGCACGCTCAGCTGCGCCCCTAGTCGTCGTCGTCCTGGTTGACGGTGTCCTTCACCTTGTCGGCGACATCGTCGATCTTGTCCTTGACGCTGCCTGATGCCCGGTCCACCTTGCCTTCGTCCTTGAGGCTCTGGTCGTCGGTCAGGTCTCCCGCTGCTTCCTTGATGCGGCCCTTGGCGTCGTCGATCTTGTCATCCATCGGTGCTCACTCCTTCGGTTGCTTGCCCCTGCGGACTACCCGGCTCGGCACCGCCAAAACAGACACGTGACCATTCCTCCCGGCGCTAGGGTCCAGGTGATGGCACCCGCCAAGCTCGGCGAGCTGCGCGAAAAGGGCATTCTGACTGCGGCGGAGTTCAAAACGGAGAAGCAGCGGCTATTAGGCGCTGCGAGCACCAAGGAATAGCGAGAGAGAGATTCTGGCCAAGATCGTCTTCCATATCGGTCGTTGATGGATATCCGCGGCGCAAAGCTCGAAGAGATGGAGGCGATCGTGCCGCTGATGCTGGCCTATTGCGACTTTTACGAGGTGGCCCATCCAGACGAGGCGGCACTGGTGGAGATGGCCCGGGCGCTGATCGGCGCGCCCGACGAGGAAGGGTTCCTGCTGGTCGGCCATCAGGGCGAGCGGGTGGCCGGCTTTGCCGCCTGCGGCTGGAAGTGGTCGAGCCTGCGCGGAGCGCGAATTGTCGTCCTCGAGGATCTCTTCGTCGAGGACGACTCGCGCGGCACGGGGCTCGCCGACGGCCTGATCGGTGCCTGCGCGGAGCTCGCCCGCCGCCACGGCGCTCCGGCGATGATCTGGATGACCGAGCCGTCCAACAAGCGGGCGCAGGCGGTCTATGACCGGGCCGGCGGTTCCAGCGAAGAGCTGCTGGAGTACCAGCTCGAGCTCTGATGGACCTTTCTTTGACTACGGCAGTTGCGTTTGGGGCCGGGCTGGCGCTCGGCATCCTGTTGGCGACGATCGCCGCCTGGCGGCGCCACCGCCGTTCCAAGCAGCGGCTATTCGAGAGCGGCCGGGGCGCGCCGACACTCGAGCAGGCAGTGGTGATCGGGGGTCAGGCCGCCGTCAAGGGCGCCATCCGGACCGCGGCGCGGGTCCGTGAGGGCGGTGTGGGCGCGGCCTTCCGGGCACCGATCGAGTCGATGGCGACCTGGGCCGAGCTCGAGCACCCCGAGCTGCGCCGGGTCGCCGGTGATGGCAGCGTGACGATCCTCTTCTCCGACATCGAGGACTCGACCAAGCTGAACGAGGAGCTCGGCGATCGCGGTTGGGTGAAGCTGCTCGGTGCCCACGACAAGCTGGTCCGCCGTGAGGTCGCTGCCGAGGACGGTTTCGTGGTCAAGTCACAGGGCGACGGCTTCATGGTCGCCTTTGCCCGCCCCGACCAGGCGCTGCGGTGCGCGGTTTCGGTGCAACGCGAGCTCGGCGACGCGGGCGGTCAGCTGAAACGCAATCCCATCCATGTGCGGATCGGCATCCACACCGGCAAGGCCGTCACCAAGGAGGGTGATCTCTACGGGCGCAACGTGGCGATGGCGGCCCGGGTCGCCCAGCAGGCGCAGGGAGGGGAGATCCTGGTCTCGGGCTCGCTGGCTGCGCAGGCTCCGGAGGAGGATGGTTTCAGCTTCGGGACCGCCCGCGAGTTCGAGCTGAAGGGCCTCGGCAGCGAGGAGCTGGTCGAGGTCAGCTGGGACTAGG
>JBHEMJ010000089.1:0-10938 GCA_046262655.1 Solirubrobacterales bacterium | reverse complement strand
CTAACAGCTCGGGGAGCGGGGATCGAACCCGCGACCTCTTGATTAACAGTCAAGCGCTCTGCCAGCTGAGCTATCCCCGATCGATCTCCCACTTTAACGAGGGCCGCCGCGGTAGTGAAATGCACCAGTGAAGCTGTGGCTAGGTGTGCTCGCTGCCGGCGATCTTTGTGACCAGCTCTGAGCGTTCAGCGCTCAATTGCTGGGCCGAGGCGTAGTCCTCCTGCTCGCGAGCGGCGGAGATGCGGTCCTCCAGCGCCCGCTGCTGGAGCAACAGCAGGTTGAGCTCCATCGCCTCGGCAGAGGCCGGCTCGCGCTTTGCGCTCATCACCAGCTGGGTGATCAGCGAGACCAGCTCCTCGTCCTCTCGCGGCAAGCCCGCCATTGGGTCCTCGAGGTGCTCTGCGAGCCAGGCGACCGCGCGGCCGCCGAGCTGCGAGGAGAGGTCGGCTTTCTCGAGGCGCCCCAGAATGTCGCGGCCAGGCCCCGGTTCGGAGATGCACATCGCCAGCAGCGCCCGCTCGCGCAGCTCGCGCGGGCTCGGCGCCACCTCGGTGCGAGGCGGTCTCGCCGGCTGCTTCCCGGCGTCGCTGCCCGTCGCCGCCGCTGCCTCGACCACCGCTGCCCCGGCCTCCACCCGCCGGGCCACGAGGCTCGGTTCGGTGTCGAGGCCCGAGGCGACCCGCCGGATCAACTCGTCGCGACCGACCGTCTCCCCCATCGCGAACAACACCGGCGCCACCTCGCTCAGCGTCTTCTCCCGGCCAGAGGCCGAGCCCTCGGCTCGCGACAGCGCCGTCTCCACCTGGAAGGCCGGCAGGTCGACCGCCCGTTCGACCAGTTGCTGGAAGCGCCCCAGCTCGCCCTTTTGCAGCATGTCCGCCGGATCGGCATCCTCGGGCATCTTCGCCACCCGCAGGCTCAGCTCCCGGCCCGCCGCCACCTTCTGGGCCCGAATCATCGCCTCCTGGCCCGCCCGGTCGGCGTCGAGTGCCAGGACCACAACCTCGCAGAGCCCCGACAGCAAGCCGAGCTGGTCGGGCGTGATCGCCGTCCCCATCACCGCCACCGCTTCGCCCACTCCGGCCTGGTGGAGCGCCAGCACGTCCGTGTACCCCTCGACCACCACCACTCGGTTCGCCTTGGCGATAGGCCCCCGCGCCCGGTCCAGCCCGTAGAGCATCCTCCCCTTGTGGAACAGCTCGCCCTCGGGTGAATTCAGATACTTGGGCTTGGAATCCGCCCCCAAGGCTCGCGCCCCGAAACCGACCACCCGTCCCCGGACATCGCGTAGCGGGAACGTGATCCGCGCCCGGAAGCGATCGTAGGGCCCGCGGTTGCCCTTCTGCACCAGCCCCGCGGCGTGCATCTCATCGACCGAGTAGCCGGCGCGCTGGCCCCGCGTCAGCACCTGGTCCCAGGCACTCGGGGCAAAGCCCACGCCGAAGTCGCCGAGGACATCCTCGGAGAGGCCACGGCCGGCCAGGTATTCGCGTGCGCGCCCGGCCTTCGGCGACTCCCTGAGAAACGTCGCGTAGAAGGCCGACGTCCGCTCCAGTAGCTCGCCGAGCCTAGCCTTGCGCCGTCGCACCGCCTCCGCCCGCGGATCCTCGGCCTCCCGCTCAACCGCCACCCCGTAGCGCTCGGCGAGCGATTCCACCGCGTCGGGAAAGCTCAGCCCCTCCTTCTCCTGCAGGAAGCGAAACACATCCCCGCCTGCCTCACAGCCAAAGCAGTAGTAGAGCTTCTCCTGGGGATCGACCGAGAACGAAGGCGTGCGCTCGTCGTGGAACGGGCACAGCCCGCTGAACCGCGCCCCGGCACGCCGCAGGTCGGTGTGCGCCGAGACGATCTCGACGATGTCCGCCGCCTCCTTGACCTGCTCCACCGTCTCTGGCGAAAGCTTGCTCATCAGAGCCGCGATTCCTCGGGCAGCGCCAGCTGTTTGAAGCTGGCTATGCAATAGCGGTCGGTCATCCCGGCGAGATAGTCGGTCACCCGCTGGATCAGATCCGCCCCCGCCTCGCTCTCGGGCACCTCGTCCGGGTACTCGAGATAGTGATCGAAGAGGCCGCGCAGCGTGTGGCGCACCCTTTCGTGCTCCCCGCGTGCCTCCGCACCCAGATAGACCCGGTCGAACATGAACTTGCGCAGCCGCAGCATCGCCCCGCCGACCTCCTCGCCCTGGGCGATGTCGCCGGCTTGGCGCGAGCGCTCGACCATGTCGCGGACCAGGGTGTCGATCCGCTTCGACCCCGTCGGCCCGAGCAGCGCGATCTCCGCCGCCGGCAGGTCGGACACCCCGATGATCCCCGCCCGCAGGGCGTCGTCGATGTCGTGGTTGATGTAGGCAATCCGGTCGACGATCCGCACCACCCTTCCCTCCAGCGTCGCCGGCTTGCCCGAGCCGGTGTGGTTGAGGATGCCGTCGCGGACCTGCTCGGTCAGATTCAGCCCCGCCCCGCCGCGCTCGAGGCGTTCGACCACCCGCAGGGAATGCTCGTTGTGGCGAAACCCGCGCCCACGCTCGGCCAGCGCCTGGTCGAGCACCTCCTCCCCGATGTGTCCGAAAGGCGGGTGGCCGAGGTCGTGCCCGAGTCCGATCGACTCGGTCAAATCCTCGTTTAACCCCAGCGCCCTGGCCACACCGCGCGAGATCCCGGATGCTTCCAGGGTATGGGTGAGCCGGGTACGGTAGTGGTCACCCTCCGGGGCGATGAAGACCTGGGTCTTGTGCATCAGGCGACGGAAGGCTTTCGAGTGCACGATGCGGTCGCGGTCGCGCTGGAACGGGGTGCGAAGTTCGCTGTCGGGCTCGGGCTCGCGGCGGCACGCCGGATAGGAGGGCGTGCCGAGTTCCCATAGCCCCGTTCGCTCCCAGGCGCGGACCCTCTCCTCCAGAGGGGAATGCGGCGGTGGGTTGTTGATTACGGTCTCGGTTTTCGTGGCAGGTCTCCTCGCCTGTGCTGATCGTATTGGTGTGTCGTGCGTGTTCGCCGGGTGCGGCTCAGGCCGCGGCCGCCCGCAGCTGCACGTGTGCGTGGTGCTCGAGCGTCTCGCCGAGGGCCCGCTCGGCCGCCCGCAGCGCCGGCTCGTCGGTTCCCGCTGGCGCCTCCGCCAGCGGCTGCCCCAGCGCCTCGACCAGGAATTCGTGCGCCGCGGCCGAGAGTGGAAATCCCTCCCCTTCACAACTCGCGCAGACCACCCCACCGGCGGCGCCCGAGAAGGCGCTCAGGTGGTCCCCTTCTCCGCAGCGTGCACAGGCCGCCAGCTCGGGTGCAAATCCGGCCGCCAGGGCCAGCTTGGCGCGGAAGGCCAGCGCCACCTCCCGACGCGCCCCGGCATCGTTCTCGCCGTCGAGCAGCGCCAGGTAGGCGCAGAGCAGGTTGTAGGCCGCCGGGCTCGGCTCGGTGGTGTCGAAGAGCCGCAGCACCGCGTCGCAGGCCCGCGCCGCAGCACCGATCCGCGCGCCGTCGGAGCGAAGCCGCCCGTAGCCGTGCACGGTCGAGGCCCCGGTCACCGTGCAGAGATCGCTGCGTCCCTCGTGCAGCAGCAGGTCGAGTCGAAAGAACGGCTCCAACCGCCCGCCGAAGCGGGACTTCGGCCGCCGCGAGCCCTTGGCGATCGCCCCGACCCTGCCCCGCGTCTTCGTGTAGAGGTGGACGATCCTGTCGGCTTCGCCGTAGCGAATCGAGCGCAGGACGATCCCCTCGGTCTTGAAGCTGCCTGGCATTCACCAAGGTTGACGCGCCCAGCGGACGCCGCTCGGCCTCAGCGGACGCGCCGTCGTGCTCGGCGCTTTCGCAGCCGTACCTGGCAATCGGGGCAGTAGTAGGTCGAGCGCCCGCTGACCACGATCCGCCGGATCTCACCGCCGCAGCGGGGGCACTCCTCTCCCTCGCGCCGGTGTACGAGGAACTCGTCCTGCATCGCCCCTCGCAGCCCGCGGGCGTCACGGTAGTCGTCGATCGAGGCGCCGCCGTGGTGGAGCCCGGCCTCCAGCGCCGCCACGATCCCCTCCCGCAGTGCTTCGTGGTGCGCGGGCTTCATCGAGCCCGCCGGTGAGAGCGGGTGCAGCCGTGCCCGGTGCAGCGCCTCGTCGGCGTAGATGTTGCCGATTCCCGCCACCCGCTCCTGGGCCAGCAAGAATGACTTCAGTGGAGCTGCGCGTCCCGCCGCCAGCTCGCCGAGCCGCGCGGGGGTGAACTCCGGTGAGAGCGGCTCGACCCCGACCCGCCCTGCAAACCACTCCTCCAGGGCGGCGCTGGCCACCGCTTCGCCGCGCCCGAAGCGCCGCGAATCCGTCCAGGTCAGGGTGTCGCCGCCGTCGAGTCGGAACAGCGCCCTGAGGTGCGGCGGCTCCGGCACCGACGGTGCCAGGCGCAGGCTGCCGGTCATCCGCAGGTGCAAGACCAGGGTCGTGCCGCCCTCTAGGCCGAGCAGCATGTATTTGCCGCGGCGCCGAAACGACTCGATCTGCCGCCCGACGACGGCTGCGATGAGTTCGGCAGACGATCGGGGGCGGCTGAACAGCTCGTCATAGATCTCCAGCGCCTCGATGCGCCGCCCCAACAGCTCCGGCTCGAGCTGTCGGCGAATCGTCTCGACCTCGGGCAGCTCGGGCACCGGGCGGTCTCTAGCCTCCCTGCGGGGCCGGCGGATCCCCCAGCAACCGGATGCCCGCGAGGAGCGGCTCGAAGACCTCTGTGTTGACGCGCGAGAACTGCGCCGGGTCGGCGATCTGGTCGACCACGTACTCCCCCCGGCCGCGGTAGATGTGGTCGCTGCGCACCTTCACGCGGTGGCCGTTGATCGTCGTCATGCCGATGATCTCGAATGCCGGCGTCCCGAACCGCTGCTGCTGTGTCACTGACTGGAGCTGGAAGCCGGGGTCTCGCCCCTTCAGCGAGGTGATCAGGTCCTTTAGGGCCCGTGCCTGGCTCGCGGGGTCGGCGACCAGCACCTGCGAGCGATAGGCCCAGACCGTGAACGAGGCCCCCCCGGTGGCCGCCGTGGCCACGCCCGGCGGCTGGCGCCGCTCGAGGTGCCAGTCGGCCGGGTATGGGAATGAGACATCGCCCCCTGTCAGGGTGAAGGTTTCAAAGCTGGTCGGCGCGGCCGGCGTCGAGCTGATCTCAGGTTCCTTCGCGCGCGTGCTGCCGCACCCCACGAGCCCGGCGCAGAGCAGCACGACGATCAGCGAGCCCGGCTTGCCCACGCGGCCAGGCTAAAGGATGGACTCGCCGCCTCCTCAGCCCGAGCGAGCCCGTGGATGGGGATCGAGGTGAGCGCGTGGGTGGGCGTCGAAGTAGGCGCGCTTCAGGTCCTCGCCGGAAAGGTGCGTGTAGAGCTGGGTGGTCGAGACGTCGGCATGGCCCAGCATCTCCTGGACCGAGCGCAGATCGCAACCGCCGGAGAGCAGGTGGGTGGCGAAGGAGTGACGCAGCGTGTGCGGGCTCATCTTGCCCTCCAGCCCGGCGCTGCGGGCGTGGCGCTGGACGATCTTGTAGAGGCCCTGACGGGTCAGCGCGCCGCCGCGGAAGTTGACGAACAGCCGGCTCTCGGTCACCGAGCGCACCAGCACCGGCCGCGCGCCGCGCAGGTAGTGCGAAAGCGCCGTCGCCGCCTTGCCCCCGACCGGCACCACCCGCTCCTTGGAACCCTTGCCGCGGGCCAGCAAAAAGCCGTTCTTCAGGTCGAGATCGGCGACCTCGAGACCCGTTGTCTCGGAGGCCCGCAGCCCGGACGCATACATCAGCTCGAGGATCGCCCGGTCGCGGATCGCGGCCGGCTCGTCCCCGCGCGGCTGCGCCAGCAGCTTCTGCACCTCGGAGTGGCTGAGCACCTGCGGCAGCTTTCGACCGCGCCGCTGAACAGCCAGCGCCGCGGTCGGGTCGTCGATCACGATCTCCTCGCGGCGCAGATGGCGGTAGAACGAGCGCAGGCAGGCCGCCTTGCGAGTCACCGTCGCCGAGGAGCAGGCGGGCTTGCCGTTTTCGGCGGCCAACTCGGCGAGGAAGTCGGTCAGCTCGGCGCCGGCCACCTCGGTCGCCTCCACTTCGCGTCGCGCCAAAAAGGCTCCGAACTGGAGCAGGTCGCTGCGGTAGGCGCTCAGCGTGTTGCGGGAGAGGCCCCGCTCGAACTCGAGGTGGGAGAGGAAATCGAGGACCAGCGCCTCGAAGCGTGCGGAGGGACGTACCTCCGTCGTCTGTCGCTCGGCGACCGCGGTCGGTTCCACGGCCGACTACTTCCGCGGGGGAGCCCCTGCCCCTGCCCGGTCAACCGCCGCGCAGGATCTCTCGCAGCAACAGCAGCCCGACCAGCGACTTGGCGTCGTGACAGTCGTCGATCGTGGCCTGAAGCTGGTCGAGAGGCACCTCAACGATTTTGATCTTTTCCCCCTGGTCGGGGTTGGTGCCGACCCGGCGCAGCCCCGTGGCCAGGAACAGGTGCAGCTCCTCGGTGGCGAACCCGGGAGTGGCATAGAAGCTGTGCAGATGGCGCCAGTCCTCGGCCTCCCGGCCGATCTCCTCGGCGAGCTCGCGTTGGGCGGCCTCGAGCGGGGTCTCGTTCTCGTCCACCTTGCCGGCGGGAAGCTCGAGCAGCGCGTCCTCCCGAACCGCCTCGCGTGGCTGTCGGACCATGAACAGCGTCTCCCCGTCGTGGGCGACCACCGCCGAGGCCGGAGGACTGAGCACCAGCTGGCGCTCGGCCGTGCCGCCGTCTTCGTAGCGGAACATGTCCTCGCGCACGGCGAAGATCGAACCCCTGTAGACGAGTCTGCCGCCAACGCGTTCCATCAGCTTCCCTTACCCGCCGCAAGCGATGCCAATAGTGATCCCCCCGCCAGCCCGGCGGCGAAGAAGTCGGGATCCTCATCGATCCCCCGCCCCATCGTCCGCGCCGGCAGCCCGCTCGCTGCGTAGCCGTCGAGATCCACGGTTTCGGAGGCGACCCGGTGGGGCTCGGGGATGCCGGCCGCCAGCTCCTCGGCCGACGCCGCACCCTCGGGTGAGGCGACCTGCACCGGCGCCAGCAGAAGCCGCAGCACCGCTTCGGTGTGGTGGCTGAGCCCGCGGTGTCGGGGTCGCTCGTCGGCGCTGGAGAGCCGCGGCGCGATCGCGGTCGGCAGGCCCAGCGCCAGCGCCGAGTGGGCACTGTCGAGCGCCGCCATGCCACCGTGCCCGTAGCGGGTCGCCGAGCCGAGGATGCCCGGTCCCGGCGCGGCAATCACCGCATCCCAGCCCAGGCTCCCGGCGGCGGCGTGAAGCGCCCCGGTGACGCTGATCGCCTCGTGCTCGCCGCCGTGGCAGGGGCCAGCGGTCAGGTGTCCGCAGAGCAGCCCGCTCCCGCGGATGGCGGCGACGTCCCGTGACAGGGTCCCCGGCAGCGCCCCGCCCACGGTCTGCACATAGCCCACCTTCAACCCGGGCGCTGCCTGCACCACCGACCAAGCCGCCGGCGCCAGCTGTCCGTGCAGAAAGCAGACCAGCACCGGAATCGCCCGTCGCGGCCGCCAGTCGGTCTCGTGGCCCTCCTCCACCGGCTCGACCGAGTGCTGGAGGGAGGTGTAGTTCAGCTTCATCACGTGCTCGGTGCGATCGCCGGCTTCGGCACCCAGCCCCCGGGTCAGATTGGCGTGCACGACGTCAAAGCCACCGGAGCCGAGCTCGAGGTCGAGCGCCTCGGTGTTGACGATCACCTCGTCGCCTTTCAGGACCTCGCCGACCAGGGCCCGGTCCGCCCAGGCGGGCCGCAGCTGCTCGCCGATTCGGACCGTGAGCGGGTCGGCGCAGCTCACTGTCCCGCGGCGCAGCTTCAGCATCGGGCCGCTTCCACCAGGATCGCCTCGCAGACCTCGACCATCGCGGTCAGGTTGGCCGCCGGCACCCATTCATCTGGAGTGTGGTTGGCAGCGGTCCCGTTGGCCAGCAGCACGGTCTCATACCCGGCGGCGAGCAGGGCATTCGCGTCGCTGCCGCCGCCGGTGGCGACCCGCGAGACGGCGTGGCCACAGCGCTCCAGCGCCGCGGCGGCGATCTCGACCGCCCGCGAGTCCTTGCCCATCTGGTAGCCGCGGAACATCTCGATCACTTCGATGTCGAGGTCGCAGCCATGCCCGCTCGCGGCCCATGTGCACGAGTCGACCATCGCGCCGATCCTCCCGGCGGCCTTGGCGCCGTCGATCGAGCGCGCCTCGGCGGAGATCCGGCAGCGCCCGGCGACGATGTTTGAGGCCGAACCGCCCTCGATCACACCCACGTTGGCAGTGGTCTCCGGGTCGAGGCGACCGAGCTCCATGCCCTCGATTGCCGCGGCCGCAGCGGCAATCGCGTTGTGGCCGTCCTCGGGATTGATTCCCGAGTGCGCCTCGGTTCCGTTGAAGGTGGCCTCCAGGCGCTTGTAGGTCGGCGCCGCCACGATCAGCTCGCCGATCGGCGACGCGTGGTCGAGCACGAAGCCAAACGGCGCATACAGCTGGGAGACGTCGAAGGCGCTGGCCCCGCGCAGGCCGTCTTCTTCGGCGACCGTCAGCAGCAACTCGATCCCGACCGGCGGCGGATCGCCGCCGGAGTGTCGTGCCACCAGCTCGATCAGCACCGCCACCGCCGCTTTGTTATCGGCGCCGAGGATTGTCTCGCCCTTGCTGCGGAAGACTCCGTCGGCCAGCTTCACTTCGACCGGCTTGTCGTGCGGCACGGTGTCGAGGTGGCCGCAGAACATCGCCCAGCCCTCGCCGGAGCCGGGCAGCCGCGCGACCAGGTTGCCCGCCCCGGCCCGGGCCTCTGAAGCACGGTCGTCTTCGAACACCTCGCAGCCGAGCTCGCGCAGCTCGGCGGCCACGGCATCGGCCACCCGGCGCTCGGAGCCGGTCGGGCTGGCGATCTCGCAGAGGCGGGTGAAACGCTCGAAGAGGGGCTCGGTCACCGTGACCGGGCTAGGGGCGCCGGCTGCTGCTCTGCCCGGAGGTGCGTTCGATTCTCGGCTCGCCCTCGACCTCGGGAACCGCGTCGCCGGAGCGCTCGACGGCCCGCTTGGTCGCAGCGCCGACGAACTCTCGGAACAGGGGCTCGGGCCGGGTCGGGCGCGAGTTGAACTCGGGGTGAAACTGGGAGGCGATGAAGAACGGGTGCTGCTCGGCGGGCAGCTCGACGATCTCGACCAGCCGCTCGTCGGGTGAGGTGCCGCCGATCACCAGGCCTTCGTCCTCGAGGCGGCGGCGGAGCTGGTTGTTGACCTCATAGCGGTGGCGGTGGCGCTTGTAGATGACCGCCTCGCCGAAGATCTCGCGTGCCCGCGTCCCTTCGTGCAACTTCACCGGGTCGGCGCCGAGGCGCATCGTGCCGCCGAGGTCGGAGACCTCCTTCTGCTCGGGCAGCAGGTCGACCACCGGAAACGGCGTCTCGGGGTCGAACTCGGCCGAGTTGGCGCCGTCCATGCCACAGACGTGGCGGGCATAGTCGACGACGGCGATCTGCATCCCGAGACAGATGCCCAGGTAGGGGATGCCCTTCTCGCGGGCGATCCGCGAGGCCTTGATCTTGCCCTCGATGCCGCGCTCGCCGAAGCCGCCGGGAATCAGCACCCCGTCGGCGTCCTCGAGCGCCTCGGCGTCCAGCTCCTCGGAAGAGATCAGATCGACATCGACGTCGGCACCGTGTGCCCAACCGCCATGGGTCAGCGCCTCGATCACCGACTTGTAGGCGTCGGCCAGCTCGACGTACTTGCCCACCAGCACGATCTTCACCTTCTGCTCCGCCGCATCCGCGCGGCGGATCAATTCCTCCCAATCGGTCAGATCCGGCGGCTCGGCCTCGATGCCGAAGTGATCGAGGATCTGGTCGTCGAGGCCCTCGGCGCGAAACACGAGCGGGACCTTGTAGGTGTTGTCGACGTCGCGGGCCGAAATCACGGCCTCCTCAGGGAGACTGGCGAACAGGGCGATTTTCTTGCGGATCTCGCGGCCGAGGCCCTGCTCGGAACGGCAGAGCAGCGCATGGGGTTGGATGCCGATGCGCCGCAGCTCGTTGACCGAGTGCTGGGTCGGCTTGGTCTTCATCTCGCCCGCGTGACCCACCCACGGCACCAGGGTGAGGTGCATGAACATGGCGCGCTTCGGGCCGAGCTCCGTATAGAGCTGGCGGATCGCCTCGAGGAAGGGCAGGGACTCGATGTCACCGACGGTGCCGCCGATCTCGGTGATCACGAAGTCCACCGACTGTGACTCGGCGACGATGCGGATCCGATTCTTGATCTCGTCGGTGATGTGCGGGATCACCTGCACGGTGCCGCCGAGATAGTCGCCGCGGCGCTCGCGCCGAATCACCGAGTTGTAGACCGCGCCTGCCGTCACGTTGGAGGCCCGCGAGGCGTTCTCGTCGGTGAAGCGCTCGTAATGGCCGAGGTCGAGGTCTGCCTCGGCGCCGTCCTCGGTGACGAACACCTCGCCGTGCTGGAACGGGCTCATCGTGCCAGGGTCAACGTTGATGTAGGGGTCGAACTTCTGCAGCTGGACCCGAAAGCCGCGGGAGACGAGCAGACGACCGATCGATGCCGAGGCGATGCCCTTGCCGAGGGCCGAAACGACCCCACCGGTCACGAACAGAAAACGCGTATCTCCTGGCTTTGTCTCACTCAATTAACTCTGCCGAGCGAGTCTAGGGCCTTCAGTGGCGGAACTCGATCGATGACGGACGAGATGGAGCGAAACTCTCCGTAAATGGTGAGAAGAACGAGGATCGCGAGGGCGATCAGCCGGCCGCTGTGGGAAAGGGTCTCGAGCATCCAGATGCCGGCCAGGGCCCCGATCAGGTTGGAACCGGTGTCGCCGAGCATCGCCTGCTCGCGCAGGCTGAACCACATGCCGACCAGCACCGGACCGACGAACAGCCCGAGCAACTCCAGCGGCGCCAGCGTCCAGTAGCCGATGCATAACCCGGT
>JBHEMJ010000088.1:0-3184 GCA_046262655.1 Solirubrobacterales bacterium | reverse complement strand
CGCTGGAGCTCTGCGCGGGCCGCGCCGATGTCCTGATCGTCGGTCACGAGCCCGACCTCTCCGACGCGATCGCCCAGCTCACCGGCGGCCGGGTGCGGCTACGAAAAGGCGGTCTCGCGGCGCTCGAGCCCAACACCCTTCATATGCTCTTCCGGCCCAAGGACATGCGGGCGGTGGCCGAGGAGGAGATCTAGGCGCAGGACCAGGCGGAGGGGCCCGAGTCGGCCCAGATCTGGGCGGCGATGCTGTCCTGCTCGGCGGGCGGTGCCTCGTGCGGAAGCCCCTGGCCGCCGTAGGCGCTCCAGGTGGAGGGAAGAATCTGGTAGGCGCCGCCAGCCCCGCTGGTGGGGTTGAGCGCGTGGTAGTTGCCACCCGACTCGCACATCACGATGTACTCGGGTATCGCCCAGCTGCCGTTGCCGAACAGGGCCGCGAGCTGCTGGGAATCGAGCTGGGTCTGCAGGTCGCGGACCGTGGCGCGAATCGAGGCCAGGTCGCGAGCCTCCTGAGCCTTGGCGCCGGCCAGCTCGGCGGCCTGGTCCCTGAGCGAGGCACGCGTCGCGGCGAGCTCACGAGCGGCCGAGAGCAGGCTGGCGTTGTGCTCGTCGAGCTGTGATTTGACCTCGGAAATCCTGTCGACCTCCGCCTTGACCTGTTCGCTTAGGTTGCGCACCCGTCCCGTGATCCGGGCATCGGCGTCCTCGACCGCCTTCAGATAGGCCGCGCGGGTGGTGAGGTCGTCGAAGCCGTGCGAGGAGAGGACCAGCTCGAGGTAGTCGGGTTCGCCTCTCTTGTAGATCTCGATCAAGCGCTCGGCCAGCACGGCCTGGGCACGGCGGAGGCGGCTGCGGGACTCGCGTAGCGAGCTCTCGGCGCTGCCCAGCTCGGCGGAGAGCTCGGCGGAGCGTTGCTCGCCGCCGTGCAGCTGCGCGGCCAACGCCTCGATGCGCCCCTGCGCCTCAGATGCCTGCTCCTCGAGCCCGGCGATGCGATCGCCGCGCGCCTGGATCTGCCCCTCGAGATCCAGCGCCTGCTGCTTGGCGGTGTCGATGCGCGACTGCAAGCCGGCGTCGGCGACGCCGGTGGCGCTGATCACGGCCAGGGTACAGCCGAGCGCGGCGACGGCCAGCAGCCGGCGAGCGCTACGTCCCTTGCGCTGTCGGTCCCGGCCAGGCACGAGCAGCTGACCTTAGCAACGGCTCACAACCGCTCCCCAGAACCACGGAAACTGGGAGAAATTATGTAAACAGACGCTCAGGTTGCAGCGGTGGAGCCGGCGCCACCCGCGATGTGCCGGCGAGCCTAGGCCTCGTTCGCGTCGCGGGTGGCGACGTAGGCGGCACCGAGGGCCACGGCGCTGATCGCCGCGACGGTGCCCGCGATGCGAATCTGGCGCCCGTAGCGATAGCGGATGAAGCCGATTACGGCGCGACCGATCAATGCGTAGACGCTGTCAGCTCTCGACATCGGTACTCCTCTCTTAGCCGTCTTCTCTGTGTCTGATCCTATGCGCAAGCCGGCTCTGCAGCGTGAACAGCTCGATGAAGCCGGGGCTGGCGGCCTGGCTGAACTCGCCGCCCGACTCGCCGAAGGAGGCCAGGGCCCGGTCGTAGAGCGCGTAGGGCGAAGAGCGCGCCACCGGTGTCGCCGAGCCCTTGTACAGCTTCAGCGTCACCTCTCCGGTGACGAACTCGTTGGCCGAGTTGATATAGGCATCGAGATCCCGGCGCAGCGGTTCGAGCCAGAGGCCGGCATAGGCGAGATAGGCCCAGTGACTTTCGAGGGCACCCTTGAAGTTGTTCTGGTGGATGGTCGAGACCAGGCTCTCGAGCTCGCGGTGGGCGGGCATGATGATCGCCGCGGCCGGCACTTCGTAGAGGTCGCGGACCTTGAGGCCGACGATGCGATCCTCGACGTGATCGACGATGCCGACCCCGTGGCGCTGCCCGAGCTCGGCGGCGCGGCCGATCAGATCGACCAGGCCGAGCCGCTCGCCGTCGATCGAGACCGGCCGACCCGCCTCGAAGCCGACGCTGACCGTCTGCGGCTCGTCCGGGGCCTGCTCCGGCAGGGTGATCAGCTGGAAGACGTCAGCCGGGGGCGGGGCGGTGAGATCCTCGATCTCACGGCCCTCCGAGGAACGTCCCCAGAGGTTGTCGTCGATCGAATAAGGAGAGGCCTCGGCACCGCCCTTGAGCGGGATCTTGTGCTCGCGCGCGTAGGCGATCTCCTCCTCCCTGCCCATCGCCCACTCGCGGACCGGCGCGATCACTTTCAGCCCGGGGTCGAGCGTCGCCACCGTGGCCTCGATGCGCACCTGGTCGTTGCCCTTGCCGGTGCAGCCGTGGGCGATCGTGTCGCAGCCATGCTCGCGGGCGGCCTCGACCGCGAGCTCGGCGATCAGCGGTCGCCCGAGCGCGGTGAACAGCGGGTAGCCCCCGCCGTAGAGGGCGTTGGCCTTGATCGCCGGCAGCACGTACTCCTCGGCGAACCGCTCGCGGGCGTCGACCAGCACCGCCTCGACCGCTCCCAGATCCCTGGCTTTGCCGGTGACCACATCCCAATCCTCACCGGGTTGGCCGAGATCAACGGTCAGGGTGACTATCTCGGCGTCGTACTGTTCCTGGATCCAGCGCAGCATCACGCTGGTGTCGAGCCCGCCCGAATAGAGCAGCAAGACGCGACCTACCGAATCGGGGTCCGCCTGATAGCTGGCGATGCGTGGCGCGCGGTCTCTGTGCTCGGTCATCTGAGCGGCGGATTATGAGGGCCAAGATGGTTGAATGTGCTGCGTGTACCGCTTCACACGAATCCTCTCAGTCGCCCTGATCACCGCAGGTCTCGTGGTTCTCGCCGATGCGGCGGTGACCCTGCTGTGGCAGGAGCCGATGTCGGCGGCCTACGGCTCCTACAGACAGCACCAGGCCGAGCAAGAGCTGGCTGACCTGGAGGACAGTTTCTCCAGCAGCGTCGACCCGGCGGCGCTGGCCGGCATCACCGGCGACACCGACCAGGCCGCGGCACTGGCCGGCATCTTTCAAAAGCAGATCTCCCGCGGTGACGCGATCGGGCGCGTGGTCATCCCCCGAATCGGGCTCAACATCGTGCTGATCGAAGGAACCGACACGGCCAGCCTCCAGAAGGGCCCCGGCCACTACGACTACACCCCGCTGCCCGGACAGGG
>JBHEMJ010000087.1:0-4051 GCA_046262655.1 Solirubrobacterales bacterium | reverse complement strand
ATCAAGCGACTCTCTGGCGCCGAGGGTGCCGCCCGTGCCCTGCTGGCCGAGGGCGGTCACGCTCCGGTGAGCAGAGGCGAGCCCCCGGTCGAGGGCGCCCGGCCCCTGCTCCAGATGGTGGAGGCCGAGGGCCGCGCCGCTGCCGTGGCCGAGCGCCTGCTCGGCGATGCCTGGCTGGTCGATGACATCACCTCGCTTCCGCAGGGCTTCGCAGGGATCGCCGTGACCCACAGCGGCGAATGCTTCGACGGCTCGATCGGTGAGCTGCGGCGCTTGCCGCGCGGCGCCACCGACCCGGCCCTGCTGGCGCGCTCCCAGCGCGAAGAGCTCGCCGTTCGTGTCGAGCAGCGTCTGACCACCGAGACCCGGGCGAAGCGCGAGCTGGAAATCGCCGAGCAACGCTTCGCCGAGGCGCGCGCCGCCCAGGATGCGGCGGAGGCCAGCCCCGAGGCCGTCCGCCGAGCCCAGCTCGAGGCCGAGCTGACGGCCGAGCGCCGCCACGCGAAGGTCGCCGCCGAGGCGGCCGAGACCCGCCGCCGCGAGCACGCCCACCTCAACTCCCGTATCGAGGCCGAGCGCGGCCTGTTGCCCGGCATCGAGCGCCTCGCCGATGCGCTCGAGAGTCTCGACCGCAGCCTGCACAAGCACGTCGAAAAGCTCCAGGCCGATGCCGGCGAGGTCGGCCAGGGCGGCATCGCCGCCGAGCTGCGTGAGTGCTCCCAGCAGGAGTTCGAATTGCAGCGCGAGCTGCGAGACGCAGCGGAGTCGCTGACCGTGGCCGAGGTCGAGGCATCCCAGCTGCGCGACGGGCGCACGGGGATCGCCGCCGAGCTGGAGGCGATCGGCGGGCGCCTGAAGCACGAGCTGAAGCCGGTCCCGGACCCGCTGAGCGATGAGCGCCGCGAGGAGATCGAAGCCAAGCTCGAGCGCCTGGTCCGCCGCCGCGAGCAGATCGGGCCGGTCAATCCCCTGGCGGAGCGCGAGTACGCGGAGGCAAGGGAGCACGTCGATCTGCTCAGCGAGCAGCGAAAGGATCTCGAGAAGGCAATCCATGAACTCGGCGGCCTGATCCGCCGCACGGACCGCGAGATCTCGGCCGCCTTCGAGGAGACCTTCGAGGCGACCGCCAACAACTTCGAGGAGATGGTCGGCGAGCTGTTCCCGGGGGGCCGGGGCAGCCTGCGCAAGGTCGAGGACAAGCAGCGGGCGACGGGCGTCCCGCCCTTCGCCGGACAGGAGCCCGAGACCTCGGAGGGCGGGGAAGAGGAACAGGAGGTCGCCGATGCACGGGAAGGCCCTCGTCCCGAGGACGCCGGGATCGAGATCGAAGTCACCCCTGCGGGCAAGTCGACACGCCGGCTCAGCCTGCTGTCGGGCGGCGAGAAGTCGCTGGTGGCGCTCGCCTTCGTCTTCGCGGTGCTGCTCGCCCGCCCCTGTCCCTTCTACATCCTCGACGAGGTCGAAGCCGCCCTCGACGACATCAACCTGGATCGCTTCCTACGCGTGGTGCGCCGCTTCTCCGACCGCTCCCAGTTCATCATCGTCACCCACCAGAAGCGCACCATGGACGCCGCAGACGCCCTCTACGGGATCAGCATGGGGGACGACGGCATCACCAAGGTGGTCTCGCGGCGTCTGCCCCGCGATGAGGTCGCCGAGCGCCGGGCGGAGGAGGGTGGCGCCGAGCCGCCATTCGC
Organism: Solirubrobacterales bacterium; assembly: GCA_046262655.1. Classification (GTDB taxonomy): domain Bacteria; phylum Actinomycetota; class Thermoleophilia; order Solirubrobacterales; family 70-9; genus JBHEMJ01. Next base: position 2,354 of record JBHEMJ010000087.1, on the reverse strand, counting down.
CCGCGCCGAGTCCGCCTGAGCCCGAACACGGGCTACGCTGCGCGCCCGATGGCGACCAATTGGAACGACGTGTTCGACCTCGGCGACCGCCAGGTCGCCGAGGTCGCCGAGGATCCTGCCCAGTCAGCGGGTTTCTTCAAGCGCCTTCGCACCGGCCTCTCGCGCAGTCGTGAGGCCCTTGGCGCCGAGCTCGGCGCCAGCCTCTTCGACCGCATCGACGAGAGCACCTGGGAGCAGCTCGAGGAGGCGCTGATCCTCGCCGACGTCGGGGCCCCGACCACCGCCGAGGTCGTTCAGCGCTTGGAGGGCGAGGTTGCCTCCGGCAACATCACCGGCGGCGACGCGGTCCGGGACCGCCTGATCGAGCTGCTTGCCGAGGTTGCGCGGGTGGGGGAGCCGCGGATCGATCTGAGCGCCAAGCCGGCGGTGATCATGGTCGCCGGGGTCAACGGCACCGGCAAGACGACGACGATCGGCAAGCTCGCCTGGCACATTCAGCGCGAGCTGGGCTTGGGGGTGCTGCTGGCCGCCGCCGACACCTACCGCGCCGCCGCGGTAGAGCAGTTGACCCTGTGGGCCGAGCGCGCCGGCTGTGAGATCGTCAAAGCCGAGCAGGGGGGAGACCCCGGCGCCGTCGCCTACGACGCGGTCGAGGCCGCCAAGGCGCGTCAGGTCGACGTCGTCATCTGCGACACGGCCGGGCGCCTGCACACCCATGGCAACCTGATGGAGGAGCTGGCCAAGGTGAAGCGGGTGATAACCAAGCAGCTGCCCGAGGCTCCCCACGAGAGTCTGATCGTGATCGACGCCACCACCGGCCAAAACGGCCTGCGCCAGGCCAAGGTCTTTGCCGATGCGGTCGATCTCAGCGGCGCAGTGCTGACCAAGCTCGACGGCAGCGCCAAGGGCGGGGTCGCCCTGGCGATCGCCTCTGAGCTCGGCATCCCGGTGAAGCTGATCGGCATCGGTGAGGCGCTGGAGGACCTGCGGCCTTTCGAGCCCGAGCAGTTCGCCCGGGCGCTGCTCACCGAGGACTAAGCTGGTCCGGTGTTGGATCAGCTCTCAGAGCGCCTCCAGGGCGTGCTCAGTGAGGTCCGCTCCCGCGGCACGCTCTCCGACGCTGATCTCGACCAGGCGCTTCGCGAGATCCGCCTCGCCCTGCTCGAGGCCGACGTCAACTTCAAGGTGGTCAAGCAGTTCACCGCCGACCTCCGGGGGCGCCTGGCCGGCGCCGAGATCTCCGGTGCGCTGAATCCCGGCCAGGCGGTGGTCAAGGCCGTCAACGAGGAGCTCACACAGCTGATGGGGGGGTCGGGGCGTGACCTCGCCTTCGCCTCTGCCGGGCCGACGGTGATCCTGATGGCGGGACTTCAGGGCTCGGGCAAGACGACCGCCACCGCCAAGCTGGCCAAGTTGCTGGCCAAGGAGGGTAAGAAGGTCGCCGTCGCCGCCTGTGATCTGCAGCGCCCGGCCGCGATCGACCAGCTCGAAACCGTCGGCGCCCAGGCCGGCGCCCATGTCTACGCACAGCGCGGCGAAACCGACGCGGTCGCGGTCGCCAAATGGGCTCTCGACCAGGCCAAGGCCGACCACCGCGAGGTGCTGATCGTCGACACCGCCGGGCGGCTGCACGTCGACGCCGATCTGATGGCCGAGCTCGCCGCCGTGCGCAAGGCGGTGAAGCCGCTCAACGTGCTGCTGGTGGTCGATGCGATGACCGGCCAGGACGCGGTCAACGTCGCCCAGTCCTTCGCGGAGACGGCCGAGTTCGACGGCGTGGTGATCACCAAGCTCGACGGGGACGCCCGCGGTGGCGCCGCGCTCTCGGTTCGCGCCGTGACCGGCAAGCCGATTCTCTACGCATCGACAGGCGAGAAGCTCGACGAGCTCGAGCGTTTCCACCCCGACCGTATGGCCGGGCGCATCCTCGGCATGGGCGACATGATGAGCCTGATCGAGAAGACCCAGGACGAATTCGACGAGTCCGAGGCCGAGGCCCTCGAGAAGAAGATCAAGAACCAGACCTTCACCCTCGACGATTTCCTCAAGCAGATGAAGCAGGTGCGCAAAATGGGACCGCTGGGCAACATTCTCGGCATGCTGCCGGGGATGGGTGGGGCCATGAAGCAGGCCGCCGGCAAGGTCGACGAGCGGGAGCTGGACCGCCTCGAGGCGATCATCCTCTCGATGACCCCGGCCGAGCGCGCCGACCCGACCCTGATCAAGGGTTCGCGGCGCAAGCGCATCGCGGCCGGCTCCGGCACCACGATCCAGGCCGTCAACCAGCTCACCAAGCAGTTCTCCCAGATGCGCAAGATGATGAGGTCGATCTCCCAGGGCAAGATGCCCGACCC
>JBHEMJ010000086.1:0-3609 GCA_046262655.1 Solirubrobacterales bacterium | reverse complement strand
CTGCGCGAGTTGCGCCGGAAGGAATCGGTTATATCGATCAGCGTGGTCCCGGTGGCGCTGGCCGGGGGCGTCTGTCCGTAACCGCCACCCACGGCATTCGTTCCCTTGGGGCAGCGGGCGAGGGCGAAGCCGGCGGAGCCCATCCCGCTCAGCGAGACGCTCCCCTTGCGCGCGATCGTCTTCCCCTGAGCGGCGCCGGGGGCCCCGAAGCAAAACCCCGCGACGAGCAGCGCGGTAACGCTCAATACCCCTGCCAGACCCCGGCCTCGGTTCATCGTGCGCGCAGCTTACCCGCAGAAAGCCGCTGATGCATCAGCTGCCGGGGGTCAGCCGGTAGGCATCGAAGACGGAGTCGACGTTGCGCAGCCGGTTCACCGCGCCCTTCAGCTGTTCGGTGTCGCCGACCTCGACCACGAAACGGTTCTTGACCATCGGGTGGCGCGTGGAGCAGCTCGCCTCGAGGATGTTGATGCCCGCCTCGGCAAACGTCCGCGAGAGGTCCTCGAGCAGACGGGTGCGATCCCAGGCGTCGACCTGCAGCTCTACCCGATAAGAGGCCTCGCCGAAGCCATCCCAGGCCACCTCGGTAAAGCGCTCGGGGGCGCGGCGCAGCGCCTTCAGGTTGCGGCAGTCCTCGCGGTGGATGGTGATTCCTCGTCCCAGCGAGACGTAGCCGACGATCCCATCGCCGGGCACCGGGCGGCAGCACTTGGCGAGCCGCACCGCGACCTCATCCACACCCTTCACCTTGATCCCGTAATTGGAAGCCTCGAGGGTGCGGCGCGAGTCGTCATCGCGGTTGTGGATGAGCCCGTCCAGGGGGGCGTCATCGGCGACCGCTTCGCCGGCCTTCAGCCGCTGCAACAGCTTGTTGACCACGACCTTGGTCGAGATCTTCGACTGGCCCAGGGCGATGTAGAAGTCGTCGGCCTTGCGGAAGCCCATCTCGCGGATCACGTCGGCGAACAACGGCGAGCCGGCGATCCGCGAGTGCGGCAGTCCGCGCTTCTTCAACGCCTCCTGCAGGGCATCGCGGCCGTCGCGCTCTGCGTCCTCGCGGCTTTCGCGCGTGAACCAGGCGCGGATCTTGTTGCGTGCCCGTGAGGTGCGCACCAGCTTCAGCCAGTCGCGCGAAGGCCCCCGGCCCTGCTTGGCGGTCATCACCTCGACGATGTCGCCGCTGCGCAGCTGGTAGTGGAGGGGAACCATTTTGCCGTTGACCTTGGCGCCAACACACTGGTGTCCGACGTCGGTGTGGACGGCATAGGCGAAGTCGAGCGGGGTCGAGCCCGCCGACAGGTTCATGACCTCGCCCTTGGGAGTGAAGACGAAGACCTCGTCCTCGAACAGGTCCACCTTCAGCGCCTCGAGGAACTCCTTGGGGTTCTGGTCCTTCTCGGCTTCGATCAGCTGCCGCAGCCAGGCCATTTTCTCCTTTTCGGAGGTAGGCGTCTTGGAGCCCTCCTTGTAGATCACGTGAGCGGCGATCCCGTATTCGGCCAGCTCGTGCATGTCGGGGGTGCGCAGCTGAATCTCCAGCGGCTGGCCCTCGGGACCGATCACGGTCGTATGCAGGGCCTGGTACATGTTGGCCTTGGGCATCGCAACGAAATCCTTGAAGCGCCCCGGCAGTGGCTTCCACAGCGAATGGATGACGCCGATCGCTCCGTAGCAATCCTTGACCGACCCCACCACCACCCGCATTGCGGTCAGATCAAAGATCTCGTTGAACTCCCGCCCCTTGCGGGTCATCTTCGTGTAGATCGAATAGAAGTGCTTGGCGCGGCCCGAGATCTGCGCCTCGATGCCGACCTCAGCTAGTTGGGTGGCGAGGAACTTGCCCGCATCTTCCACGTAGTTCTCGCGCTCGGTGCGCTGCTGGGCGACGAGCTGCTTGATCTCGTCGTACTTGCGCGGGTGCAGCGTGGCGAAGGCAAGGTCCTCGAGCTCCCACTTGATCGCGTGGATACCGAGCCTGTGGGCGAGCGGCGCGTAGATCTCGAGCGTCTCGCGCGCCTTCTCGATCTGCTTCTGCTTCGGCAGGGCGCCGAGCGTGCGCATGTTGTGGAGGCGATCTGCCAGCTTGATCAGGATCACCCTGACGTCGCTGGCCATCGCCACCATCATCTTGCGGTAGTTCTCGGCCTGGTGCTCGTCGCGGCTGCGAAAGGTGATCCCGGTCAGCTTGGTGACCCCGTCGACGAGCTGGGCGACCTCCTCGCCGAATTCGCTCTCGACCTGCTCGAGACTGGCGCTGGTGTCCTCGACGGTGTCGTGGAGCAGCGCCGCGCACAGCGTCTCGGTGTCGAGGCGCATTCCGGCGCAGATGCGCGCCACTCCCAGCGGGTGGGTGATGAAGTCCTCGCCCGACTTACGCACCTGGTGGGCGTGGCGCTCGCAGGCGAATGCGAAGGCACGCTCCACCGGCTCGCGCTCTTCGGGCTCCGCCGAGGCGGGGGCGTGTTCCTCTATCACCGCGAACAGGTCGCCGAGCAGCGCCCGGTGCTCCGGCGAGAGCTGTTTGGTGATCTCGTCTGCGCGCGGGGTTCGGACCTTGGCCTCGGGCACGACGCCAACCTTGGTGTGGCCGGGAGGCTGCGCCTCGACCAGCGGGTTGCTCACGCCGCCTCGGGAACGCTGTTTTTGCTCTGTCTTTGCTTCTCTAGGAATGACCGGCCTTCCTCGTGCCTGGCCCGGTAGGCCCGGTAGGCCTCCGAGCGCTGCAGATCGGTGTCCTCCGAGGATACGACTCGCAGGGTCCCGCCGGCGGCGTCCGGCCGCCATTCGCAGAGGCCGACCTCGACCAAGACACGTAGGGCGCGGGCGGCCAACTCGGGGCTGCGCGGATAGCGGCCCCGGCCGCCCAGCGCAGCGCGCAACTCCTCCCCGGCGAGCTCCCCTGACGCGGCCAGGGCGCGGTAAAGCTCGCCGGTGTGAGGGCGCAACTCCCATTCGTGCTCCAGCTGGCGCAGCGCCAACGCCTCCTCCGCTCCGCCCCACGCGAGATGCAGAAAACCGGGATGGAGAGGCGCCACTCCCGTCTCGGTCGGTCCCGCGGCCGCCCGGGCAAGCCGCAGCAGGTGGTCGAACGGCGGGGGCTCGATCAGCACGACGTGATCGAAACCGCGTATCAGCTCGGGGACGCGGGCAAGCACCGCCCAGTCGGCCAGCGCCAGCCCGCCGCATGCGGGCCCGTTTTGGGAGCCCCGGGCAGGCCCATTTTCGGAGCCCCAGGCGGGCCCGTTTTGGGCGCCGCCGGCCGCCCTGTTACGCGAGCCCCCGCCGGCGTCCTCGAGGGCGTCGGCCGCCGCGGTCTCAGCACAGCGCTGGCAGGCGAGCGCCGCGGGGGGGAAACCGAAGCGAGCCGGGTCGGCAGCTCGCTCGACCAGGTGGCGGCGACGCGCGGCGTCGGCGCAGAGGGCCAGCACGGACTCTCCGCTCGATGCGAGCTCGGCGACGGCGGCGACGGTGGCCCCGCCGCGGCGATCTACCACCCCCCGGTCGGCGCCGGCACCGGCGGCGGTGAGGGCCTCGGCCATCGCCGGGCCCGGCCAGCCGGCAAGCGGCGCGCCGAGCTCGTCTTCCGCGCGACTCCACCACTCGGCTGCG
>JBHEMJ010000085.1:0-4511 GCA_046262655.1 Solirubrobacterales bacterium | reverse complement strand
GCCGGGGGCTTCGGCGCAACCGGCGTGCCACCGAGGTCGCCGGCAACCGTTCCCAGCCCGTCGGCGTGCTGCTTCTCCTGGGCGAGAATCTGGTTGGCGGGCGCAGCGGCGGCAGGGTCGAGGAGCGCTACCTGGAGCGCTGCCGTCTGAAGACCGCGCAACTGTTCGAATGCTCGTGTCGCCTCGGCCGGATCGCCGCCGAGCGTCCAGGCGAGGAGCTGCTGGCCCGATTCGGCGAGGAGATCGGCCTCGCCTTCCAGCTGCTGGACGACGTGCTCGACGTGACCGGGCCTGCCGAGCGAACCGGCAAGGCACGGGGCACCGACCTGCTCGACGGCACCGTCAACCTGCCTTTGATACTTGCCTCGCGGGTGGATCCTGGGATCGCCGAGACCGACCTGCACGGTCTCGACGCCGCTGCGGCCGAGGGGCTCTGCGAGCGCATCGCGGCGACCGGCGTGCTCTCCGACGTGCACGCCAGAGCACGCGCCGGGGTCGACCGGGCAAAGGAGATCCTGGCCGCCGGCGAACTCGATTCGGACGAGCGCGAGCTGCTCTCACTGGTCGCCGACGGGGTGGTCGAGCGCTATTCCTAGATAATCCGACCCGCGTGAGCCTCCAACGCCACCTCGCTGTCCCCTACAGCCGCCGCCGTCTGATGCAGGGGCTGGGTCTGACGATGCTGGCGGGCTCGCCTCCGGTTCTGCTGGCGGCATGCGGTTCCGACGGCACGGCCTCGGGCACCGATACCGACGAGGCCAACGATCTGCGCATCGTCAACGCAGCCCGCGCCCTGGAACTGGCGATGGTCGCGGGATACACCCGCGTGGCAGCGCTCCTCGACCCCGCCGCCGCTGCGCCCGCCAACCAGATTCTCGCCCAGGAGAAGCAGCACGCCGACGGGCTGGGAACCGTGGCCGGCGACCTCGGTGGCACGCCGGTCGCCCCGAAGACCCCGGCCGCCTACGAGCAGTCGCTCGGGCTTGTGTCTTTGAGCAATCGAGGTGACGCCCTCAGGTTTGCCGGCGAGCTCGAACAGATGGCGATCTACTCCTACATCAGCGCCGTGCCGCGGTTGACGATCGGCGACCTCCGCTCAACCTTCGCCTCAATCGCCACCGCCGAGGCCGAACACGCCTCGCTGCTGGCCGGGGTTGAGTTCGCCGACGATCCCGCCAGGCAGGTCCCGGCGGCGTTCGTGACCGGGACCAAGCCGACCCTGAGTCTGAATTGAGCGAGCCGAGCCCGCGCCGAGCGACCCGCCGCGATGCCCTCAGTGCGGGACTGGTGGCGGGCGCCGGCGCTTTCTCCGCCCTGATGGCGCCGGCCCTGCTCGGCGCCGGCGCCGCCTTTGGCCAGGCGGAGGACACCTCCGACACCGACAGCGAGCTGCTCATCGGGCTGATCGGCTTCGAGCAGACTGCCGTCCTCGCCTACGGCACGGCGCTCGCCGGCGGCCTGCTGGACCCAGCCGTGGCGAAGCGCTTTGCTCGCCAGGAGCAGGCGCACGCGGGCGCCCTCGGCGCAGCGCTGAAGAAGATCGGCGGCAGCCCGCCGGCGCCGCCCCGGGTCGAGGACGTCCCAGGGCTGACCGAAGTCCAGACCCGCATGGAATTTCTCAACTTCGCCGTCAGGCTCGAAAACCAACAGCTGGCCGCCTATCTCGAGGCCAACACGCAGCTCGGCAGCGGGGAGTTGTTGACGCTCAGCTCGCAGATCGCCGCCAACGAGGGCCAGCACCTGGTCATCCTGCGCCAGGACCTGGGGACCGATCCGATCCCGGCGCCATTGCCGTCGGGATCGGAGAGCTCATAGGGCCCGAGCGGAGAGCTCCCAGGACCTAGAAGTCTTCGGGCAATACAAGGTCGGCAGCGAGCGCCGTGGCGAAGTCCTCCGCTTCGGCCTGCATGTTCTCGCGGGTCAGCCGCCGCAGATCGTCGATAAGGCACTGCATGCCGTCGTCAAGCAGTCGGTCATAGCCGTCGATCTCCCGCTGGCTGAATACGGCCTGCTGACGCCACTCGCATTCCGGGCAGCGCAGCTCGACCTCCCAGCTGTTCATCGAAGCCTCGGACCAATTGACGGGCTGCACCAGCTCGGAATCGCAGTTACCGCACAGCTGCATGCTGCGGGTGGTAGCCAGCTCGTTGCCTGTGCGGCGCTCGGTGCCCATCCAGACAGGTATCGGAAGCTGGGCCATCACCTTTAGGACTTATTACGCCCACGCCGGGAGGAGGTGGGGGCCAAATAGACTGGTCGGCATGGTGCTCAGCGACAAGACGATCAAGGCCGAGATAGAGGCGGGCCGGCTGGTCTTCGATCCCTACGACGAGCAGCTCGTGCAGCCCTCCAGCGTCGATGTGCGCGTCGACAACGCGTTTCGGGTGTTTCATGGCTCTCGTCACCCCTACATCGATGTGCGCCAGCCGATGGAGGACCTGACCGAGCTGGTCCGGCCCAAGGACGGCGAGCCTTTCGTGCTGCACCCGGGTGAGTTCGTCCTCGGGCAGACCCTCGAGCGGGTCAAGCTCCCCGACGACCTCGTCGCCCGCCTCGAGGGAAAGAGTTCGCTGGGGCGCCTGGGCCTGGTGATCCACTCCACGGCCGGCTTCGTCGATCCAGGCTTCGAGGGCAACCTGACCCTCGAACTGTCGAACCTGGCCAACCTCCCGATCACCATCTACGAGGGCATGCCGATCGGCCAGATCTCATTCATGCGCATGGATCAGGCGGTCGAGCGTCCCTACGGGGAAGAGGGCGGCAACAAGTATCAGGGCCAAGCCGAGCCCACCGCCAGCCGTTATTACCTGAACTTCAAATAAACCCTTACGGGTGATCCGGTTTGGCCCGGCTGCCGTTAAGCTTCTTCGAGATGCCCAATATAGGACCACTTGAGATCGCGATTGTCCTCATCATCGTGCTCGTCGTATTCGGACCCAAGCGACTGCCGGAGCTCGGCAAGTCGGTCGGGGAGGGAATCAAGGGATTCCGCGGAGCGATGAGCGGCCACGATGACGACGACAGCGCCGATAAGAAGAAGGCTGAGTTGCAGGCCGCCAATCAGCAGCCTGCCGCCGAAGCCGTCGCCGACAAGCCGGTCGAGGGCGAAGTAGTCACCGAGAACAAGGCTTAGCGCCGTGCCTCGTCCGGGGCCGGTGTCCTATGAGGACCGGCTGACCCTTGTCGAGCATCTCGATGAACTTCGCTCCCGGCTGATCGTCTCGGCGATCGTCTTCACGGCCGTGCTCGCCGTCTGCTTCTGGCAAAACGGCCTGCTGCTCGACATCGCCAACGCTCCCCTTCCCAACAACCAGGAGCCGATCACGATCGGGGTGTCTGAACCATTCACCACGACGCTGACCGTCTCCGCCTACGCGGCGATCGTGCTGACCCTGCCCTTCCTGCTCTACCAGACCTATGCCTTCGTGCTGCCGGCGATGAAGCCGAGCGAGAAGAAGGTGATCCTGCCATTCCTGCTGGCGGCCCCGTTGCTGTTCATTTCCGGCGTCGTCTTCGGATACTTCATCGTGCTGCCGGCGGCGGCCAAGTTCCTGCTCAACTTCAACGACAACCAGTTCAACATTCAGGTTCGCGCCCGCGAGTACTACAGCTTCTTTGGCACCACGCTGCTGGGCACCGGCGTTCTGTTCCAAGCGCCGATCGGCATCCTCGCTCTGACCCGGCTCGGCATCGTCACCACCAAGCAGCTCTCCGAGAACCGCCGTTACGCGATCCTCGCGATCGCCGTGGTCGCCATGCTGCTGCCGGGCACCGACCCGGTCACGATGTTGCTGTCGATGGTGCCGCTGATCATCCTCTTCGAGGGCAGCCTGCTGGTCGCCCGGGCGCTCGACCGCGGTGCTCGCAAGAAGGCAGAGGCAGAGGCAGAGGCCGAGCTGCCTCCGGATGGCTCCGCTCCAGGCGGAGCGGCCAGCTAGCCTTCCGCGGGTGCTGTTTGACCTGCAGAGCCCACGGCGGCGCATCATCGTCAAGTTCGTCTATGGCGGTTTGGCGCTGCTGATCGGTGGGGGCCTGATTCTGGGTACCTTCGGCAGCAGCGGCGGCGGCCTGCTCGACTCGATCGGCCTCGGTGGCGGCGGTGGCAACAGCTCCGGCTTCGAAGACCAGATCAAGACCGCCCAGGAGAAGGTCAGCGCCAACCCCGCCGACCCAGCCGCCCAGCTGGAGCTCGCCCGGGTCCACTTTCTCGCCGGCAACAGCCAACTCGACACGGATCCCGACACCGGTCAGACCCAGGCCACGGCTGACTCGATCGAGGAGTTTCAGCGTGCCGCCGACGCCTGGGACGCCTACCTGAAGCTCGATCCGCCGCAGCCGAGCTCCAACGTGGCCACGCTGATGGCCCAGGCATACCTCGGCCTTGCCCAGGCCGCGACCTCGGCCGGCGAGGCGGATACCAACATCAAGGCCGCCGCCCAAGCCCAGCAGATCGTCGCCGACGCAAAACCCAGCCAGGGGGCCTTCAGCAATCTCGCGATCTACCTCTACTT
>JBHEMJ010000084.1:0-10903 GCA_046262655.1 Solirubrobacterales bacterium | reverse complement strand
GCAGCGGCGATCCTGATGAAGCTGCAGGGCAACAGCACCCCGCGCCCGATGACTCACGATCTGCTCAGCGAGCTGCTCGATCAGATGGACGCCAAGTGCGAGAAGGTCTCGGTCACCGAGCTTCGCGACAACACCTTCTTCGCCCAGATCACGATCTCGGTCAACGGTTCCGAGGTCGAGATCGATTCCCGTCCGTCCGACGCCCTGGCGCTGGCTGTACGCGTCGAGGCGCCGATCTTCGCCGCCGAGGACGTGATCGAGGAGTCCGCGATCGAGTTTGAGCATGAGGTCGAGGACACCGAGGAGGTCGTCGACAAGTTCAAGGAGTTCCTCGACAACGTCTCGCCGGAGGACTTCGCCTCAGACGACAGCTGAGTCGGCTCGCGCCAGCCCGACCAGCCGCCCGACCAGCTTTTCGAAGCTCATTCCGGCCGCCTCCGCCGCCATCGGCAGCAGGCTGGTGTCGGTGAGCCCGGGCACCGCGTTGACCTCGAGCACTTCGGGCTCGCCGTCTCCGAGCATTGCGTCGACGCGGACCGCGCCGGTGCAGCCGAGCGTGCGATAGGCGCGAACCGCAAGTTCGCCGACCTCCTGCGCCCGGCCCGGGGGCAGCTCGGCGGGACAGGCGAAATCGGTGCGCCCGATCGAGTAGCGAGCCTCGTAGTCGTAGGCATCGTCGGCGTGGGGGACGACCTCCACCGCGGGCAACGGCTCACCGTCGATCACGCCGATTGCCAGCTCTCGTCCTTCGACGTATGACTCGATCAGCACCCGGTCGCCATAGCTGAAGGCCGCGACCAGGGCGCTGGGCACCTGCCTGCGGGCGGCGGCGAAGCGTACCCCCAGCGCCGAGCCCTGGGAGGCCGGCTTGACCACCAGCGGAAATCCGAGCTGCTGCTCGATCTCGAGCAGCGCGTCCCCAGCGCCGAGCTCCCCGAACGCGGTCGCGTTGAAGGCGAACCAGTCGGGTGTCGCGATGCCGGCCGCCCGGAAGAGCTGTTTTGCCACCACCTTGTCCGCGCAACGCTCGCAGGCCGCGACCCCGGGTCCGGTGTACGGGATGCCGAGGATCTCGAGCAACTCCTGGACCGTGCCGTCCTCGCCGCCCGGCCCGTGCAGGGCGATGAAGGCGACCTCCGGGCGTTCGGCGCGCAGCCGCGAAACCAGGTCGGCGCCGACGTCGAGGGGAAGCACCTCGTGGCCCAGTCCTCCCAGCGCGTCCTCGACCCGCGCCCCGGAGCGCAGCGAAACCGTGCGCTCAAGCGAACGACCGCCCTTCAGAACGGCAACCTTCATTCGCGGGCATCCCTCGGCGGCATCGGGATCACCTCACCGGAGCTGTCCTGAGCATCCCCCCGGCCTGGACTTTCACCCGGCGGCCGCTCGCGGCTGCCGGGTGACGCAGGATCAGTCGTTGTCAGCGATTCGTACAGCGCGACCTGTTCGGCGACCACAGTACCTATCCGCCGGATTCCTTCCCGGATCTCCTCGGAGGTGGAGCCGGAGAAGTTCAAGCGCATCGCTGAGGCCCCCCGGCCGTCGACGTAGGCGGCGCGTCCCGGCACGAAGGCGACGTTTTCGCGCAGCGCCTTGGCGAGCAGGTCGGTGGTGTCGATGTATTCGGGCAGGGTGACCCACACGAACAGCCCTCCCTGCGGGTGGGTCCAACTCGCCTGCTCGGGGAAGTGCTCGGTCAGGGCCGCCAGCATCGCGTCGCGTCGTTCGCGGTAGATCTCGATCAGGTCGCCGATGTAGCTCCGCCAGTTGCCCTCGGCGAAGTACTCGCGCACGAAATACTGGGTCAGGGTGGAAGTGCAGAGGTCTGCGGCCTGCTTGCCCAGGCCGATCTTCTCCAGCACCGGGGGTGGCGCCACCACCCAGCCGATGCGGATGCCGGGCGAGAGGATCTTCGACAAGGTGCCGGTGTAGAGGACGAAGTCGCCCCCGTCGAGGGCCAGCAGCGTGGTCTCCGGGTCGCCCTCGAAGCGCAGCAGGCCGTAGGGATTGTCCTCCAGAATCAGCACCTCGCGCTCCCGGGCGATCTCGACCAGCCGCCGCCGCCGCTCACCTGAGAGGGTGACACCGCCGGGATTCTGGAAAGTGGGCACCGAGTAGATGAACTTCGGCCGGCGCTTTTCGCGGTCGAGGCGCGTCAGCACCTCCTCGAGGAGGTCGATGCGCATGCCGTGCGCGTCGATTTCGACCTGGATCACGTCGGCCTCGTAGCTACACAGGGTGGGAACCGCGCCGGGATAGGTCGGCGCCTCGCAGATCACCGGGTCACCGGGATCGAGCAGCGTCTTGCAGACGAGGTCGATCGCCTGCTGGCCTCCGGTGGTAACGATCAGGTCCTCGGGATCGACCTGCATGTCCTCGGCGGCCATCACCTCGGCGATGCATGCCTTGGTTTCCTCGAAGCCCTCGGTCGGACCGTATTGAAGGGCCTCGGCGGAAGACTCCTGGGCAATGCGCGTCATCTGGGCGGCGAAGCTCTCCGGCGGGAAGGTGGAGGTGTCGGGCAGGCCGCCCGCCAGCGAGATCACATCGGGACGGGCGGTGATCGCCATCAGGTCACGCATCGCGGAGGAGCGCATCACGCCCGTGCGCTCGGCGAACAGTCGGGCGTAGCGCTGCAGGTCCCGGGAGGTGGTGTGGGCCCGCCGGCGCGGCGCTCGGCCGGGGCCGGTCTGGTGGCGGGGTTTCGGTTCTTCGGCCATCCTCGAAGTGTGGACCAGGCCGGGGGCGCTCGTCGTTGTGCCACCAACTTGCGCAGGCGGCCTTGCGAGGGGGAAGCGGCGGAGCGCGGTAGCCTGCAGCCCTGTCCGTGGATCTGTTTCTCGCCATTTGTCAAGGGGTTGGCCTGGCTACCGCCGCCGGGATGCTGGCCGGCTGCCTGGCCCACGAGGGACCCGAGAAACCCTTTCTGATCGCCCTCGCCGCCGCCGCCGGTGGGGCCCTGTTCGCGGCTTCGCTGACCAGCGCCACCGACACCAGCTGGCCGGGCATCTTGGCCGGCGCGCCGGTGGGAGGCTTCGCGATGCTCGTCACCCATTCCGTGGTCGCCGGCGCCAGCCAGAGGGCCGAGGCGAGCTCAACCACGGTCAGCCTGATGGTCGCGGCCGCCGCCCTGCTGCTCGCCTTGGTGGCGCTGTTCCTCTCCCCGTTGGCCCTGGTCGCGGACGCCGGGCTGGGCTGGCTGGGGGTCTCCCGCCGCCGCCGCGAGGCCCGCAAGCACGAGGGCCTGCGCGTCCTTCGCTAGGGCAATCGGTCATCTAGCCGCACGATGGCCAAGAAGCTGATCCTTGTCGTAGTCGACGCGATGCATCCCGGCATGCTGCTGCGCGCCGTGGAGTCGGGGCGGGCGCCGACCTTCGAGTCACTGATCGAGCGCGGCGCTCTGATCGAGAACGTGGTCTCCAGCTTTCCCTCGGTGACCCCGGTCGCCACCTCGGAGATCACCACCGGCGTCGGGCCGGGCGGCCACTGGATCATGGGAATGAACTGGTACAGCAGGCTGGAGAGCCGCTACGTCGAGTACGGCTCGTCGTTCGAGGCGACCCGCGCCTTCGGCATGTTCCGGGCCTTGTACGACCTCGTGTACAACATGAACCTGGGCCATCTCAGCCCCGAGGTCGAGACCATTTTCGAGCGACTGGGCGACGCGGGCATCCGCACCGCCTGCACGCCATTCCTCATCTATCGTGGCCGTCAGCGCCACCAGGTCAGCCTCGAGGGCATGGCCAAGCGGATGGCCGAGGCGGTCAGGTTCCGCCACGCCGTGTGGGGGCCCGATGAGCTCTTCTACGGCGATCTCTATGCGAGCCGTAAGGTGCCGTGCGTAGCTACCTTCTCCCGCCCCGGGATCCGCGACGAATACTCGACCTGCGTCGCGGAGGAGCTGATCAAGCGCGATCTCTACGAGTTCATGCTGCTGAGCCTGCCCGACAACGACTTCCACTCCCATCGCCACGGGCCGGAGGGCCAGCTCGACTCGATCGCCGGCGCCGACGATTGCATGGCGCGGGTGATCGACACCGCGGGAGGACTCGCCGCCTTTCTCGACGCAAACGCGGCGTTGATCGTCGCCGACCACGCGCAGACCGAGATCACCGACGCGCTGCCGCTGGCCGACGAGCTGGGTCGCCGCTGGCGCGTGCTGCAGCCCGATGACGAGCACCCCGAGGACGCCGAGATCGCGGTCAGCCCGACCTCGCGAGCCGGCGCGGTCTACATTCTCGGCGACCACCGCGACTTCGCCGGCCGACACGCCAAGCTCCGCGACCACACTCGCGAGCTGGCGGGAGTGGATCTGATTGCCTGGATGGCGGGTCCCGGCGGCGAGCCGGTCGATCGTGCCGGTCCCGCCGGGCTACCGGTCGGCAGCGAGGCCGTGGTCGAGCGTGGGGGGAGGGAGCTGCGCTTCCGACCCGGTCCCGGTTTCCGCGACCGCCGCGGCAATCGCTGGTTGCTGAGCGGGGAGCTGGAAACGATCGATGCGGAGCGCAGCCCGCGGCGGGTCGACAGCCACTCCTACCCGGACGCCTTTGCGCGCCTGTGGTCGGCGCTCAGTGCCCCGACCGCCGGCGATCTGCTGATTTCGGCCGCCGAGGGGTATGAGTGCGTGGATTGGGGTGGGACTACCCACATCGGCGGTGGCAGCCACGGCTCCCTGCACCGCGACGACTCCCTGGCGCCGATGATTCTCTGCGGTTGTGGCCCGAGGCGTCCCGGCCGCCGCGACCAGTGGGCTCTGCGCGACCAAGCGGCGGTCATCCTCGGCCATTTCGGCTTGCACCCGCCGGCACCGGTCCTATGAGACCCCACCGGGGTCCTCATCATCGCGCCCTGTCCGAAGGGAGGCTGTCGGAATGAGCCCGGTCGAAACGGCCAAGCGGATCGGCCGCGGGGCGCGCAAGTCCGAGAACTGGACCCAGCTGATCAAGTTCGGCGCTGTCGGGGGCTCGGGTTACGTGATCAATCTGGTCGTCTTCGCCGCGCTCAACGGACCGCTGAGCCTCCACCACATAGCCGCTGCGATTGGCGCCTTCGTGGTCGCCGTCTCCAACAACTTCTATTGGAATCGCCACTGGACATTCGCCGCCGGCCATGGCCACGCCGGCTTCCAGGCGGCGCGCTTTCTGGTCATCAGCGTGCTCGGGTTGCTCGTCAATCTCATCGCCCTCGAGCTGTTGGTCCGCGGGGGAGCCTCGGAGCTGCCGGCCCAGGCCATCGCGGTGGCGATCGCGATGCCATTCAACTTCATCGGCAACAAGCTGTGGACCTTCGTCGACGAGTAGCGCCGGTGCTTTCGGGGCTGGTCTTGGCCGCAGCTCTGGTTACCGCGCCATCCGCCCCCGCCGCCATCGATACTGCCGGCGCAAAGGCCACGATCAAGGCGATCGAAAAGCTGCACCCGGTCGGTCAGAAGCAAGCCGAGGAGATTGCGGGCAGGACCGCCCAGGTTGTCGCTGCCCGCCGCGCCCATCACGACCTCGCACCGGTCGCCGAACAGCAGGACTCCGGTGACTGGCAGGTCGGCTTCGTCGGCGACGGCAAGGAGCTCGTGCAGGTGGTCGTCGACGATGCGACCGGGCAGGTGCGCGAGACCTGGACCGGCTACCAAGTGGCCTGGCGCATGGCCCGGGGCTACGACGGCGCCTTCGGCCGCAAGGTCAACGCGCCCTACATCTGGCTGCCGCTCTGCGCCATCTTCGTCATCGGCCTGTTCGACTGGCGGCGCCCTCTCCGCCCCGCCAATCTCGACCTACTGGTGCTGACCGGCGGCTTCGGCGTCTCCCACTTCTTCTTCAACAACGGCGAGATCGGAGTCTCGGTTCCGCTCGTCTATCCGGTCCTGCTCTACCTGCTGGGGCGGGCACTTTGGATGGGCTTTCGCGGGTGCCCGGGGCTGCGGCCCACCATTCCAGTCACCTGGCTGGCGATCGGGGTCCTTTTCCTGATCGGCTTCCGGGTCGGCCTCAATATCGCCGATTCGAATGTCATCGACGTCGGATACTCCGGCGTCGTCGGCGCCGACAAGATCGCCGATGGCGACACGCTCTACGGAAACTTCCCCTCCAACGACCTCCGCGGTGACACCTATGGCCCCGTCGCCTACTACGCCTACGTCCCCTTCGAGCAGGCCTTCCCCTGGTCCGGCAACTGGGACGACCTCCCCGCCGCCCACGCCGCGGCCATCTTCTTCGACCTCGCCACCATCGCCGGCCTTTTCCTGCTCGGACGGCGCTTACGCCACGGTCAGGCCGGCAAGGACCTGGGAATCATCCTCGCCTTCGCCTGGGCCGCCTGCCCCTACACCACCTTCGCCCTGGAGTCGAATACGAACGATTCACTGGTCGCAGCGTTGCTCGTGGCGACCATGCTGGTGCTCAGCTCGCCGGCGAAACGCGGCGTCACGCTGGCGTTGTCCTCGGCAACCAAGTTCGCACCGCTACCGCTGGCACCGCTGTTCGCGACCTACGTTCCTCCGGCGAAGGTCGCCGAAAGTTTCGAGGTCGCGAGCAACGCCGGTGCGCGCACCAGTGCCCCGAACGGGGCAGGGGCCTCGAGATTTTCGGTGACAGGACCCGCGGGCCGAGCGGTAGGCGTCTTCAGCATCGCGTTCGCCGTCACGCTGGTGATCGTCATGGCGCAGACTCTGTTTGACCCCGGGATCGGCACCTTCATCGACCGTACGATCGACTTCCAGTCGGGTCGCGACTCGCCATTTTCGATCTGGGGGCAGGTCGATCTCGGGCCGCTCCGCACGATCGTGTTGGCCTCGGCGGGGGTGCTGGCCTCGGCGGTTGCGTTTCTGCCGCGGCACAAGACGCCGGAAACTGTGGCTGCTTTGGCGGCGGCGGTGCTGATTGCGTTCCAGTTGACCGTCGAGCACTGGTTCTACTTGTACGTCCCATGGTTCTTCGGGCTGTATGTGGTGGCGATGGTGGCCGGGGTTGCACCGCAGCCGGTCAGGGTGAAGGAGAGGAAACGGCGCTGGGCGCTGCGACCGGCAGCCTTGCGCGCGCCGGCGCCGCGATAGGGGCTCCCTACGACTCCGCCGGTGCCGGCATCAGGATTTGCTCGATCGAGTCGGCCAGGCCTCTCTCGTTGACTTCGATCACGGCTCCGTTGATCCAGACGTCTTCCTCGGCGGTTTCGAAGCGAACCGGCATCTGGGTGAGGAAGGCCTCGATCGCCTGCTTGCGCTTGACCCCGATGATTCCATTGCGCGCGCCGGTCATGCCGACGTCGGTGAGCACCGCGGTGCCCCCGGGCAGCACACGGGCGTCGGCGGTGGGCACGTGGGTGTGGGTGCCGAGGACCGCGGCGGCACGGCCGTCGAGGTGCCAGCCCATCGCCACCTTCTCGCTGGTCACCTCGGCATGGAAGTCGACCAACACCGCGTCGGTCTCGCCTTCGAGGCGATCGAGCTCTGCATCGGCGGTGTGGAAGGCGTTACGAGCTACGTTGAGGTGGACCTGGCCGCTGAGGCTGAGCACCCCGACCCTCATGCCGCCGGCCGAGATTACGGTCGAGCCCCGGCCTGGGTTGGCGACCGGGTAGTTGGCGGGACGCACGATGCGTTGCTCGCGGTCGAGGTACTCGTAGGCATCGCGATGGCGGTAGGTGTGGTTGCCGAGGGTGAGTGCGTCGGCGCCGGCCTCGAACAGGTCCTCGGCGGACTTCTCGGTCACTCCCACCCCGCCCGCCGAGTTCTCCGCGTTTACGACCACCAGCTCTGGGGAATGCCGGTCGCGCAGCTCGGGCATCGCCGCGGCGAGACCGCGGCGCCCCGGTTTGCCGACGACGTCGGCGATGAACAGCACCCGCATCGGCTCACACTATCCCCCGCCTCCTGCGCAAAGCGAGCCCGAAGGCGAGCGGGCTGATGATGAGGGGGGCCCGAAGGCGAGCGGCTGATGCAGATGGTGGGCGGTGGATGGCGGGCGGCCGCCGGATGCTGAGGAGCGCCAGGCAGTGATCCTCTAGCGTTCCCCGCCCCGTGGCCGCCGCCCGTAAGACCCCAAACCGCAAGGCCACCGGCGAACGTGGGCGAGGCGCGAAGGCGCCGGCGCTCGAGGTGAGGGATCTGAGCAAGCGCTACGGCTCCCGCAAGGCGTTGGACGCGGTCAGCTTCGAGGCCCGCGCCGGGGAGCTGCTGGCGGTGATCGGGCCCAACGGAGCGGGTAAGACCACGTTGCTCTCGATTCTGGCGGGGATCGTCAAGCAGGATGCCGGGAGTGAGGTCCGCCGGGCGACACCGTCCGGAGGCATCGGCTGGGTGCCGCAGGGAGCCTCTGTCTACAGCAGCCTCACGGTGGCGGAGAACCTGCGCCTGTTCGCGCGCTTGGAGCGGGTCGAGGACGTCGAGGCCGCTGTGGAGCGGATGCTCGAGCAGGCCGACCTGGGCGCCCGCCGCGACGACCCGGTCTCCGAGCTCTCAGGCGGTAACCAGCAACGGGTGAATATCGCCATCGGGCTATTGGCCCAGCCCACGGTGTTGTTGCTCGACGAGCCCAGCACCGGCCTTGACCCGCGCCAGCGGGCCCGGTTGTGGGAGTTCGTGCTGGGACTGGCCGGCGGTGGGACCACGGTCATCTTCTCGACCCACCACATCCACGAGGCCGAGCGCTACGGCGACCGGCTGCTGGTGATGGCCGACGGCGAGGTCCTCTTCCACGGCACCTCACGCGTCTTCCACACGACGGTCGCCAAGGAAGGCGGCCGCAAGGCGGCCGACTTCGAGGAGGCATTCGTCTCCTTTCTCGCCCACCGAGGCCATTAGATGCGCTGGCTGCTTGTCAAAGACCTGCAGATCCTCCGCCGCTCACCTCTGGTCACGGCGCTGCTGATCGTCTATCCGATCGTGATTGCGCTGTTGGTCGGCTTCGCGCTCTCGCGCGGGCCCGACAAGCCGCGGGTGGCTTTCCTCAACGAGGTGCCGAAGGGGGACTCGTTGAACCTCGGCAATGCCCGCCTTGACGAGAATTCCGCCCGCGACCAGCTCTGTGGGCGGATTGATTGCGTGCGGGTGAGCAGCCGCGAGGAGGCGATCCAGAAGGTCAAGGACGGGGAGGTGCTCGCCGCCCTGATCCTGCCAAGCGACCTGGTCGACAAGCTGCGTGCCCAGCTCTCGACCTCGGGCTTCGAGCAGCCCACGGTGGAGGTGGTCGTCAACGAGGAAGATCCGGTCAAGGCTCGGCTGGTCGATGACCGAATCAGCACCCTGATCAACGAGGCCAACCTGCGTGTCTCCAACCAGTTCTCCGGGGTGTTGCTCGACTATCTCGATCTGCTGCTGAAGGGTGGGGACTTCGGGTTCCTCGGCCAATCGCTGCAGGTGCTGGGACTCGAGAACACCCAGAAGCTGCTCGAGACGGTGGCCCGGAAGCTGCCCCCGGGCAGCCAGGACCGCACGGCAGTCGAGCAGGTCGTCAACTTCGCCCGCCTCGCGCGCCAGAACCTCGACGTCGCCGATCAGCTTCTGGCCTCGGTCAAGGAGCCGATCAAGGTTGACAAGCAGGTCGTCTCCGGTTCCGTGCCCGAGCTCGACAGCTTCGCCATCTCGGTCGCGGCGACCATCACCCTGATGTTTGTCACCGTGCTGCTGGTCGCCGGCTCGCTGGCTTTGGAACACGAGGAGAACACCTTTCGCCGCATCACCCGCGGCCTGGTCTCCGGCACCGGCCTGCTGGCCGAGAAGGTGGTTCTCGGGGTGATCTGCTCGCTCGCCGTGACGCTGCTGATGCTGGCCGGGCTGCAGCTGTTCGTCTCGATCGACTGGGCCCGAACGCCGCTGATCGTCGTCGCGATCCTCGCCGGCGGGGCCGGCTTCGCTGCGATGGGGGCCGCGATCGGCGCCGCCGCGCCGGAGGTGCGGGCGAGCTCGCTGCTTGCCTTCATGGTTTCGCTGCCGATCGCCTTCCTCTCGCTGGTCCCCTCGGGGACCGTGGCACCGGCTGTCTACGACCTGATCCAGATCGTCACCGACCTGTTCCCCTTTGCTCCCGCCCAGAAGGCGATGTCGGGAGCTCTGGACCCGGTCGGGCCGGGGCTGCTCGGCCCCGTCGCCCATCTTGCCGCTCTCACGCTCGCCTATGGGTTGGTCGCCCGCGTCGCCCTGCGTCGCATCCCTTAGAGATCCGCCCCGCAGGTTCCGTCACGCTCAGGAACAGGCCGCGCCCAGGCTGACGCTCCGACCCTCCTAGAATCAAGTCCGATGAGTTTTCCCGCGACCCGCCTGCGCCGTTTGCGCAGGACCAAGGCCCTGCGCGAGCTGGTCCGCGAGACCGAGCTCACGCCCGGCCACCTCGTGCAGCCGCTGTTCGTCACCGCCGGCGCCGCGGTGCGCGAGGCGATTCCCTCGATGCCCGGCGTCGAGCGCCTTTCGATCACCGAGCTGGTCAGCGAGGCGGGCGAGCTCGCCGCCGCCGGGGTCGGGGCGGTGCTGCTGTTCGGCATCCCCGCTGACAAGGACGAGTTCGGCAGCGGCGCCTATGACGACGAAGGCGTGATCCAGATGGCGACCAGGGCGCTCAAGGAAACCCATCCCGACCTGGTGGTGATCACCGACGTCTGCCTCTGCGAATACACGACCCATGGCCACTGCGGCGTCCTCACATCACCCGGCATCCGCGAGCGGCTGCCGGGTGAAAGTCCCGGCCGGGGGGATGCTGAGGCTCCGCTGGGCGGCTCAGACGAGGCCGTGGTTGACAACGATCTGACGGTTGAGCTGTTGGCCAAGACGGCGATCTCCCATGCGGAGGCCGGGGCCGACGCGGTCGCTCCCTCCGACATGATGGACGGGCGAATCGGCGCCATTCGCTTTCAGCTCGACGAGGAGGGCCACTCCGATACCTCGATCGTCGCCTACAGCGCCAAATACGCCTCGGCCCTTTAT
>JBHEMJ010000083.1:0-5102 GCA_046262655.1 Solirubrobacterales bacterium | reverse complement strand
GGCGAGCTGATCGCCAAGGCGCGCCAGATGGCCGAGGACATCGGACGCCGCGCGGCAACCATCCCCGAGGCCCGAAAACTCCTCGGCCTGCGCAGCAACCTGCCGGTCGCATGAGACATCACCCGGCATCCCCGCATGCCGGCTGCGCCGGCATTACCGCTCCCCTTCGGGTTGCTGAGCGGAGGAGATGCCGGTGAATGCCGCGCTCAGCGACGTCAAGGTCCTCGATCTGTCGCGGCTACTGCCGGGCGGATTCTGTTCGCTGATGCTGGCCGACTTCGGCGCCGAGGTGCTGAAGGTCGAGGACACGCGCATGGGCGACTATGTGCGCTGGGCGCCGCCGTTCTACGAGGGCGCCGATGACTCGGCCAAGGGGGCCTTGTTCCTCGCCCTGAACCGCGGCAAGCGCTCGATCCGCATCGATTTGAAGAAGGAGCAGGGTCAGAAGGTGCTGCTGCGCCTGGCCCGCGAATACGACGTGCTGCTCGAGTCCTTCCGGCCGGGCGTGCTCGACCGCCTCGGGGTCGGCTACGAGCGCCTGCGCGAGGAGAACCCGGGACTCGTCTACTGCGCGATCACCGGCTACGGCCAGGACGGCCCCAACCGCGACCGCTCCGGGCATGACATGAATTACCTGGGCCTCAACGGCCTTCTCGGCCTGACCGGGGAGAAGGGCGGGCCGCCGGTTCAGTCCTCGGGCCAGATCGCCGACCTCGGCGGCGGCGGGCTGATGGCCGCCTTCGGGATCATGGCGGCGCTGCGCGAGCGCGAGCGCTCTGGCCAGGGCCAGCTCGTCGATGTCTCGATGACCGACGGCTCGCTCGCCTGGCTGGCGATGGTCGCCGGCGCCTATCTCGCCGACGGCGTGGTGCCGAGGCGCGGCGAGGTGATGCTCAGCGGAGCGGCCATCTGTTACCGGCCCTACGCGTGCAAGGACGGCCACGTGACCCTGGGAGCGCTGGAGCCGAAGTTCTGGAGCGCCTTCTGCAAGGGCGTCGGCCGCGAGGACCTGCTCGACAAGGCATTCGAGAAGCCCGACAGCGAGGCTCATGCCGAGGTCGAGAAGATCTTCGCCGGGCGCTCCCGGGAGGAGTGGCGCGAGTTCGCCTCCCACAACGACTGCTGCCTGGAGCCGGTGCTCGACCTCGACGAGGCGCTCGACTCCGAGCTGGTCGCGGCGCGCGAGATGGTGGCCGAGCTCGACCAGCCCGGCGCCGAGCGGCCGGTGCGGCTGCTGGGGGTGCCGGTGAAGATGTCACGCACACCCGGCGATCCCAACCGGTCGCCGGGCCCGGCGCTGGGCCAGCACACCGACGAGGTGCTGGAGGCGGCCGGCTATTCCGAGGAGCAGATCGCGGCGCTGAAGGAGTCCGGGGCCGTCGCCGAAGCCGAGGCCGGCAAGCAGGGCTCGTTCCTCTCATGAGCAAGCCCGCCGCAAACCCCGCGGCCCCCGCCGACGGACGACACACCGAGGACCGGCGGAGTCGAACGGAGGAGGCGGCGGGCAATGGATTGCTGCGCATGAAGCAGTTGGCCGAGGCGTCAGGCGTCTCGGCGGCGACGATCAAGCACTACCTCCGCGAGGGTTTGCTGCCCGAGCCGGTCAAGACCTCTCGCAACATGGCCTACTACCCGCCCGAGTTCGTCGAGCGGATCCGTCTGATCAAGCAGCTGCAGGAAGAGCGCTTCATGCCCTTGAAGGTGATCCGCGAGCTGCTCGAGGAGAACCCCGACCGGGCCAAGGCCCTGATCGAGCTCGGCGAGAAGCTCCTCGAGCGCGCCCGGGAGAGCGAGAGCGAGCGGATCACGGCCCCCGAGCTGCGCCACCGCTACGACGTTCCTCAGGAAGCGCTCGACCGGCTCGCGGGCCTCGGAGTGCTAAATCCCGACGATGACGGCTACTCGCCCAGTGACGTGCGCGTGATCGAGGCGATCTCGCGCTTTCGTGCCGGGGGCTACGACGAGCGGATCGGCTTCACCGTCTACGACACAGTCCGCTACAAGGACTCGATGGCCGAGCTGGTCAAGCAGGAGGTCGACGTGTTGATGGAGCGGCTGGCCGGCGAGATGGACTCCGACCGGGCGATGGAGCTGATCGAGGCGGGAATCCAGCCTCTGAACGACCTGCTCGCCGCCCTGCATACCAAGCAGCTGGTTGCCGAGCTCGAGCGTCGCCGCGGCTCCCCGGGCTAGCCAGGATGGCTGAGCTCGCCCTCGTGATGCTGGGCGTGTTCGGCGTGAGCCTGGTAGCGCGCATCGTGATCCAGCGCCGGCGCGCGGGCGGCAGCGGCCTGGTCGGTCTCGAGCGGGGCGCCGGCCTCCTCGCCTGGTTGAGCGGCGTCCTGTTCATCGTCGCCATTGCGGTGGGGGCGTCCTCCCCGCTGCTGGTGGTCGAGGATTCGCTGGAGACGATCGATCGGTTCGACGGCAGCTTCGGACACGCCGTCGGCATCGTGCTGGGCGGCCTCGGGATCGCCGGCGTGTTCGCTGCGCAGATGGGAATGGGTAACTCGTGGCGGGTGGGGGTAAGCGGCGAGCAGGACACCGAGCTCGTCACGGGCGGCTTGTTCTCGCTGTGCCGCAACCCGATCTACACCGCGATGATGGCGGCCTGGATCGGCTTCGCGCTGATGGTCCCGACGGTGCCCGCGATCGCGACCGTGGTGATGGTCTTTCTTGCACTCGAGGGGACCGTGCGCCTGGTCGAGGAGCCGTTCATGAGCCAGGCCCACGGCGACGCCTATGCGGCCTACCAGCGGCGGGTTGGGCGCTTTCTGCCCGGCATCGGCACGGCGGCCCCGTCTAGAGCAGCCCCAGGTCGCCGAGGGTGATGCGCAATCCCTCGGCCAGCGGCGTCGGCTTCCAGCCGAGCTCACGCTGGGCCTTGCCGGAGTCGGGTCGGGCCTGCCAGTTGAAGAAATAGACCTGGCCCCCGGAAACCAACGGCGGGCGCTTGATCACCTTTGAGACGGCCTCGCCGCCGACGGCCAGGCCTTTGGCCAACGGCGTCGGCAGGGTGAACGGCACGCGGCCACGTCCCGCGACCGCGACCACCCGCTCGGCGAGCTCGCGGGTCGTTGCGTAGGCGTCGCAGAGGATGTAGCGCTCGCCGTCGGCGCCTTTCTGCGCCGCCAGCAGGTGACCCTCGGCGGCGCCCGGGGAGAAAACAAGGCCGAGGCCCCCGGGCGGTAGCGCCGGTAGGCGCTTGTTGACGATCGGGGTGAACATTCCCTCGTCGAAGGAGACGCTGGCGCTGGGGCCGGGCCCGTAGACGCCGGCCGGGTTGACGATCACCACCTCGAGGCCGTGGCCGCGCTCGGCCAGCACCAGCTCTTCGGCGTGCTGCTTGGAGCGCTCGTAGGCGGTGCCTTTGGGATAGGTGGCGAGCTCGGACTCGTCGAAGCTCGCCCCCCGCTCGGCGTGGAAGACGTCGATGGTCGAGGTGTGGACCAGGCGCCTGACGCCGGCCTCGCGGGCGGCGCGGGCGACGGCGCCGCTGCCCCGGGCGTTGACGCGGTCGAACTCAGCTACATCGGCGCGCCACTGCTCGGGAATCCCCATCGCATTGAAGACGACCTCGCGCCCCTCGGCAGCGGCGGCCAGGGAGCCAGGGTCGGTGACGTCGCCGCGCACCGGCTCGGCACCCGGTGGCAGCACGGCGGCTGCCCGCCGGGGATCCCGGACCAGCGCCCGCACCTCGTCGCCGCGGGCGAGCAGCGCGGCGGCGATCGCGTGGCCGACCTTGCCCGTCGCTCCGGTAACCAGCGCCTTCACCGGCGCGATCCTATTGCGGGAGGCGTGTCTCGTGTGTGCTTTCATCGATGGCCACCGGCCGTCTTGAGGCACGCCGCCCACGGTAGCCGGGCTGCGGCCACGCGTCGGCGATCGGCGCTAGATTGACTGGTCAGTCAACCGAATGCGCGCCGCAGCCGTACAGCTCAACTCGAACGCCGATCGCGACCGGAATCTCGAGGTCGCCGAGCGGCTGGTCCGCCAGGCGGCGGCCGACGGTGCCGGGCTGATCGTGCTGCCCGAGAAGTGGACGCTGCTCGGCTCGACCGAGGAGCTTCGCTCGGGCGCCGAGCCGATCGATGGACCAGCGATCACCGCCGCCCGCAGCTGGGCGCGGGAGCTCGGAGTGCACCTGCTCGCCGGCAGCTTTGCCGAGCGTCTCGAGGGTGCTGAACGGCTCGCGAACACCTCGTTGCTGATCGATCCGGCGGGCGTTATCGCGGCGACCTACCGCAAGATCCACATGTTCGACGTCGATCTCGGCGGAGTCGCCTACCGCGAGTCAGAGGCGGAGTCGCCCGGCGAGGAGATCGTCGTCGCCGAAATGGGGGAGTTCCGGCTCGGGATGAGCGTCTGTTATGACCTGCGCTTTCCCGAGCTCTACCGGATCCTCGCCCTGCGCGGCGCCCAGGTGGTCGCCGTCCCCTCGGCATTCACCAGCGAGACCGGCCGCGAGCACTGGGAGATCCTGCTGCGGGCGCGGGCGATCGAGAACCAGTCTTTCGTGATTGCCGCCAACCAGAGCGGCACCACGCCGCCCCACTACGACTCCTATGGGCACTCGATGATCGTTGACCCGTGGGGGCGGGTGCTTGCCGCGATCGAGGCGGGGGAGGGGATCGCCGCCGTCGAGCTCGACCTCCGCGAGCTCGAGCGGGTTCGCGCCGAGCTTCCCTCGCTCGCCAATCGCCGCCCCTCCGCCTATCTCTGGCCCGAGGGAATGCTGCGGGCCGCACCGGCTACAGCCGGGGCCGCCTGATGGCCGCCTCGAGCCCCGTCGAGAAGCGCCGTCAGATCCTCGAAGCTGCGATCCGCGTCTTCGCCCGCCAGGGTTTTCACAACTGCCGAGTCGCCGACATCGCCGCCGAGGCCGGGGTCGCCTACGGGCTCGTCTACCACTACTTCAACTCCAAGGAAGAGATCCTCAACGAGGTCTTCGGCGAGCGCTGGTCGCTGCTGCTGGCGGCCACCGAGCAGGCCGACCGTGAGCTGGGCACCCCGCGCGAGAAGCTCGCCGGGGTCGCCGGTTTCATCATCGACTCCTACCGCCACGACCCCGAGCTGATGAAGGTGATCATCATCGAGGTCAC
>JBHEMJ010000082.1:0-5798 GCA_046262655.1 Solirubrobacterales bacterium | reverse complement strand
ACGCCGCTGAAGGGCGGCCGGGTCGACGACACGCCGTATGGGGGAGGGGCGGGGATGGTCATGCGAGTCGACGTCGTCGACGCCGCGCTCGAAGCCAGATACGGAGGAGAGCGCTCCGGTCGGCGTATCGTCGTGCTCTCGCCTGGGGGGCGGCAGTTCGACGATGCGCTGGCGGGTGAGCTGGCGGGTGAGCGGGAACTGACGCTTCTCTGCGGGCGCTACGAGGGCTTCGACGAGCGGGTCCACGAGCATCTCGCCACCGACGCGATCTCGATCGGCCGCTACGTGCTGGCAGGCGGCGAGATCGCGGCGATGGTCGTCGCCGATGCGGTCCTGCGCAAACTGCCGGAAGCCCTCGGCGACCCGCACAGCGCGATCGAGGAATCTTTCAGCGAGGCTCTGGGCGGAGATCCCGAGTATCCGCACTACACCCGCCCGGCGGACTACAGGGGATGGGCGGTGCCGGAGATCCTGCTCTCAGGGGATCACGCCAGGGTCCGGGAGTGGCGCCGCGGGCGCAGCCGCGACCGCGGCGCCAGGCGGCCATCCGCTTAGTCTCCGCTACCATTCGCCGCCGGCCGGCGCGGTGAACCGCGAGCCAACCCCTTCCCAGAAGATTTGAGCCTTCCAGCCTCCCTCAGCCATGACCTCTGTCATCGACAGCATCGAGCAGCGCGCCATCCGCAAGCACCCGCGGTTCTCCGCGGGTGACCGCGTCAAGGTCCATTTTCAGGTCATAGAGGGGCAGCGGCGCCGTACCCAGATCTTCGAGGGGATAGTGATCAAGCGTCAGGGCTCCGGCATGCGGGAGACCTTCACCGTGCGCAAGAACTCCTTCGGTGTCGGGGTCGAGCGGACCTTCCCCATCCACTCTCCCAAGATTGAGCGGCTCGAGGTCGCCGCGCGGGGCGACGTGCGCCGGGCGAAGCTCTACTACCTGCGCGACAAGGTGGGCAAGCAGGCTCGCGTCGCCGAGCGGCGCTGGGGCATCGAGGATTCGCTGGTGATCGCCGACGAGGAAGCCGGGCCGGTGGACGCCGAGGGCGTCGCCCAGGAGGAGGCTGCGACCGAGCTGGTCGAGCCGCCCGAGCCCGAGCAGCAGGACGAGGAAACCGCGCAGGGGCAGGCCGAGGAGGAGGGGGCCCCCGCCGAGGAGGGCGCAGCCGCTGAATCCTCGGAAGAGGCACCAAGCTGAAGCCCAAAAAGCCGCAGAGTGCCCAGGGCGCCATTGCGGAGCTCGTTTTGATCGTCGCCCTCGCTCTCGGCCTGGCCCTGGGCATCCAGGCCTTCATCATCAAGCCCTACCAGATCCCCTCCGCTTCGATGGAGCCCACACTCGACGTCGGGCAGCGGGTTCTCGTCAACCGTTTCCTTTACCACTTCAAGGACCCGAAGATCGGCGACATCGTCGTCTTCAACCCGCCCGCCGGGGCCGAACGCGGGAACCAGTGCGGGGCGGCCCGGCCCGCGGGCGCACCCTGCCCTCAGGAAACCCCCGACGAGGCCGATGTCAACTTCATCAAGCGGATCGTGGCCGGGCCCGGGGACAGGGTCGCGATCAAGGACGGTCACCCGGTGGTCAATGGCGTCGAGGCCGAGGAGGACTTCATCAAGCCCTGTCAGCCCGGCGGAGAGTGCAATTTGCCGACAGAGATCACCATTCCGCCGGACCATTACTTCATGATGGGCGACAACCGTGGGGCGAGCGACGACAGCCGTTTCTGGGGGCCGGTCCCCCGCGATTGGATCATCGGCGAGGCCTTCGCCACCTACTGGCCCCCAGACCGCATCGGCATCTTCTAAGCGCCGCAAGCGCCCGACGGCCGCCAAGCTGTTTCGCTTCGACCGCTCCTTCGGGGCCCCGATGGTGGCCGGAGCCGACGAGGCCGGCCGCGGATCACTGGCCGGCCCGCTGGTCGCCGCCGCCGTGGCCTTCGATCTCGAGCGGATCGGCCTCCCGGAGCGCCGGGCGCTTGCCTGGCTCGACGACTCCAAGCAAAAAACCCCCGAGCAGCGCGAAGAGCTCTATCCCGCGGTGCTGAGGGCGGCCGCCGGAGTGGCCGTCGCCGTGCGCTCGGTGCGCGCGATCGATACCCGGGGGCTGCATGTCTCCAACCTCGAAGCGCTCGGGGACTCGCTGAGGGCCGTCTCGCGCCCCGGAGCGGTCTGCCTCACCGACGGCTTCCGGGTCCCCGGGCTGGAGTTCGCGCACCAGGCCGTGATCGGCGGCGACTCGCGCAGTGCCGCCATCGCCGCGGCCTCGGTGATCGCCAAGGTGACCCGTGACCGCTACATGCGCCGGGCCGAGCAGCTCTATCCGGGCTGGAACTTCGCCGGCAACGCCGGCTACTCGACCCCCGACCACCGCGCTGCCATTGCCGAGCGCGGGGTCTGCCCGCTGCACCGGATGTCGTTCGCATCGGTTGCCTACACGCAGCTCGACCTCGGCGCCTGAGCTGGCGGCCGCCGGTTCAGTCGAGCCGAGCCTAGAAAGCGTTCCGCAGGTGCTCGATCCCGGCTAGCTCGCCGCCGGCGGCGAAGCTGAGGCCGATCACGTCGAAGCGGATCTCTGCGAAGCGGGGCAGGGGCGGGCATCCGGCGAGGTAGGCCGCCGCGAGCCGGCGGATGCGACGCTGCTTTTGAAGCCCGACCGCCAGGGTTGGCCGCTCGGGGCCGACTGAGGTCCCCAGCCGGCCGGCCTTCACCTCGACGAAGACCAGGGCATGCCGTTCACGGGCGATGATGTCGATCTCACCGTGGCGGGTGCGCACATTGCGGGCGAGAATTTCCCAGCCCGAGGCCTCGAGGTCCTCGGCGGCGAACTGCTCCGCACGGGCACCTAATCGCTGACGGCTGACGCTCATCGGGCCAGCCTGGCCCGGGTCGGCGCGGAGGAGGTTCGGAGTTCGTGTCCGGGGCGGCGCTCACTCGTCACATTGGGAGCGCAACGGCCCCGGCCCCCGCGCCTAGTTTGGCGGGGTGCTCGCCGTCGCCCGCACCTTCACCTTGCTCGGCATCGACGCCGGCGAGGTCAGCGTCGAGGTCGACGTTCACCGTGGGCTACCGGCCTTCTCGATCGTGGGCTTGCCCGACGCGGCCGTCCGCGAGTCGCGCGAGCGGGTGCGGGCCGCCCTGGTCAACTCGGGTTTCGATTTTCCGCTGAAGCGGATCACCGCCAACCTGGCCCCCGCGGATCTGCGCAAGGTCGGCCCCGGCTTTGACCTGGCGATTGCCGCGGCCTTGCTGGCGGCGTCGGGCCAGCTCGACCCCGCCTGCCTGACCGGCTTCGCTCTCGCCGGCGAGCTCGCTCTCGACGGCTCGATTCGCCCGGTGCCGGGCGCCCTGGCGATGGCCGAGGGGGCGCGACGGATCGGCATGCGGGGAATCGGCGTGGCCGCCGCGGATGCGCCGGAGGCGGCCCTGGCCGACCCGCTGGAGGTGATCCCTCTGTGCCGGCTCGAGCAGGTTCCGCATCTCGCCAACGGGTTGCCGCGCGCCAAGCGCCCGGCGCAGAGAATCCAGGCGGCGGAGCAGCTCCCCGACCTCGCCGACCTGCGCGGGCAGCCCGCGCTGCGCCGGGCACTTGAGATCGCCGCCGCGGGCGGCCACAGCCTACTGATGACCGGGCCGCCCGGGTCGGGCAAGACGCTGGCCGCGCGGCGGCTGGCCTCGATCATGCCACCGCTCGGGTGGGAGGAGGCCCTCGAGGTGACGCGCATCGCCAGCGCCTGCGGACGGGGGCGCGGCGGCGCTCTGATCTCGGCCCGCCCGTTTCGGGCACCGCACCACACCGTCTCGGCGGCGGGCTTGGTGGGCGGGGGGAGACCGCCCCGGGCGGGGGAAGTGACGCTCGCCCACCGGGGCGTGTTGTTCCTCGACGAACTGGGGGAGTTCCGGCGACAGGCCCTGGAGGCGCTGCGCCAGCCGCTGGAGGAGGGCAGCGTGACGATCAGTCGCGCTGCGCGCTCGCTGACCCTCCCCTGCCGGTTCATGCTGGTCGCCGCCGCAAATCCGTGCCCCTGCGGGCACGGGCGGGACTCGGGGCGCTGCGAGTGCCCTCACCAGGCAGTGCGAGCCTACGCAGCCAAGCTGAGCGGCGCCCTCGCCGACCGTATCGACATCTCCCTCGGGGTCGGACAGCCGAGCTCGGAGGCGCTGGCCGGTGAGGACGGGGAGGGCTCGGAAGCGGTCCGCCAACGCGTGGCGGCGGCCCGCGAGCGCGCCGCGGCTCGCCTCGGTGCGGGGCGCTGCAACGCGGAGCTCGACGCCGCCGAGACCCGCGCCGCCTGTCGCATGACCCGGTCGGCCGTCGAGATGCTGAGCGCCGGACGCGAAACGCTTGGTCTCAGCGCCCGCGGCTGGGATCGTGCCGCCCGGGTGGCGCGCACCATCGCCGACCTAGCGGATCGCGAGCGGGTGACCGAGGAACACGTCGGCGAGGCGCTGACCCTGCGCCGCAAGGTCGAGCGGTGAGCGAGCCCAGCTGCTGCGAGTCCTGCCTGCGACGCACGCTCCTGGTCGGGTTCCTGGCCCCGCTGATCGAGACCGTCAGCTCCGGGCGTCCCGGCCGCCGCTCACCCGAGCTGCTGGCGCTCGACGACGGCGACCTGGCGGCGGCGGTCGCGGGGTGCGATGGGGGGGCGATCGTCGAGCAGGTCGGACGCCGTGACCTCACCGCCGCGCGGGCATCGATGAAGGCTTCCGGCCTATGGGCGTGCTGCCGGCACGACGGCGCCTATCCCGAGGTCCTGCGCGGCGACCGCCAGGCGCCGGCGGCTCTGCTCGGCCGCGGCGATGCGGGGCTGCTCGCCGAGCTCGGGCCGGATCGGGCGATCACCATCGTCGGCGCCCGCCGCGCAAGCGCCCACGGGGGCGAGGTGGCCCGCGCCCTAGGGGCCGAGCTGGCGACGGCCGGGCTGACCGTGATCAGCGGAATGGCCCTGGGCATCGATTCCCGGGCCCACGAAGGTGCCCTCGGGGCCGGTGGGCGCACCGTGGCGGTGCTCGGCAGCGGTCCAGACGTCCCACACCCGCGCAGCCGGCTGCGCCTCTACGAGCAGATCGCCGCCCGTGGACTGATCCTCTCCGAGTTGCCGCCCGGCACCCGCCCCTACCGCTGGAGCTTCCCGGCCCGTAACCGGATCATGGCCGCCCTGGGGGGCATGACGGTGGTGGTCGAGGCGGCTGCCCGCTCCGGCTCGCTGATCACCGCCGAGATGGCCGGCGATCTGGGTCGGGAGGTCGGAGCGGTGCCCGGCAGCGTCGGTGCGCCGCTCTCGGAAGGCACCAACGCGCTGCTGGCCGACGGAGCCGTGTTGGTCCGCGACGCCCAGGATGTGCTCGATGCGATGCTCGGCGCCGGGGCGCCCCGCCTGCCACGCCGCGGGCCCGATCTGAGTGAGCGGCAGGCATCGGTGCTGGCGCTGGTCGGCCGCGGCCACGAAACCGCTGACGCGATTGCCGGCGCCGCCGGGATCGCGGTGGGGGAGACCGCCGCGGCGCTCGCCGGGCTCGAGCTGCGGGGCTGTGTGCGCTGCGACTCGGCCGGCCGCTACCGAACGGCCTCCAACAGCGCCAGCGCGCATTCGTAAGCTTGGGTGGTGAGCGAGCGCGTCCCCACGGCGCTGACCATCGCCGGATCTGACTCCGGCGGCGGCGCCGGCATCCAGGCCGACCTCAAGGCCTTCGCGCGTTGCGGCGTTCACGGCACCTCGGCGATCGTCGCCCTGACCGCCCAGAACACCCGCGGCGTCAGCCACATCCACGCTGTGCCGCCGGCCAGCATCCTGGCTCAGGTG
>JBHEMJ010000081.1:0-6956 GCA_046262655.1 Solirubrobacterales bacterium | reverse complement strand
GGCGCTCAACGAGGCGATCATGTCGCCGGGCACGTAATCGAAGCCCATCGCGGGGATCGCAGCTACGCGGTTGCGTTCGGCCTCGGCGCCGTAGCGCTTGAAGACCAGATTCATGTAGCCCTGCTCGCCGGTCGTATCGAGGTAGTGCGTCGAGGTCTCGATCGCCGCCTTCAGCACCGGCTCGCCAAGAGTGGTGAACGGTCCGGCGCAATCGATCACCACTGCGCAGTCGGCGAGCAGCGAGCGCAGCGAGTCTGGATTCTCGATCGAGGCTGAGTGGCAAGGCGCGCTGCGGCCGAGTTCCTCGGCGAGTGCCTCCAACTTCGCCTGGCTGCGGCCCGAAAGAACGAAATCGGCGCCGGCATCAGTCAATTCCTTGGCCACCAGGCGCCCGGTGTAACCGGTGGCGCCATAGAGGGCAATCGGACCGCGCTGTCTTGCCATGCCCACTACGGTAACGGGGATGCAACTTCGCGAGATCATGACCGAGGGTGTGATCACCGCGCCGGCCGACGCGAATGTGCTCACCGTCGCTCGTCAGATGCGCGACCGCGGAGTCGGATCGGTGGTCCTCACCGATTCCGGGGGCGTCCCGCAGGCGATGATCACCGATCGCGACCTGGCGACGCGCGTACTGGCTGAGGAGCGCAGCGGCAGCGAGGAAGCCGGCGAGCACGCCTCGCGGCCGCTGGTCGGTGGCGAGCCGGAGATGGATCTGGAGGAGGCGGCGGCGTTGATGGTCCGCCACCGCATCCGGCGGCTGCCGGTGCTGAAGGAGGGCAAGCTGATCGGCATCGTCACCCTCGACGACATCGCGGTGCGAACCGGCAATCTCGAGGTCGCCCAGCGCATGACCGCCCAGGTGATCGAGGGTGCCCTTCCGGGCTTCTTCTTTCACGAGCGCGGCTGAGCAGGCGGGCCGGCCTCGCCGTAGCTCTTGCGCCTGAAAACGTCCTCGACCAGGGAGGCGACCCGGTCCAGGAACAGGATGCCGTCCAGGTGGTCGATCTCGTGCGCGAGGCAGCGCGCCTCGAAGCCCTCGCTGTCGATCCGGCCGCCCGCGTGTTCGACCACGATGCGGGTGGCCCGGCGGACATTCGCGGTCATGTCGGGGATCGAAAGGCAGCCTTCCCGGGCGACCTCGGCGCCCCCGCTCTCGGTTATTCGGGGATTGGCCAAGACCATCGGGCCGTTGGAGCTCGCTGCCTTCGGATGTCCGGTTACGTCGACGGTGATCATCCGCACCGGCTCACCGATCTGCGGCGCGGCGATGCCTACACATCCGGGGAAGGAGCGCATCGTGTCGAGCAGATCGCCTCCAATCCGATCGATGTCCCCCGGCTGCACCGGCGCCGCCACCTCCTTCAACAGCGGGTCGGGGTAGAGCAGGACCTCCCGAACGCCCACTCTCAGAGGGGGTCGTCGTCGAGCTGAGAGAGGCTCACCTCGAGCCCCGTCTCTCGCCCAACTCGCTCGAGGTCGGATGCCAGCTCGGTTGCATCTGCATCGGCGGGAACCCTTGCCTCCATCAGCATCACATAGATCGGCTGGCCCTTCTCACCGATCAGCTTGGTCTCCAGATCGGTGATCGAGATGCCGCCATCCGCGAGCCTGCGTGAGATCGTGTGGACGATGCCGGGGTGGTCGGCGCCGTAGACGCTGATCACGTGGGTCGGCCTTGAATCGAGCTCGCCGTGGTGCAGCTGGGCGACGTTGCTGACGGTGATGGCGTCGAGCTCGAGCTTCTGCTTCAGCGGCGCCAGCCGCGCCTCGACCTCCTCACGGTCAAGCACGGAGGGCCCCGCGACGATCAGCATCACTGCGAAGTGCCCACGCAGGATCGACATCTTCGAGTCCTCGATGTTGCCGCCGACATCGAGCAGAACGTGGGAGATGTCAGCGACGATCCCCGGCCGGTCGCGACCGACGGCGGTAACGGCGAAATGGCTCACGACCCTAAGATACGCCGCCCGATGGAAGCGGTAGGCACCGACAAGCAGCGGATCCTCGAGCGTGAGAGGCGTTGGGGCAAACCCGTCGCTTACTCGGCGATCGCCTCGGCGGTGATCTATCTGGTCGGCCTCGCCGTCTCGCTGAGCGGCCCGCTGAATCGCGACACCAAGGCGACCCAGCTGGAGAGCTTTTACGATCACAGCTCCGTGCTGCTGCTCCAGTCGGTCCTCAGCGCGATCGGCTTCCTGCTGTTGATCCCGGTTTTCTACTTTCTGTTTCGCGCCGTGCAGGCGCGCAATCCGGCCGTGCGAAAGGAATTGGCCGCGTTCAGCTTCATCGGGCCGGTACTGCTGTCGATTCAGGTCGTGCTCAGCTGGGTGGCCACCAACTCGATCGCCAAGGACTACCTCGATCAGGTCGGCTCCCGTACCGGACAGGCGGCAACCGACCTGGCACAGAAGCTGATCGACGACTCGACCCTGTTCAAGTCCGTTGCCGGGCTGGGGATCCCCGGCACGCTCGGCATCATCATCATCGTCTTCTACCTGGGGCTGATGGGCATGCGCACCGGCGTGCTCACCCGTTTCTGGGGCACCTTCGGCATGGCCTTCGGGATCGGATTCCTCATTCTCGGTCCGGTCGGGATCAACGTCTGGGCCCTCTACGTCGGGCTGCTCGCCGCCGGCTGGATCAACCGCCCGCCCGCCTGGGAGGCGGTCGAGGCGATTCCCTGGCCGGCCGGCGGCATCAGAACCCCACCCGGGCCGGACGGCACGGTCGAGGGCAACGGGCGCGAGATCGACGTCGCCGGCTCAGGCGGGGATAAAGCCGGGAACTCGGTCGAGCCCTCCGCAGCTGCCCCGCGCAAGCGCAAGCGCCGCGGCTGAGAAGGGGGTCAGGGCTGCTCGTGGATGTCGCAACCGCAACCTCGGCCCGTAGCGGGGGTTCCATCGGCAGGCCGGTGACCAATGTGACCACGCAGAAGAACCGAATGCTGGCCGCATTGGCGGCGTCGGTCGCGCTGGTCGTCCTGGCGGCGAGTCCCGGCGCATCGGATGCTGAGACCACCAACCGCATCGTCGGCGGCGCCCCGATTCCGATCACCAGCGCCGCCTGGCAGGTGGCGATCCTCGACGGGAACACACTGGGGCCCGGAAGGCAGCTCTATTGCGGCGGCTCGCTGATCCGGCCGCGGGTAGTGCTGACCGCCGCGCACTGCGTGCTGGCTCCATCCCCTTATGCCACCCATGACGGCTCCGATGACGTGGTCCTGGCCGGTGCGACAGACTGGACCGACCAGGCCCAGGGCTTTGAGGACCGCATCGCCGCCTTCTTCGTCAATCCCGGCTACAACGGGCTTCCAGGCAGCGGCGACGCGGCGATCCTGATCCTCGACAATCCGGTTCCAAGTGCCTACGCAACCCCGATCAAGCTCGCCGGACCCGACGAGGGGCCGCTCTGGAGGGCCGGCAAGCGCGCGACGGTGAGCGGCTACGGGTCGAGCTCGGAGGGGGGTCCGAGCAGCCGCGTGCTCAAGTCCGCCACGATCCCGATTCTCAAGGACTCTTATTGCAACTCGGTATATCCCGGCATCTTCTCGGCATCGACCTTGGTCTGCGCGGGCTTCACGGGCGGCGGTACCGACGCCTGCCAGGGCGACTCGGGCGGGCCGCTGACGGTGCACGCCCGCGGCGGCGACGGAGGCTTCGTGCGACAGGTGGGGATCGTCAGCTTCGGGGCCGGTTGCGCCCGGGCCAATGCCCCGGGTGCCTACGCCCGAGTCGGCGCCAATCCCCTCCGGGCATTCGTGCAGGCGGCCGTCAATGGAGGCCCGGACCCCGGTGACGTGATCGGCAACGGCGGCGTCTGCGCGGGTTTCAAGGGCCTGCGGTTGAGGCTGTGCAAATGCGACAAGAAGCCCAAGAAGGCGCGCGTCAGATGCAGGCGCAAGGTCAAGGCCCAGGCGCGCAAGGGTCGTGCTTAGCGGCGTACTTCGCCGCCATGGTCGTGGGATGACCTAGGCGCTCTCGGCCGCGATCTTCTTGCGGTGGGTGCGGATCTCGGAGAGGATCCGCTCGAGGCGCGGCTCGCGACTGCCATCCACGTAGGTCATCGCGGCGGCGATCGCGGGGTGCACGGCGGCGACTCGTTCGTGCATGGCCTGGGCTACGGCACGGTAGGTCGGGTGCCCCTCGCGGGCGGAGCGCAGCTCGATCAGGTGCATCGCCTCGCGGGCATTGAGGTCGAGCACGTAGCGGATCCGGTAGCCGAGGCAGAGGGCATATGGGGCGGCTTCTGCCAGGCCCGCGGACTCGAGCCGCTCGAACTCCTCACGCGATCTCTCCAGGGCCCGCTCGTAGCCGTCGCCGGCGCCTGCTTCGATCACCTCGCCGGGAATGCCCGCGCCGAGGTCCGGCCCGAGGCGCTGCCACTGGCAGGTCAGCATGCGGTGGCGCTGCAGATCGCGGAAAGCGCCGTAGTCGGAGACGATCTCGAAGCGGTAGCGGATTGCCTCCCAGCCCCGGCCGGGGCGGTGGCGGCGGTTGGCACGCTCGCCGGCCAGCTCGGCGATCGCCTGGGCCTGCTCGTCGGGCGGGAGCACGCGGAGCCGTTCGCGGACCTCCGTCTCCGATGCTCCGGCGAACTCGAACAGCGAAGAGGCCAGCAGGTCCTCCTCGGTGCCATCGACATGAACGAGCTCGACAGAGGGTGCGTCGGTGCCCGAGCGGCGATCGAGGCCGAGTCGCTCGACCCAGCGCTCTGCCGCCCGGCGGCGGCCCTCCAGGTAGGAGATCCACTCGCCGCCGCGATCGGGCCGGTCCACGCGGGCGACGAAGCTGGGCATGACCAGCTTCAGCTGCTCGAGGATCATCGACGCGAACTCACGGGCCTCGGGCAGCGGCGAGGCCAACATCCGCAGCAGCAGCTGCTCGTAGGCCTGGCCTGAGGCGAAGATGCCGACGTGCGAAAGCGTCGCGGCCGGCAGCATGCCGCGGCACAGATCGAGCGCCTTGGCGCGGATCGAGCTATGCCAGGCTCTCTCGGGCTCCGCCTCACCGCGCGGCCAGCGCTGCGCGGCCCAGGCCTGGACGGTCTCCAGGGCCTCGGAGTAGGCCGAGAAGATCTCGTCCATCGAGGCGCGGAACCGATCCCCGAGCTGCTCGTCGGAGTAGTAGCGGTAGCCGCCGCCGGTCCCGAGGGCACCCGGCATTTTGTTGTCGTAGGGGATGTAGCGGGTGGACTGCTCGAGGTAGGCGGCCAACCGTCCTCTCTGCAGGATCTTGGTCACCACGTTGGACACCCACTCAGCGGCGACGTGGGCTCCTCCGACCTGGGCGATCGAGTCATCGCCGTAGCCGAGAAAGACGTTCTTGTACAGGCGCGCCGCGCGCTCGCCCTCCTCACCCTCGAAGGGACGGCCGCCCTCCGGCAGATCGGCGGCGAATTCCTCGATGAACAGCCGCCGCAGCGTGCCCGGGTAGCGCGAGTAGCGTGCAAACAGGGCTCCCTTGACCGTTTCGGGCAGATTGGTCAGCGCGAAGACCGGGCGGTCGAGATTGGTGAAGTGCGGTGCGAGGAGCTTCTGCTCCTCGGGGGTGAATGTCTCGACCGGATAGCGCATCGGGCTCACCCTAGCGAGCGGCGAAGCGGAGGCAGGCGGGCTCAGGAGGGCGGCGGCGGGGCCGCCATCACCTCGACCCGGTGTCCTCCGGGAATGACCACGAACCCCCGCGGCTGGCCCCAGAGCTGCTGGTGGTGTTCGTAGCCGATCCCTGCCTGCTCGAGTGCCGCCACCGCCTTGTCGTAGTCATCGACGGCGACGGCCGGGTGTCCGAGCGCCGGGACGGTCGGCTCTTCGGTGTGGATCAGATGGATCTGCGTGCCGTCGTGCTCGAGCCAGGTCACGTACTTGGCGATCTCCGGCGGAGCCTCGAGGCGCTCGAACCCCAGCAGCTGCCAGCAGGCAACGCAGTCCGCGACCTGTTCCGGGGCGATCTCGATCGAGACGTGATGAAGCACACCCCCATCGTATGACCCACCCGATTCAAAGCGCCAGCGAGCCCAGCGGCGCCGCTGTCAACAGCACCCCCACCGGCTCAGCCGCCGGCGATTGCGGCGACCGCGCGCGCGTTGCGCTCCGCGACGGCTTTGGAGATGCGACCGGGACCTAGCTCGACGACGATCGCGGTCGTCCCGGGGAATGTGTGATTCTGCCACTGGATCGCGGTTCCCCGCAGCTTGTCACCCCGGCAGCTGCGCTTCATGTGCGCGAGCCTGGCGTACCGGCGCTGCAGCGGGGCGGGCCCGTGGCAGGGCACCAGCACTGCATTCCACGGCTGGTGGTACCAGACCGAAACCTGGGGCTGCAGGCGCTCGATCAGGTCGCGCATCGCCCGCGACTCGGGCTCCGAGAAGGGGGCCGGGCCCGGGTAGTAGCCATCGTGACGGCCTTCGCGCCAGCGGTAGGACCAGTTGCGATTGAGGTCGACCCGGTGCGCATTCGGGCGGCGGTGGGCGGCCAGGCCGTCGGGGTTGGCGGCGTCGACGATCCACAGGTCCACCCCCTGGATGTCGGAGAAGTCGCGCCGCAGCGCCGCGGTGATCTTCAATCCGCCGGGCTCGTCGCCGTGGATCTCGCCCACCACCAGGGCCTTGCGGGGGCTGTTGGGATCGCCAAGGCGAATCGCCTCGATCGGCTCCCCGCGTACCGAGGTGCCGACCGGCTCAGCCGGAGTCGTGGCGGCGGCGCCGGGTAGCACGCCCGCGATCAGGCCCGAGACGAGGATCAGGGCGATAGGGATCGTCGGCGGCCGCAAGCTCCTGTCCACTAGAGAAAGGAGGCCAGCGAGGCGCCGGCGTGCTGGGCCCAGTCGACCAGCGGCGAGGGGTAGACGCCGAAGGCGACGGTGGCCGCCGCGCAGAGCACCGCCGGGAGCCGGAGCACGGTTCGCTCCCCCGCCTCGGGGTCGATCAGCATCTCGCCGGCGCCCGGGGCCGCGCCG
>JBHEMJ010000080.1:0-6976 GCA_046262655.1 Solirubrobacterales bacterium | reverse complement strand
CTCGCCGAGCTGATCCGCGAACAGGTTCTGATGCGCACCCGAGAGGAGCTGCCCCATGCTGTCGAGGTGGACGTCTCGGAGGTCGAAACCCGAGAGGACGGCCTGATCGAGGTCAAGGCCCACATCTGGGCCGAGACCGACTCGCAGAAGTCGATCCTGATCGGCAAGGGCGGCCGCAAGATCAAGGAGATCGGCACCGGTGCGCGCACCGAGCTCGAACGCGAGCTCGACGGCAGGGTCTTCCTCGACTTGAAGGTCCGTGTGCGCGCACACTGGCGCCGCGACGACGCGCTGCTGAACCGGCTCGGAATCGACTAGTCGATAGCGCCCTCCCACCACGGGGGGCACTATTGAGCTGGTAAGTCGACCGACAATCAGCCAACCGAAGGGGTGAGAATGGGGACGGAAGACAACAAGTCACAAGTCCGGGAGTTCTACGATCAGTGGAACGCGGGAGCCATCGACTTCGAGCGATTGGTCCACCCGGACATTGCGAACCATCAGCCAGACAGAGAGCCCGAGATCGGGCTCGACCAGTTTCGTCAGGCGATAGACGGGGTGATGGGCGCCGTTCCCGACTCGAAATGGACGACCCTGAGGCTGATCGCGGAAGATGACTACGTGATGTGCCACAACCGTTGGAGCGGCACGTATGGGGGAAAGAGCTTCAGAGGGCTTCCCACCACCCCGGGGGAACGGTTCTCCGTCGAACACGTGCACATCTATCGCATCGCCGATCACCGCATCGCTGAGCATTGGGTCGTTCGGGATGACCTCGGCATGATGCGGCAAACAGGGGCGATCTCCACCCCAGCATGATGCAAATCCCGCCCGCTTGGTGAGGGAAATCCTCTAGCGCTGCGCCAGTGCTGCCCAGCAGAGCAGGCCCGCCGTGGCCACCAGCGATCCGGCGGCGATATAGGTGGCCTGGGGGCTTGGCTTGCCCATCATCTGCCCCGAGGCGGCGGTGGAGAGAACCGAGCGATCGCTGGCCGCAGAGAGCACCGATCCGAACGAGGCCGCCGAGCCGATGGAGAAAGCGGAGGCGGCCGAGCCCACCGACCCGACCGAGAAGATCGAGCCCACCGAGCCGACCGACATGAAGGAATCGACAGAGCCGATCGAGCAGAACGAGCCATCCGACCACAACGAATATGCCGAATCCGCCATCAGGGCCACGTTACATTCCTTCCATGACCCAGGCAATCCGATACGACGAGCGCGGCCTCGTGCCGTGCGTGACGCAGGACTGGCGCTCGGGCGAGGTGTTGACGCTCGCCTACATGAACGACGAGGCCCTGCAGCGCACGATCGAGACCGGTGAGGTGCACTTCTACAGCCGGACCCGGCAGGAGATCTGGCACAAGGGCGCCACTTCGGGCAACGTCCAGCGCGTGCGCCAGCTGCGCTATGACTGCGACGGCGACGCGGTGGTGGTGCTGGTCGAACCGGCCGGGCCTGCCTGCCATACCGGGGAGCGCTCCTGCTTCTACCGCGATCTCGAGGGTAGAGCCGAGACCACCGTCGACGCCCCGCCCGCGCCCGGTGAGCCGCTCCCGGCCACCCACGAGGCGTTGGCCGAGCTGGAGCGCACGATGCTGGCCCGCCGTCGCGATCGGCCTCCGCACAGTCACACGGTCGAGCTGCTCGACGATCCCGCCCTTGCCGCCGAAAAGGTTCGCGAAGAGACGGCCGAGGTGATCAAGGCCGTCCAGGAGGAGTCCGAAGAGCGGATCGCCGAGGAGGCCGCGGACGTCATGTACCACATGGCCGCCTTGATGCTGACCCGCGGGGTCTCGATGGCCGAGGCCCTCCACGTTCTCAACGGACGCCGGCGATGAGCCTCACACCATCTCTGGAGCGGGCCCGGGAGCTGGCCCGCGAGGCAAACGTGGTGCCGGTGCGCCGCACCTTTGTCGCCGACACCGAGACGCCGGTCTCGGCCTTTCTCAAAATGCGCCAGGGAGGCGGTGCCTGCTTTCTACTCGAGTCCGCCGAGCAGGGACGGCTTGGGCGCTATTCCTTCCTCGGCTTCAGCCCGCGCGCCGAGCTGCGCTACGCGGACGGCCGCCTCAGCGAGTGGCGCGGCGCCGGCGCCGCTTCCGGCGCCGAGCCCGACGCCAGCAGGGAGGAGGCCGATCCCTACAGCGCCGTTGCTGCCTATCTCGATGGCCACCGGCTGGCCGAGGTCGAAGGACTGCCCCCGTTCGCCGGCGGGGCAGTCGGCCTGTTCGGCTACGACCTGGTTCGCACGGTCGAGACCACGCTCGCCGAGCCGAACCCCGACCCCGTAGGCCTGCCGGATCTGGCCCTGCTGATTAGCGACGTGCTGCTCGCCTTCGACCACCAGCGCCACGAACTGACCGTGATCGCCAACGCTTACGCAGAAGACGAGGGCGGCATCGACGCCGCCTACGAACGGGCGGGCGAGGCGATCG
Organism: Solirubrobacterales bacterium; assembly: GCA_046262655.1. Taxonomy (GTDB): domain Bacteria; phylum Actinomycetota; class Thermoleophilia; order Solirubrobacterales; family 70-9; genus JBHEMJ01. The sequence continues at coordinate 4,538 of JBHEMJ010000080.1, read as the reverse complement.
CAAATGTTGAAGAGCGTCTCAAGGGCGCGGTGCCACGCATGTCATCAGCATCCCCCCGGCCCGAAGGCGCAACCGCCGTCCCCGCAGGCAAAGCCGAGAAGGCGGCGGTTGATGGCGAGACGGATCTCGGGCCGTTTACGTCGAACATGACGCGAGCAGAGTTCGAGGCCAAGGTTTCAAAGATCGTCGAGTACATCCACGCCGGCGATGCGTTCCAGGTGGTGCCCTCGCAACGGTTCAGCGCCGAGGCCACGGTCGACGCCTTCTCGATCTACCGTGGGCTGCGCACCGTCAACCCCTCTCCGTACATGTATTTCCTCGACTTCGGCGACTTCGAAATCGCCGGCGCCTCGCCCGAGCCGCTGGTCACCGTGCACGGCTCCCGGGTGGAGACCCGCCCGATCGCCGGCACCTATCCGCGCGGCGCCGATGAGGAGGAGGACCGCCGCAATGCCGAGGCTCTGCTCGAGGATCCCAAGGAGCGCGCCGAGCACGTGATGCTGGTCGACCTCGGCCGCAACGACCTCGGTCGCGTCTGCGCCTACGGCACGGTGGAAGTCGACGAGCTGATGGTGGTCGAGACTTACTCGCACGTCCTGCACATCGTCAGCAAGGTCTCGGGCCGCTTGCGCGACGGCATCGGCTCGATGGATGTGCTGCGTTCGGTGTTACCGGCCGGCACGCTCTCGGGCGCACCCAAGGTTCGCGCGATGGAGATCATCGACGAACTCGAGCCGCACAAGCGCGGCTCCTACGGCGGCGCCATCGGCTATCTCTCCTACAACGGGGACCTCGACACCGCGATCCACATCCGCACGGTGGTGGTCAAGGACGGCGAGATCCACGTGCAGGCGGGCGGCGGCACCGTGGCAGATGCCAAACCCGCATATGAGTTCGAGGAATCGGTGAACAAGGCCAAGGCGGTCTTTCGCGCCGTCGAGATGGCCGCGGAGGTAGGCGAGTGGCCGTAGGGGGCGGAACATGAGATGTCTCGTGATCGACAACTACGACTCCTTCACCTACAACCTGGTCCAGTACCTGGGGGAGCTTGGTGCCGAGGTCGAGGTTGTGCGCAACGATCGCGCCGGCGTCACCGAGCTGCTCGAGCTCGGTCCCGACCGCCTCGTCGTCTCGCCCGGCCCCTGCACCCCCGGGGAGGCCGGAATCTCGGTCGCGGCGATGCGCGCCTTCCCCGAGGCGGGCGTGCCGTCGCTGGGCGTCTGCCTCGGGCACCAGTCGCTGGTCGAGACCTTCGGCGGCAAGGTGGTCCGCGGCGAGCCCGTGCACGGCAAAGCCGCCGACGTCTCCCACGACGGCAAGACGATCTACGCGGGTCTGCCCAACCCATTGCCGGCGGGGCGCTACCACTCGCTGATCGCCGACCCCGCACTGCCCGAGGCCCTCGAGGTCACGGCTACCTCGGGAGACGTCGTGATGGGCGTGCGCCACCGCGAGCTGCCGGCCGAGGGCGTTCAATTCCATCCCGAGTCCGTGCTTACCCCAGAGGGCAAGCGCTTGCTGAAAAACTTCCTCGGCTGATGGAGCAGCCGTCTGCCAACGAGGTGCTGACTCGGGCGATCGACGAGATCAGCTCGGGCATCCACCTGACCGCGGACCACACCTCGGCCGCACTGGAAGAGATCATGGAGGGCCGCGCCGGTCCGGTGCAGACCGCCGCGTTCCTGATCGCCCTGCGCACCAAGGGCGAGACCGTCTCCGAGCTGATCGGGTTGGCGCGAACCATGCGCTCGCTCGCGTCCCATGTCGAGATCGATCGCGCCGATCTCGTCGATACGGCTGGAACGGGGGGCGGGCCGACCACCTTCAACGTCTCGACCACAGCCGCCCTGATCGCCGCCGGGGCCGGCTGCCACGTCGCCAAGCACGGCAATCGCTCCTCGACCAGCAAATCGGGCTCCGCCGACCTGCTCGAGGCGCTCGGGGTGAACATCGAGCTCGAACCCGATCAGATCGCCGCCTGCATCGAGGAGGCCGGCTTCGGCTTCATGTTCGCCCCCGCACACCACAAGGCGATGGCCAACGTCATGCCGGTCCGCAAGGACCTCGCGGTGCGCACGGTCTTCAACTTCCTCGGCCCGCTCACCAATCCGGCGGGCGCCACTCGCCAGCTGCTCGGCGTCTCGGATCGCACCTACCAGGAAACGATCGCCGAGGCCCTGGTCGGGCTCGGGGCCGAGCACGCAATGGTCGTTTCCGGCGACGATGGTCTCGACGAGCTCAGCATCCAAACGAATACCCGCGTGATCGAGGTGGCCGACGGCCGCACCGAGGAGTGGTTCGCCGACCCGGGCGAGCTCGGGCTGCAGCGGGGGCCGCTGGAGAAGGTGGCCGGAGGCACACCCGGGGAGAACGCCGCGGTGGTGAGAGAGATCCTCACGGGCGAGCCGGGAGCGCCACGTGATCTGGCGCTGCTGAACGCCGGGGCGACGATCTACGTCGGGGGCAAGGCGGCCGATCTTGCCGCGGGCGTGGCGCAGGCCGCCGTTGCGGTCGACTCCGGGGCCGCCGCGGCGGTCCTCGAGCGCCTGATCGAATGCTCCGGCCGCTAGCCTCCTGAGTCGATGGGGATGATCGAAGAGCTCGTGCGCTCCGCGCGCAAGAGCATCGAGCGGCACAAGGCGGTCGTATCGCTGGCCCAGCTGGAGGAGCAGATCGGCGGGCGCCAAGACGACCGCCGCCCCTTCAACGAGGCGTTGACGCGACCGGGCCTGTCGCTGATCGCCGAGTTCAAGCGTCGCTCGCCGAGCGCCTCTTTGATCAGCTCGGGCGCCTCGGTGACCGAGGTCGTGCGCGCCTACGAGGAGGGTGGCGCGGCCGCGATCTCGGTTCTCACCGACGAAGAGAACTTCGGGGGCTCCCTCGATGACCTGCGTGAGGCGCGCCTCGCCTCCGATTTGCCGATCCTCCGCAAGGACTTCATCGTCGAGCCATACCAGCTCTATGAGGCGGCGGCCAACGGTGCAGACGCGGTACTGCTGATCGTCGCCGCGCTCGAGGTTGAGGAGCTCGACCATCTCCATCAGGAGGCCCGGGCGATTGATCTCGACGTGCTGGTGGAGGTCCACGACTCCAGCCAACTCGAGGTTGCCCTGGAGATCGATGCGGACGTGCTCGGCATCAACAACCGCAATCTCGAGACCTTCGAGATCGATGTGCAGACCACCTTCGACCTGATGCCCGACGTGCCCGCCGGCAAGACCGTGGTCTCCGAGAGCGGCTTCTCCCATCGGGTCCAGCTCGAGGAGCTGAGCGAGGTCGGTGTCGATGCCGTTCTGATCGGCGAGGCCCTGATGCGCTCCGGCGACCCAGAATCGGCGATCGGCGAACTACTGGCCGGCGAAGAGCCGACCTCCGAGCACCAGCTCTAGCGGCGCCCGGTCTTTAGAAGACCGAATGCCTTCTCTTAAGTGCGGTTCAGAGGCGCTGCCGATGATCGATTCATGCAGCGGGCAGCCAAAAGCTTCTTCGTCAAGCCTTTCGGGTCGGCCATACTCGGCGGCCTCGTGGTCGCCGTCGCCGGCTGGTCGGCGATCGCCATTGGCCTGATCCAGATCGGCGGTGACGGCTCCGGCATCTCCCAGCCGCCCCTGACCCGGCTGGCCTCCGACGCAAGCTCCAGCAAGAGCCTCACCGTAAACCAGATCTACGAGCGCGATGCCCAGGGGGTCGCCTTCGTCCAGGCTGAGAAGACCCAGAACGTCCAGTCCCCGTTCGACCTCTTCCCACAGCAGCAGCACAGCACGGCGACCGGTTCGGGATTCGTCATCGATACCGGTGGCCACGTGCTGACCAACAACCACGTGGTCGACGGCGCTGACAAGGTTACGGTCAAGGTCGGTGATGGCGCGACCGTGGACGCGAAGGTCATCGGTTCCGATCCGTCCTCGGACGTGGCGCTGCTGCAGCTGTCCGGCGATCACTCCAATTTTCACCCGCTCCAGCTCGCGGACTCTTCGAGTATCGAAGTCGGTGATCCGGTTGTCGCGATCGGCAACCCCTTCGGACTCGACCGCACCGTGACCAGCGGCATCGTGTCCGCCCTACAGCGTGAGATCAGCGCCCCCAACGGCTTTTCGATCAGCGATGTGATCCAAACCGATGCGCCGATCAATCCCGGAAATTCCGGTGGCCCGCTGATCGACTCCTCTGGGCGAGTTGTCGGGATCAACTCCCAGATAGAGACCGGCGGCGGCCAGGGATCGGTGGGCATCGGCTTCGCGGTCCCCAGCAACACCGCGCGCGACGTTGTCGACCAGCTGCTCAGCACCGGCACCGTGAAACGCGCCTTTCTCGGTGTCTCCGGCACAGACGTGACGCCCGATCTCGCCCAGGCGGTGAACCTGCCCGTCGACCACGGCGCCCTGGTGCAGCAGGCCTATCCCGGCGGTCCAGCCGCGCGGGCCGGGCTGCGCGGCGGCGAAACCCAGGCGACCGTCGGCGGCCAGCCCGTCGCCCTGGGTGGCGACATCATCGTCAAGGTCAACGGCAAGGACGTACAGGGCATGGACGACGTGGTC
>JBHEMJ010000079.1:0-5121 GCA_046262655.1 Solirubrobacterales bacterium | reverse complement strand
CGGCGAACTTGGCGCCGTCGCAGAGCGAGCGAACCTTGCTCTGCAGGTCGGGCTGGATGTTGCCGAGGAAGAGCATGTCCGTCGCGCACGCTGCCTGCGAGAGCTTGGGGTCGAAGTCGGCGAAGACGCCGAGCTGGGTGTCGTCGGTGTGGGCGACGTTCAGGTCGTGGCCGTAATGGCCGCGCCAGAAGAAGGTCTCGCCGCCGGGGATCCGCTCGATGTCCTCGTGGACGACGCCGCGGCCGTCGAGAACGGCCAGCTGCTCGGCGCCGAAGTCATCGCCCACCGGCCCGACCACCCGAACCTCGGTGAAGAAGCTGGCGGCAAGCGAGAAATGGACGGCGGAGCCCCCGAGCATGCGCTGTCGCTCCCCGAAGGGGGTCTTGACCGTGTCAAAGGCGATCGAACCGACAGCTGTGAGCGACAAGCGATCCTTCCGAGGGTTTCTCGTGTTGTGAGCGAATACTCAAAATCCCACCCTCATCTTGAGGGACGAGAGCCTAGACAACCAAGGAGGCCCAATGAAGTTCAGAACCCCAAGCCCCGGGACCGTGATCGCCTGCATCGCCCTGTTCGTCGTTCTCGGCGGCGGCGCCTATGCGGCCACGAAGATCACCAAGCTGCCCAAGAACATCGTCAAGGCGAAGAACATTCACGACGGCGCGGTGACCGAGAAGAAGATCAAGAACGGCGCGGTCACCCAGGTCAAGCTGGCGCCGGGTGTCGGCTCGACGCCGGCCTACGCGCGGGTCACCAACTCCGGCGTCGGTGACTCGGCGCCCGTCGTCGACGCCGCCAAGTCCAAAAATGTGACCGTCACCTCCCCGACCGGGACGGACGCGGGCCTGGTCTGCATCGACGCCTCGGTGCCGGTCAAGTCGCTGAACGCCAACGTGGAGGTCCAGAGCACGGGCGTCCCCGCGCCCGCCGAGGTTCAGATCCCGGCGGGCAACACCTGCCCGGGCACCGCGGACGCTCTCGTGCGCACCGGCACCAACGTCAACTTCTACGTGACCCTGTTCAACTAGTCACCCGGAAGTCGACGCAGCAGTACGCGAGGGGCGCGCCGGGTCAGGGCGCGCCCCTCGAGCTTTTAGTGCTCTGCGACACTGCCGCCGGTGAAGGCGATCCAAGTCAAGGAGTTCGGCGGGCCCGAGGTCCTCGAGTACACAGAGCTTCCAGACCCCGAGGCCGGCGACGGGACCGCGGTCATCGACGTCGCCCGTGCCGGGGTCAACTTCGCCGACACCCACGCGACCCGCAACGACTACCTCGCCGAGCAGAGCCTGCCGATGGTCCCTGGGGCCGAGGTGGCCGGCACCACCGCTGATGGGCGACGGGTGGCAGCGATCGCGGCGGGCGGCGGCTACGCCGAAAAGATCGCTCTGCCCGAGGGCTGGCTGGTGCCGGTTCCCGACCAGGTCTCCGACGATCAGGCCGCCGGCCTGTTGCTGCAGGGCCTGACGGCCCACGCGCTGGTCAACAAGTGCGCGCAGTTGAGGGAGGGCGAGACGATCGTGGTCGAGGCCGCTGCCGGCGGCACCGGCGCCCTGTCGGTGCAGATCGCCAAGCGTGTCGGCGCCCGGGTCATCGGCCTCGCCTCCAGCCCGGAGAAGCGGGCCACCGCCGAGCGACTGGGCGCGGACGCCACCCTCGACTCCCGCGATACCGACAACATGCGCGAGGCGATCCTCGCGGCCAATGGGGGAGAGCAGGTCGACGCCGTCCTGCAGATGAGCGGTGGGCAGGCCTTCGAGGAGCAGCTGCGCACCCTGGCTCCGTTCGGTCGCATGGTCGTCTTCGGTATCGCCTCCCGGGAGGAGAACCGGGTGCGCACCGGGCATCTGCTGAGCAGCTCGCGGGCGGTGATCGGCTTCTGGCTCATGCACCTGGTCCCGCACCGCGAACAGGTGGCGCGTATGGTTGGGGAGCTGATGGGCTGGGTCGCCGCCGGCGATCTCGAGGTTCTGATCGGCGGCGTCTATCCCCTCTCCAAGGCCTCCGACGCGCACCGCGACCTCGCCGGGCGCGGCACACAGGGCAAACTGCTTCTCGACCCAACTTCCTAGAGCGGACCTTCGATACCCAGATGACCGAACAGACCAAGGACACCGACGCACCGAAATTCAACGAGCTCGGCCTCTCCGGGCCGGTCCTGCAGGCGCTCGATGAGCTCGGCTACAAGGACCCGACGCCAATCCAGGCGCAGGCGATCCCTGAGCTGCTCGACGGCCATGACGTCATCGGTCAGGCTCAGACCGGGACCGGCAAGACCGCCGCTTTCGGCCTGCCGATGCTCGAGTACCTCGATCCTTCAAGCGAGGATGTGCAGGCGGTCGTTCTCACTCCGACCCGCGAGCTCTGCATCCAGGTGACCCAGGCGCTGCGCGCCTACGCCGAGCACCTCGACGTCAACGTGGTCGCCGTCTTCGGTGGGGCTCCGATTCGCTCGCAGCAGTCTCAGCTGCGGGCCGGCGCCCATGTCGTGGTCGCGACCGTGGGGCGGATGAAGGACCTGATCTCACGCCACTCGCTGGTCCTCACATCGGCTCGCTACGTGGTCCTCGACGAGGCCGATGAGATGCTCGACCTCGGCTTCATCGAGGATGTCGAGAAGATCCTTCGCATGTGCCCGAGCGGGCGCCAGACCCTGCTGTTCTCGGCGACCATGCCGGAACCGGTCAAGCGCCTGGCCGAGGCCTACATGTACGACCCGGTGACGATCAAGGTGACGCCCAAGAGGCCGACCCTCGACGCGATCCAGCAGGCGTTCGTCGAGGTCGATGCCAAGGAGAAGGTCTCGCGGCTGATCGAGGTGCTGAAGGCCGAGGAGCCCGAGCAGGCGATCATCTTCTGCCGCACCAAGATCGGCTGTTCGCGCCTCGAGCGCAACCTTCTCGACAAGGGCTTGCGGGTGAAGGCCCTGCATGGCGACCTCAGCCAGGGTCAGCGCGACGGCGTGATGATCTCCTTCAAGGACCGCCGGGTGCCGCTGCTGGTCGCCACCGACATCGCCGCCCGTGGGCTCGACATCGAGCACGTCACCCACGTGATCAACTTCGACGTGCCCGACACTACCGAGACCTATATACACAGGATCGGGCGCACCGGCCGGGTCGGGCGTACCGGTCGCGCGATCACCTTCGTCATCCCCAAGCAGCGTGAGGAGATCACGCGCATCGAGCGCGAGGCGAAGACCGACCTCGGGGAGTGGGAACCGCCCGAGGAGCGCCTCGAGCACGCGCCGCGGCCACGCCACCGCGAGGTCGAGCCCACGGGGGACGGCGAAGGCAGCGTGAAGCTGTTCGTCAACCGCGGCGCCCGTTCCGGCATCGAGGAACAGGACTTGCGCTGGGCCCTGACCGAGGGCGCCGTGATCGAGGACTCGAAGATCACCGACATCCGCGTCCTGGAGCGCTTCTCCTTCGTCGAGCTGGAGGCCGAAGACGCCGAGCAGGCGATCGAGCGGCTCAATGGCACCAAGCTGAAGGGCCGCGAAGTCCGCTTCGAGCCCGCCAAGTCCTAGGCCGGCCTAGGCTGTCAGTTTCTCGATCTCTCCGATCAACGTGTCCCACTCGAACGGCTTGCCGATGCAGCCGTCAGCGCCGAGCGCCAGGGCCTCCTCGGGCTCGTCGCCGTATCGGTAGGCGCTGACGATGATCACGGGGGTCTCGTCGCCGGAGGCGCGCAGCTCCTGCAGCGCCTCGGGCCCGGACATGTTGGGCATCATCGCGTCAAGCAAAATCAAATCCGGGGCCGGACTTGAGCCGGCGACTGCGGTCAGGGCCTCGCGGCCGTCGGTGGCCGTTGCCACCTCGTAGCCGACGGACTCGAGACGGCGCTGGAGCATCAGCAGCACCGTCTCGGAGTCATCGACGACGAGCAGCCTGGTCACCCGCGCGCTCCCGCGGTCTTACGGCTCGGGCGCTTGGAGGAGGCCTTCGAGCGCGAAGCCTTCAAGTGTGTGGCGGGCACGGTGAACCTGAACGTGGCCCCGCCCCGGTCATTTCGGTGGGCGCTGATACTCCCATTGTGCAGCTCGACCAGCGACCTTGCAATCGCCAAGCCGAGGCCGCTGCCCCCGACCCGTTGGGTGACGCCGCTGTCTGCCCGCCAGAAGCGTTCGAAGACGTGATCGCGCTCCTCCTTGGAGAGGCCGGGGCCGTCGTCGGAGACCTCGAACGCGATCATGCCCCCCTCACGTTCGGCGACCATCTTCACCTTTCCCCCCTCGTTGCCGTACTTGTTGGCATTTGCCAGCAGGTTGGTGAGCACCTGCACGATCCGGTCGGGGTCGATCTTCGCCCTCGGCAGGCCAGGCGGAACCGAGACCGTGAGGCGTTGGCCGCGCTCGGCGAAGATCGGGCGCATCTGGCGCGCCACGCGATCGAGCAGCGGCTTGACCGAGGTCGCCCGTGGCTCGATCCGCAGCCTGCCCGCGTCGCTTCGGGCCAGGTCGACCAGATCATCGATCAGCCCCGACAGATCGCTGGCCCCTGTCGCGATCGCCTCGATCGCTTCGCGCTGACCCGCGTTCAGCGACTTCTCCTGGGTCGCCAGCATCTCCGCAAAGCCCTTGACCGAGGTGACCGGGGTGCGCAGCTCGTGGGAGACGGTGAGCAGGAAGTCGTCCTTCATCCGCTCGATGCGGTCTCGCTCGCGGGAGTCCCGCTCGAGTGCGGTGGCCATCTCGTTGAACGCCCCGCCCAGCGTCGCTATCTCGGCGGGGCCCCGGGCCTCGACGCGGGTCGTGAGGTCGCCACCGGCGAGCCGGTGGGCGCCTTCGACCAGCCGGCGCAGGGGGGCGCGCATCGATCGGACCAGACCCGAGAACAGAACCAGAGCGGCGAGCAGGGCGCCGATCAGCCCCGCCACGACCAGCACCACCACGTTACGAGTTTCTTCGAGCGAGTCGTCCCGGCTGTCTGCGCGGGCGTTCTCGACGCCTACCGCCAGCGCTTCGCCCGAATGCACCACGCGCTTCGCCAGATGCCGCTCGGCCCCCAGCGTCGGTGGATGGCCGGTGAGCACGGGGCGCGCCACCCGCTTGCGCCACGCCGATTCGGCCGCGTCGCGCGTGTCGAGAAGGGCGCTGAGCGAGCTGTCGCCGCCGGCCAGCCG
>JBHEMJ010000078.1:0-10634 GCA_046262655.1 Solirubrobacterales bacterium | reverse complement strand
GTGGAGGCGACGAGCACCGCCACGGCGACCACGATCATCGCGCCCAGCGCCATCGAGCGCAGGGCCTGGTTGTCGATCATCCATAACCCGGCCAGCGAGATGATCACGGCGGTGCCCGAGAAGGCGACCGCCAACCCCGAGGTCGAGATTGCAGTGGCGCGTGCCTCGCGCCCGCTGGCGCCGCCGCGCACCTCCTCGCGGAAGCGGGCGAGAATGAACAGCGAGTAATCCACCGCCACCCCGATGCCGATCATCGAGGCCATGTTGGTGACGAACACCGACATCTCCATCTGCTGGGAGAGCAGGTAGATCAGGGCGCCGGTGATCACCACCGAAAACAGCCCCAGTGCCAAAGGCAGCGAGGCGGCTGCGGCGGAGCCGAACACCGCGAGCAGAATCAGCGCGACGACCGGGAACCCCGTCTTCTCGGCCTGCGCGAGGTCCTCCTTTGAGAGCTCCTGCAGGCCGGCATAGGCCGCCGGTTGCCCCGACAGGTAAGGCGTGACGCCGTCCTGTTCGTCACCGGGGTCCAGCGAGACCCGCAGGTCGGCAGCCGGATCGGTCAGCTCGGAAGCTGGAAGGCCAGAGCGCAGCGGCACGATGGCGAGGCCCTTCTCGCGCAGATCGACGCGAGCCTTGGCTTCATCTGCCCTGGCCAATGTCAGTTGTCCCTGGTCGGCGACCGCCCTTGCGAGTCTCTCGACGGCGGCGTTCCGCTGCTCCTCGGTGGAGCTTGCAGAGGCCTGAAGAACCACGCCGATCCCAGCCGCCTGGTCGGGCTTGAAGTCGTTGCCGAGGGCGTCCTCGACCGCTTGCGACTGGCTGGCCGGAACGGTGAAACCGCCGCCGACGAGGTCTTCAGTCTGTTTAGAGGAGGCCGGCAGGGCCAGCGCCACGACGACCAGCCAGGCGGCGAGCACCCACCAACGACGCCGGGTGAGGAACTCCGAAAGCCTGATCATCAATTCGCGCATGCAACCTCTCTCAGGGAAAACTGGCCAGCTGGCCAAACGCGAGCGCGATCATCGCACGCCCGCTGGGACGCGCCGTGTGAGGTGGGCCACTCGGTTGCTCAGGCGGTGAGCAGGCGGCGAGCGGCGGCGGTTGCGGCTTCGATCAGCGGCTTGTGGTCGCGCTCGGGGTCGGAGAGCACCTGCAGGGCGATGCCGTCGGCCAGGGCGAAGAGGTAGCCGACCACGGCCGAGGCCTGGTGGGTCATGTCGAGCACGCCCTCGCGCTGTTTGGCCTCGAAGATCTCGACCACGTGAAAGCGGGTGCGGTTGAACAGCTCCGCCACCTCGTGCTGGATGTCGGGGTTGCGCCGCCCGGCTGTGAACAGATCGAAGAGCAAAACGAAGAAGCCGGGGTCGTTATCGATCCAGTCCTCGAGGTTCGACACCAGGACCTCGAGCACGTCGTCCACGGTCTTGGCCTTGCCCAGCGGCTCGTCGAGGCGGGCGACGCGTACGTCGGCATCGCGGCGGACGACTTCGACCAGGAGCCGCTCCTTGGTTCCGAAGTAGTAATGGAGCAGGCCGCGGCTGACGCCCGCCTCACGGGCGACGCGCTCGAAGGTCGAGCCGGCGATGCCGCGCTTGGCGACGCTCTCCCGCATCGCCTCGACGATGCGGGTGGCCTTCTCGCCCGACAGCTCGCGGGTTTGCGTTGCTACCTCCACCGGGCGCAGTTTAGGTGCGCAGCCGGACCGGGGGATTGTGTCCGGGAATGACCACGGCCGGCGCGAGCGCGCGGATCTTTCGCCACTGCTCGAGCAACTCCTCGCGCTCGGGCCCGAAATCCTCGGGAAGATCCATTTGATCGAAGTACTCAGGCAGCGGCCCGACGCAATCGGAGGCAATGGCCACCAGCCCGGCTTCGGTGTCCACGAGCAGGGTGATCAGCCCGTCGGAGTGGCCCGGTGTGCGGATCCAGCGCAGTCCCGGCTCGATCTCACCCTCTTCGCCCTCAAGGATCTCGAGGTCGGCCATCTCCATCTGCCCAGCGACGACCTGCGCGTAGGGCGCCTCGGTTTCCAGCTTGTGGACGTATGTCTTTCGCATCGGCCAGGCGACCAGGCCCTCGGCATGATCGAAGTGCAGGTGGGTGAGGATCACGCTCTTAACGTCATTGGCGTTTACGCCGAGCTCCGAAAGCGCCGAGATCAGCGGCGCGCCCTGCATGATCAACCCGGGGTCGACCAGGTAGTCCTCAGCCCCGCGGACCAGCAGTGAGTTGGGGAAGGCGACCATGCCCACCGGCTTGCCCTCGTCCTGCAGCTCTTTGTAGCGCTTGAAGCCCTCGGCGGAGCTCGAGATCTCGGCCGGCTTCGCCTCCTCGCCCTCGATGGCGAAGACGTAGCGCTGGGCGGGGATCAGGATGTGGACGCTCGCCATCGTCGGGCAGCCTACCCCCCGCGCCTTTGGCGGCCGACTCACCAGTGCCACAGCCTCGATCCGATTCGGTTCCCCCTGACCGAACGAAAGAGGGGGCGCCGCCAGGCGCCCCCTCTCAAAGCCGGGCTCGAAGGCTGACTAGCTGCTCGGAACCGTCTCCTGCTCGGGGGTGGTCGTGGAGGTGTATTCGAACTCCTCCTCGGCCCCGAAGAGCTGGTCGAGCACCGCCTTGCGGGCGCCCTCGCTGAGCACCAGCACCAGACCGGCGCCGACGACTGCGGCCGCGATCCATCGGCCGATGCCACCGCCGCGGCGGCGGCGCTTTCCGCGGATCTGCTGGGAGGCGTCGCGGATGCTCTCTGCGGCCTCCTTGATGTCGCGATGAACCTTCTTGTCGTCAATCAGCGCCGAAGCCGGGCCCTTGCCGTTGGACATCCGGGCGTAGGCATGCTTGGCCGCGTCGAATGCGTCGCGGATGCTCTGGCGCAGCTCCTCGTCTTCGAGTATCCGTTGCACGTAAGGATTCGATCCGACCTGCTTGGCCTGGTCAGCCGCCTTCGCGCGTCTGCTTGAAGACCCCATGTTTTTCTCCTCGATTCGATTTGCGGGGTTTCTCAACCATACCCCGTAGGAAGAGGACAAATCGGGTGCCCCTCCCGGCTCCTCATTATTCGCGCCAGGCCCAGCCCACACCCCGGCCCTCGTCCGCCTCCCCGCCATCGCGCTGAGGCGGGGTCGCGACCCTGTAGCCGGCGCCCTCAAGGCCCGCGACCGCCGCTGCCCGCGGGTCATCGCCGGGGCAGCCGGCCCGGTGATACTCGAGCACGATGATCCGCGCCCGCAGCGAGGCCAGCCGCGGGTCGGCGAGCAGCGGCCACTCCCCTCCCTCGATGTCGATTTTGATCAGGTCGGCGCGCTCGAGCTCGGCAAAGGCATCCACGGCCTCGACCTCGATCGTGTCCGAGTCTTCCGCGTTCGCGGCACGAGACCGCGCTGAGCGCCCTGCCGCGAAGCTGACCCGGCCGGGCGCCGTGGCGGCGAAGGCGCGCTTCAGTCGCCAGCTCGCGGCAAGGCCGTTGGCCTCGATGCAGCGCTCCGCCAACGCGGCGTTGGCGGGATCGGGCTCGAATCCGACCAGCTCACAGCCGGGCCAGCGCTGCAAGGCGAGCAGGCCGAAGAGCCCGATGTTGGCGCCGAGGTCGACCACCACCCGGGGCGGGTCGCGGGCGAGCAGCTCGGCCGCCTCGGGTGGGGGGTCGTACTGGGACAGCCGCCCGAAGCACTCAGCAAGGACGTAGGCGTCGTCGCTGTCGTGGCGGATGAAGATCCGCCGGCCACTGGAGCGCAACCGGTACTCAAACACCCCGGGCATGGCGAGGCGTTGGCGGCGGGCAAAGCGCAGAGAGGGACGGACCCGCGAGGCGAGCAGCAGCGTCGCGACGAGGCGCTTCAAGCCTTCTCGAGTGCGGCCTCGAGCACCTCGCCGATCTCCTCGGCGTAGATGAACTCGAGCTCGCCGAGCTCCTGCTTGGGAATCTCCTCGACGTCGCCGCGATTTCGCTCGGGGCAGATGATGAACTTGATGCCGGCCCGCTGGGCGGCCAGCGACTTCTCCTTCAACCCACCGATTGGCAGCACCTGGCCGGTCAGGGTGATCTCACCGGTCATCGCGACGTCGTTGCGAACGCAGCGGCCGCTGATCATTGAGGCCAGCGCGGTGACCATCGTCACCCCGGCCGAGGGCCCGTCTTTGGGCACGGCCCCGGCCGGAACGTGCACGTGAAGGTCGTGCTTGGCGAACCAATCGGAACCGAGCTCCGGCGCCAGCTCTTCGGTGTGGCCGCGCACGTAGGAGAGCGCAGCCTGGGCGGACTCGCGCATCACCTCGCCGAGCTGGCCGGTGATCGTCAACTCGCCCTTGCCGGGACTGGCCGCCGCCTCGACGAACAGGACCTCGCCGCCTACCGGGGTCCAGGCGAGGCCGGTGGCGACCCCGGGGGACTTGGTGCGGCGGCGCTGCTCGGAGAAGTAACGCCGCTTGCCGAGCAGCTCGCGGGCGCGCTTGGCGGAGACCTTCATCTTGCCCTCGGCCTTGCCCTCGGCGACGTCGCGGGCGACCTTGCGGGCCACGGTGCCGATCTCGCGCTCGAGGTTGCGCACCCCGGCCTCGCGCGTGTACTCCTCGATGATCGCGATCAGGGCCGAGTCGGAGAACTCGATCTGGGAGGGCTTCAGTCCGTTGGCATCGAGCTGGCGGGGGACCAGGTACTTGCGGCCGATGTGGAGCTTCTCCTCGACCGTATAGCCGGAGAGCTCGATCACCTCCATGCGGTCCTGCAAGGGCCCCGGCACCGTGTCGAGGATGTTGGCGGTGGCGATGAACATCACGTCGGAGAGGTCGAAGGGCAGGTCGAGATAGTGGTCGCGGAAGCTCGAGTTCTGGGCGGGATCGAGGACCTCGAGCATCGCCGAGGACGGATCGCCACGGAAGTCGGCACCCATCTTGTCGATCTCATCGACCATGAATACGGGGTTGCGGCTGCCGGCATCGCGCAAGGCTCGGATGATGGTGCCCGGCAGGGCGCCGATGTAGGTGCGGCGGTGGCCGCGGATCTCGGCCTCGTCGCGGACGCCACCGACGGAGATACGCTCGAACTTCCGGCCCAGCGCGCGGGCGATCGACTTGCCGAGACTCGTCTTGCCGACGCCGGGAGGGCCGACGAAGCAGAGGATCGGGCCCGGCGAGTCGGGGTTCAGCTTGCGCACGGCCAGGTACTCGAGGATGCGGTCCTTGACCTTCTCCAGGTCGTAGTGGTCGGTGTCGAGGACCTCCTTGGCGTGTCCGATGTCGAGGTTGTCGGTGCTCTGCTCGCTCCACGGCAGCTCGACCAGCCACTCGAGATAGGTGCGGATGACGCCGTGCTCGGCGGCCGCCGCCGGCAGGCTCTCGAGCCGGGAAAGCTCGCGCTCGGCCTGCTTGCGGGCGTCCTCGGGCAGCTTGGCCTCCTCGATCCGCTTGCGTAGCTCGGCGATCTCCGCGCCGCCCTCCTCGCCCTCCCCGAGCTCGTTCTGGATCGCCTTCATCTGTTCGCGCAGCAGGTACTCGCGCTGACCCTTGTCGATCTCCGATTGCACGTCGGACTGGATCTTGGCCCCGAGCTGAATCACCTCGAGCTCGCGGGCGAGGATCTCCGAGAGGCGGCGCAGGCGCTTGTTGACGTTGATCTCCTCGAGCAGCTCCTGCTTCTCCTCGGTGGGAATGCGCAGGGCGCCGGCGATCAGGTGGCTGAGCGCCGAGGCGTCGTCCATGTTGGTGACCGCGAGCTGCAGCTCCTCCGGCAGATAGGGAATCTGCTCGATGATCTGGCTGAAGGTGGTCTGCACGTTGCGGGCCAGCGCCTCCAGCTCGGGCGAGGGCTTGACCACGTCGGGGAGCTCGCCGATGCGGGCGACCAGATAGGGCTCGGTGGCAACGTAGTCGCTCACCTTGACCCGCTGGGCCCCCTGCACAAGGATGCGAATCGTCCCGTCGGGAACTTTCAGCATGCGGGCAACGACACCCGCCACGCCGACGTCGTAGAGGTCTTCGGGGCCGGGCTCGTCGAGCTCGGGGTCCTTGGAGGCGACCATGACGATCATCCGGTTGCCCGAGAGCACGTCGTCGACCAACTTGATCGAGCGCTCCTGGGCCACCGCCAGCGGGGTCAGCGCCTCCGGGAAGGTGACGGTCTCGCGCAGCGGCAGGACCGGCAGCGCGTCGGGCAGCGGTTGGTCGACTCGGACGGCATCCTCGACGTCGGGTATCTCGACAACGTCTACTACCGCGGAATCATCTTCGGGAGTCAGCCGGGTTCCTCGGTCCGCTCGATCGGTACCTGCTTGGGCATCGACGCGGCGCGCAGCGGCATCTCCACCCGCAGCACACCGTCCTCGTAGGTCGCGGTGGCGCTATCGGCCTCGACCTCGGCGCTCAGCTCGACCACCCGCCGGAAGCGCCCGGAGGGCAGCTCGACCTGCTGATAGGTGCGACCCTCGACGTCTCGCACCGGCCGTTCTCCGCTGACCACCAGGGCGCGGCCGCGGACCTCGAGATTGACGCCGGCCGGGTCGATCCCCGGCAGTTCGACCTCGACGATGGCCTTGCGGGGCTCGCCGCAGTAGTAGACGTCGACACGGGGCGCGAAGCCGGAGACCTGGCGGACCGCCTGGCCGGTTTGGCCCCAGACGTCGCCGATCAGCTGATCCATCTCGCGGCGCATGCGGGCGAAGTCGGCGAATGGGTCCCGTTGCTGCTTCATCGGCTCAAGACTACTTACCGAGAAGAAGCGGACTTTGCCGCGGGCGGGTCAAACCTCGTAGGCGACACCCTCGCGGGCGACCTCGACCGGGCCTTTGAAGGCCTTCTCGGCCTCGGTGCGGGCCCACTCGTCGCCGAGCTCGTCGGAGATGTGGGTGAGAACGACGCGCTTGGCACCGGCGTGGCGAGCGTGCTCGCCGGCCTCAGCCGGGGTCATGTGACCGCGAATTCCGGTTCGCTCGGGCCGCGGCAGGGTGGCCTCGATGAACAGCAGGTCGGTGTCGCGCGCGATCTCGACGATCTCGTCGCCGGGGCGAGAGTCGGCGCCGTAGGTGACACGGCCGCCGTCGGGCGTGCTCAGGTCAACGGCGAAGGTCTGCATGAAGTGGGGCACCTCGAGGAAAGTTGCCCGCAGCTCGCCGACCTCGACGGTGTCACCCGGCGCGTACTCGCTCAGCTCGAAGGCGTTTTCGATCAAGTCGTCGTTGCCCCAGGCGCCGACCACCTGGCGGAACATCTCCGCGGCGCCGGGAGGCGCGATCAGCCGCGGGCTGGCCGGGGTGTCGGTCCCCGACCAGGTATGGACCGGGACGGGCTGTTGCTTGGGGGCATAGGTCAGGGCATAGGAGTACGGGACGAGGTCGAGCCAGTGGTCGGCGTGCAGGTGGGAGATCAGCACCGCGTCGAGATCGACGTAGTCGATGTGTTCGCGCATCTTGCCGAAGACCCCGTTGCCGCAGTCCAACAGGACGTTTGAGTCCCCGGTCTGGATCAGGTAGCCGCTACAGGCGCCGCCGACGTCTTGCCAGGACGGCGACTTGCCAAGCACAGTGACTTTCAACTCGTGGCCCCTTGCACCCTGTGCGAACTCTAGCCGCAGTTTGCGGTGTTTGTTGCGGCCCCGGCCGGGGTGGGCAGGGCATTGCCGACGAGCTAGGCGGTATGCGCGAGAGGCGCGGGCGCCGGCTGCTGGCGCACCAGCAACACGGGCTGGCGCGGTGGCATCAGGCCCTGGGGTGTATCAGGCCGAAAAGTGGGGCAGGGTGCCTCCAGGGCGAGGGCGCAAAGGGCGTTTTGGTGAAAGAAACAGTCCTTGCAGCTCGGTGCCTTCTTCCGTTTTGCCATGCGGCGATGATGCCACCGAAGCCTGAGCGGCGGAAGCAGCGTTCCCGCAAATCAGGACCTCTTTTTCTGCCGTTACTATTTGCGCCATGTCGCATTCCCGCACAGAGCGACTAGCCGCTTCACCGCCGCTTTTTGACAGCCGGGTTCTCAATTTCTTCAGCCGCGTCCACCCCGCCGTTCCGGCGATCATCTACGTGCCCGTGGTCATCGAAGCACTGTGGCTGGGGGCCGATCGGGGCTACGGCGCCGGGCAGCTGGTGCTGCTGAGCTTGGCCGGCGTCTCGGTCTGGACCCTGACCGAATACTGGCTGCATCGCATGGTCTTCCACTGGGAGCCCAGGTTCCGTGGCGGCGACCGCCTCCACTTCATCATTCATGGCGTTCACCACGACCACCCCAACGATGCGATGCGCCTGGTCATGCCGCCGGCGGCGAGCATTCCGATGGCCGCCATCTTCGCCGGCGCCTATCTGCTGCTCTTCGGAGAGCCGTTGGCCTATCCCCTGTTTGCCGGGCTGATCCTGGGCTATCTCGGCTACGACTACACCCATTACCACCTCCACCACCGCAAGCCGCGCACCAAGCTCGGGCGCCGTCTGCGCCAGCAGCACATGCGGCATCACTTCCAAGACCACCGCTTCGGCTATGGCGTCACCTCACCGGCATGGGACGCGGTCTTCCGCACGATGCCGCGCACACGCAAGGTCGAGCGCCGGTCGGTCGGAGCTGGCCTGGAGCGCCGCTCCCCCGAGACCGAACTGGTTTCCTAGTCAGCAGACGCGGCTGGGCGGCTCGCGCCCATCGAGGGCGGCGATCACGTTGTCGGCGACCAAACCCGCCATCGCGTCGCGCGAATTGGTGGTAGCGGAGCCGATGTGCGGCGACAGCACCGCCCGGGGCGCGTCGAGCAGCTGCTGGCGGACCCCCGGCTCGTCCTCGAAGACGTCGAGCCCGGCCGAGCCCAGGCGACCCTCTCGCAGGGCCACGGCCAGCGCCTGCTCATCCACGAGCGAGCCACGCGCGGTATTGACCAACACCCCGAAGGGGCCGATCAGGTCGAGGCGCCGGGAGTCGATCATGTGGTGGGTGGTGGAGACAGCGGGCGCATGCAGGCTGACCACGTCGGCGACCTCGAGCAACTGGTCGAGCTCGAGACGGCGAGCGCCGATCTTTCGCTCGGCCTCAGGCTTGCCGGTCGAGCCCGAGTAGACGACCGCGGCGCCGAGTCCGTGCACGAGCTCGGCGTAGCGTCCGCCGATCCGGCCCAGCCCGACCACACCGACGGTGGCGCCGCGCAGCTCGATGCCGCGGTAGGCAGCCGGGTCCCAGCCCTTCCAGTTCCCGGCCCGCAGGTCGCGTTCGGCCTCAGAGAGGTGGCGCGCTGCCGCCAGGGTCAGGGCCAAGGCCAGCTCGGCGGTGGCCTCTGTCAGGACTTCGGGGGTGTTGGTGACGATCAGGCCCCGCGCCCGGCAGGCCGGGAGGTCCACGTTGTCGTAGCCGACTGCGAAGTTGGCCACGACCTTCAGCTGCGGGCCGGCGGCGTCGAGCAGCTCGTCGTCCACCGGCACCGTGGGGTCGGTGACCAGGGCCGTGGCACCGACGACGAGTTCGAGCAGCTCCCGTCGCGTCCCGTTCAGCCCGCCCTCCCGGACCTCGAAGCGCTCCCGCAGCGGCTCGGCCCCGGCCCGCAGCAGTTTGCGGGCGATCACCACCAGCTGTTGCGTGCTTTCAGCCACGGGAGTTTCTCACCGTTAGCATGCGTTTTTCACCGTTACACCGAAAGGAATGTTCATCACATGCCTTCACCATTGAACACCGTAGACAAGGCTCGTGGCCTGATCGAAGAGAGACTGGCGGAACTTGCCGACGAGCGCAAGCGACTCGAAGAGGCCCTCAGGGGACTCGGTGGCAAGCGCGGCCCCGGCCGCCCACGCGGCTCGTCCAATCGCAGGCGCCGCAAGCGCCGCGGCGGCACCCGCGGCGAGCAGGCCATCAAGATCATCACCGACAAGCCCGGCATCACTCCGTCGGAGATCGCCAAGCGGCTCGGCATCAAGCCGAACTACCTCTACCGGGTGATGAACGAGCTGCAGAAGGACGGCCTGGTCCGCAAAAAGGGCCGCGGCTACTTCCCCGGCTAACGCCGCCCGCGGGTATTGCCGGCCTAGATCCGGGCCTGCGCTCTACAGCAGCCCGAGCTTCTCGACGGCGTCGCGCTCCTCGGTGAGCTCGGCGACGCTGGCATCGATCCGCTGGCGGGAGAAGGGGTCGATCTCGAGCCCGTCGACGATCTTCCAATCCCCGCCCGAACACCTCACCGGAAAGCCACTGACCAGCCCCTCCGGAACGTCGTAGCTGCCGTCGGAGGGGACCGCCATCGATACCCAATCGCCCTCGGGCGTATCGAGCACCCAGTCGCGCACGTGGTCGATCGCCGCGTTGGCGGCCGAGGCGGCGCTGGAAGCGCCGCGCGCGTCGATGATCGCCGCCCCACGCTTGGCGACCGTGGGAATGAACTCGTCGGCGATCCAGCTCTGGTCGCCGACCGCCTCCCAGGCGTTCTCGCCCTTCACCTCGGCGTGCTTCAGATCGGGGTATTGGGTGGTCGAGTGATTGCCCCAGGTGGTCATCTGGGTGACGTCGGAAACGTCGGCCCCGGTCTTCTCGGCGAGCTGGGCGATGGCGCGGTTGTGGTCGAGGCGCATCATCGCCGTGAAGCGCTCCCGCGGCACCTCGCCGGCGTTCGACATCGCGATCAGGCAGTTGGTGTTGGCCGGGTTGCCCACGACCAGGACCTTGATGTCGTCGGCGGCGCCGGC
>JBHEMJ010000077.1:0-2867 GCA_046262655.1 Solirubrobacterales bacterium | reverse complement strand
GCCTCGTCCCCTTCCCGATCCGGCGGGCCGCTTGGCGAGTACGTCGCAACGTCCCCAGGATCGCGCAGCCGCTATCGCTGGTCCTTCCTCAGGCCGAGCGTCCACCGAGGCCCATCCTCGTGATCGGCTGCCCCCGATCCGGAACCAGCGCGCTGCTCCAGGTGCTCCTGCGGAGCCCGGAGCTCCGCTCGATCCACAACGAGGGTCACATCCTCTGGGACCCCTACCACCACCCGAGGGACAGGGGCTGGGATTCGGACGCTCTCGGCCGCGAGGACGTGACCGAGCGGGAGCGGCAATACATCTATCGCGCGGTCAGGATGTTCGTGCGCGACCGGCGCTTCGTCGACAAGACCGCAGAGAACTCCCTGCGAATCCCATACCTGCGGGAGCTTTTTCCGGACGCGTCATTCGTCTTCCTGCGTCGCCGCGCCGCCGACACCGTCAACTCGCTGATGGAGGCCTGGAGGGCGCGCCCGCGCTTCGTCAAGTACCGCCTGCCCGAGCCGCTCACCGGCCTCGGCGCCATGAGCGGCAACCGCTGGAGCTTCGCCCTGATCCCCGGATGGCGCGAGGTCTGCGACGCTCCCCTCGAGGAGATCTGCGCCCGACAGTACATCGCCTGCAACGAGGCCGCGCTCGAGTCCCGGGAAGGGGTCGATCCATCCCTGTGGCACGAGGTGGCCTACGAGGACCTGGTGGCTTCGCCAGTGGAGGCTGCGAGGAGCCTCTGCCGGCAACTCGATCTCAGCTTCGACCCGACGATCGAGGCCTACGCGAGTGCGCTCGATCGCCGCTACTCATCGACCACCCTAACCGCGCCGCGACCGGGGAAGTGGCGAGAGCAGAACGGCCCCGAGATAGAGCGGATCCTGCCACTGGTCGCGCCGATCGAGAAACGCCTCGGCTGGCGGCTGGCGCCCTGAGCTGCGGTCTCACCCTGCTTGCACCAGCTCCGTCGCCAATGCCCTGTACTGAGCCGCCGAGAGCGCCAGGAAGGCCTCGGCCCACCCTCGCCCGGCGAGCCCGTTCATCGAGCGCCACCGCGCCATCCCGTCGCTGGCGCTCAGGTCGAGGGCTAGGTGCGCGGTCTCGTGGGCGGCGACGGCGGCGCGCTTGCGCGCAACCACCGAGGTGATCTCGACGATCCGATTGGGGACAAGCGCCGTCCACACCTCGTACCCCCAGACCTGTGTCTCGGAGGCGTCGTCAACCGCATCGGCCAGCGCGTCAGCGACCGCCCGGTGGTCGGATCCGTTGTCGAGCGGCCAGGGTGCGAATACGGCCTCAGGCTCGAGCTCGGCGATCGCCGTTCGCAGCGCAGCGGTCAGCTCTGCCCGCTGTTCGGCCAGGCCTCCGTCGGTCAGGCCCAGGAATCTCGGGGCGGCGCCGACTGCGGCCGCTGCCCGCTCCGCTTCGGCGCGACGTATGCGGGCGGTCTGCTCGGGCGGGCCTGTGGCGCCCATGGTGGACTCGCCGTCGGTGGCTGTCAGGATGGTCACCGACGCGCCCGTGTCGGCAAGCAGTGCCATCGTTCCTCCGCAGCCGAGGCTCTCGTCGTCCGGATGCGGCGCGACCACCAGCACCCGCCCGAAGGACGGCAGTCCGACCACCGGCCCTGCTCCCCGCAGGGACCGGATTGTGCGAGCCAGTCGCAACAGGTCCGGCGGGACCACCGGCCTGGCGCGCGTGATCGCCCTCCTCAGTGGAGCGGGAATCGGCATCCGTCGCGGCAGTCTATGCGCACCCGGCGCGGGTGACGCCTGAGGACCGGAGCGCCTCAGCTCGCGGAGGATCTCACCCGTGAGACGCTCGACCTCCCTAGGAGACGACCATCATCGCCGACGCCTAGCATCCCGCCCGTGTCCGTAAGCGCGGCCCCCCGCGACGTCGAGCGTCAGAAGCTCTAGCGAAAAGGTGGCCAGAAGGAGGAGCCCTCGAAGCCCCCTTTGGTCGCTCGTGGAACGCCGCCGAGCTGAGGGCGGCCCCCCGCCTTTCGACGGCTCGCGGGCAACATGCGGGCTCGGTGCCTGTCGAGGCCGACTACGAGGAGCTGAAGCAGTCGAGTTCAACGAGCCGCCCGAAGAGCGCCCGTACGGGATCGACTCCGGTTTTCGCGACCGTCGGGCAACGGCTTCCGACTGGCCCAGGTCTCGGTGCTGGCGGGCGAGGACACGACATAGCCCTCTGCCGCCCCAGGGCGTGATCCGGTTGAGGGGGCGAGATGGAGGGTGCAATGATCGATCGAATGTGTGCGGGGCTGACACTCACCGTCGTGGCCGCAGGGCAGTGCGCTTGACCAGAGCCTGGGGTTCAACCGAGCCTCACAGTCGAGGGCGCCGTAGGCTTGCCGGGTGGGAGACGACGGCTCAAGGCTGGATGTGGGCAAGTTGCTCGCTGCCGTCGAGGACGCGCCGCCGGTCGCCGCCGCCGACGCGGTGGGCGACCTGCTCGCGCAAATGCTGGGTGCGTCGGAGGTGGCGCTGCTGATCGCCGACTTCAGCGGCGGGGCGCTGAACAGGCTGGGTCATGCAGGCTCTTCGGTGACGACGAGGACGCAGGACCGCGAGACTGCACACAGCGTGCCCCTTGCAGGCACAGCAGAAGGACGTGCGCTCGCCAACCAAGGGGTGGAGGTCGAACGAGGGGTCGACTCCTGGCGCTTACTAGCTCCGGTGACCAACCGCGGCGAGGCAATTGGCGTGCTCGAGTGCCACTTCGCGGACGAGCCGAGCGAGCAATGCGCGGCGGATGCCGCAGCGGCTGCTCACACGCTTGCCTACATCGTGATCGCCAATCGCAGGTTCACTGATCTGTTCGAGTGGGGACAGCGCTCGGTGCGACTGACGCTGCCGGCCGAGATCCAA
>JBHEMJ010000076.1:0-3960 GCA_046262655.1 Solirubrobacterales bacterium | reverse complement strand
GGAAGGGGCGCCCCGCGCCCCTCGTACTCCGGAGCGTCATAATCGCCCCATGCCGCTCTACGATTACCGCTGCGAGCAGGGCCACACCTTCGAGGTCTCCCAACGGATGACGGATGATCCGCTCGACTCGTGTGAGCGGTGCGGCGCTCCCGCCGAGCGGGTCTTGCATTCGCCGGCGGCCTCCGTCGCGGGCGCGAGCACCTACGGCACCAATTATTCCGCCAAGCCAAAGGAGAAGGCCGAAGCCGTCGAAAAGCAGGACGGCGCTGGCTCCTGGCTCGACTCGGCCGGGCGCCGCCAGAGCGCGCCGCGCAACTTCCGCCGCGGTATGCGGCGCAACTAGCTCGCGCCACCGTCAGCGGAGGGGGTGGGATTCGAACCCACGGACCGGGAACTAGCCCGGTCAACGGCTTTCAAGGCCGCCGCATTCAACCGCTCTGCCACCCCTCCGGGTGTGGGCGGAGGGTAACCCGAGCAGGGGAGATCAGTGCGGCGCGATAGGGTTACGCCGTGGCCGACAACGACAACCTGATCGTCAAGTTCTATGACGCCTTCGCCAAGCGCGACGGCGACACGATGGCCGCCTGCTACGCGCCCGACGCCCAGTTTTCGGACCCAGTTTTCCCCGGCCTGAAGGGCAAGCAACCCGGTCAGATGTGGCGCATGCTGACCGACGGCGAGGACTCCGACTTGAAGGTCGAGTTGCGCGAACACTCCGCCGAGGGGGATACCGGCACCGCGCATTGGATCGCCACTTACACCTTTCCCGAAACTGGCCGCCACGTGGTCAACGATATCCAGGCCAATTTCCGCTTCGCCAACGGCAAGATCGTCGACCACGTCGACGACTTCGACTTTCACAAGTGGGCTGGTCAGGCGCTCGGGCTGCCGGGCAAGCTCCTCGGCGGCACGCCGATCATCAAGGGCGCTACCCGCCGCCGGGCACGAGCTCGCCTCGACGAGTTCATCGCCGACGACGGCTGAGCGCCGCGATCATGCCCGGGGCCAGGGATTGGCGCAACTGGGCCGGTGACCAGCGCTGTAGGCCGGCGCGGATCGAGCAACCGGTCGGCAGCACTGAGCTTGCCGCCGCCGTCGATGGAGCGGCGGCAGACGGCCTGAAGGTACGCGCCGCCGGCTCGGGGCACTCGTTCACGGAGATCGCACTGACCGACGGGGTGATGATCGATCTCTCGCGGATGGGCCGGGTCATCGATTTCGATTCCGCCTCGGGACAGGTCAAGGTCGAGGCGGGCGTCAACCTCGGCGCCCTGGGCGAGGAGCTGTGGTTGCGGGGCCGGGCGATGGAGAATCTCGGGGACATCGACAAGCAGTCGCTGGCCGGAGCGGTCTCCACGGCCACCCACGGGACCGGGTCACGGTTGCGCAACATCTCCTCCCAGATCGAAGCGCTCGAGCTGGTTACGGGAAATGGCTCGCTCGCGACCATTGACGGCTCCGACCCGGCTGCGCTTTCGGCTGCGCGGGTCGGCCTCGGTGCTCTCGGCATCCTCGCGACCCTGACGCTGCGCACCGTTCCCGCCTTCACCGTCCACCGCGTCGACTCGCCGTTGCCGATAAACGAGACGCTGGCCGGCATCCAGGAGCTCGCCGACGCCGCCGATCACTTCGAGTTCTTTGTCTTTCCCCATACCGATACGGCACTGCTGCGCCAGAGCGAACGCACAGACCTGCCACCCCGGCCCCGCGGCCGCGTCTCCGCTTACGTCAACGACGTCCTGCTCGAGAACCATCTTTTCAACCTGCTGGCCCTCTACGGTCGCCGCCGTCCCCAGGTCATTCCGCGCCTGTCGCGCCTGTTCGCAAAGCAGCTCGCGCACAGCGAGAGCACCGACCGTTCCTACCGGGTGTTTGCCAACGAGCGGCGGGTGCGCTTCACCGAGATGGAGTACGGGATCCCGCGTGTGCACGCCGCCGAGGCGGTAGCCCGGGTCAAGGAGCTGGCTGAAGCCCCAGACCTCGACGTCAGCTTCCCGATCGAGGTTCGCTTCACCGCCGGCGATCAGGCATTGCTCTCCACGGCCGAGGGCCGCGATACCTGTTACATCGCGGTCCACATGTTCAAGGGGATGGCTTGGGAGCCTTACTTTCGCCGCGTCGAGGAGCTGATGGACGGCTACGGCGGGCGTCCGCACTGGGGCAAGCGCCACTTCCAGCGGGCCGAGACGCTGGCGCCACGGTACGCGGGGTGGGATCAGTTCCGGGTGATGCGCGAAAGGCTCGACCCCGGCGGGCGCTTCGCCAATGACTACACCGACCGGGTGCTGGGGCGGATGGGAACGTCCCCCGCCACTGAATAGCATCGCCGGGGCCGTGCCCAGCCCGACGCAATTCCGGGTCCCGCCCGCCACCTGGGTGATCCTGCCTACCTACAACGAGGCAGGAAACCTGGCGGAGATGCTGGCCGCAATTCGCGCCTGCGCAAAGGGTGTGCACGTGCTCGTCGTCGACGACAGCTCGCCCGATGGCACCGGTGAGATCGCCGATCGCGCGGCGGCGGAGAGCGATCAGGTCTCGGTCCTGCACCGTGCGGTCAAGGAGGGCCTCGGCCCCGCCTACATCGCCGGCTTTCGGGTGGCGCTGGACGCCGGCGCCGAGCTGATCGTCGAGATGGACGCCGACTTCTCCCACGACCCGGCCGATCTGCCGAAGCTGCTCGGCGCCACCGGCGAGGGCGGGGCCGACCTGGTGATCGGCTCGCGCTACGTCCCCGGCGGCGGGGTGACCGATTGGGGGCCTGCGCGCCGGGCGATCAGCCGCGGCGGCTCGGCCTACGCGCGAACGGTGCTCGGCCTGGGGGTTCGCGACTTGACCGGAGGTTTCAAGGTCTTTCGCCGGCGGGTGCTCGAGGCGCTCGATCTCGACACGGTCGAGGCGCGAGGTTACGCCTTTCAGGTTGAGATGACCTACCGTGCCATGCAGCTTGGTTTCCACGTGGTCGAGGTGCCGATCACCTTCCGCGAACGCCGGGTGGGGGCGTCGAAGATGAGTGGCTCGATCGTCGCCGAGGCCGCCTGGCGGGTGCCGCTTCTGCGACTGCGCCGCAGCCCCCGGCCAGGTAGCTGACTATTCTGTGTCCAGGAGGGACTCAGGGGAACACCTGGAATGCCGGTACTTCATTTTGTATAGTATTGGGATGTGCAGATCAACGATCGTGAGGAGAACAACGTGAGTGGCAAGCTGCCCGATGTAACCGACGCCAACTTCGACGCCGAAGTCCTGCAGGGCGATGGGCCGATCCTGGTCGACTTCTGGGCGCCCTGGTGCGGACCTTGTCGTGTCGTTCATCCGGTACTCGAAGAGATCGACGCCGAGCGCGAGGACCTGACGATCGTCAGCCTCAACACCGACGACAACCCGCAGACGGCGGCCAAGTTCGAGGTGCTCTCGATCCCGACGCTGATCCTGTTCAAAGACGGCGAGATCGCCAAGAAGGTCATCGGCGCGATGCCGAAGGCTCGCCTCGAAGCCGAGCTCGAGCCGGCCCTCGCCTAAGAGCCGGGTGCCGTTCGTTCACGTCCACTGGTTCGAGGGTCGCTCAGACGACCAGAAGGCCGAGGTCGCCAAGCGGATCACCGAGGCGATGGTCGAGGTTGCCGGCACCCAGCCCGATCACGTCTGGGTCAAGTTCTCGGATTCCGCCAAGGCCGACTTCATCATCGGCGAACCCGCGGACCAGGACTAGCGGCGCCATCGCTGCTTCACCGCTCCTCTCGCTGCATTCGAGTCCGCTGGGTTCCCTCTAGGCCTTCTCGACGCCGATCCGCAGCTCGAGCCCCTCGATCCGGGCCGCCGCGACGTCGCCATCCTCGTCGTAGGCCACCGAGCTCGCCAGCGTCTCGCCGCTGACGTAGCCCTCGTGGGCCTTTGCCGCCTCCAGCAGGGTCTCGTCGCCGCCGAGTGAGAGGGCGATGCGGTCGGAGACGTCGAGGCCAGCCT
>JBHEMJ010000075.1:0-7262 GCA_046262655.1 Solirubrobacterales bacterium | reverse complement strand
CTGACGACCAGCGGGCCGCCGGAGTCGCCGTGGCAGACAGCGCCCAGTGAGCGACCGACGAGGCAGAGAAACGCCCCGCTGCGCCTCAAGAACTTCGGCCCCAGACAGCCGGTGCTGGGGACGATCGTGCCGCTGCCCTGCCGCAGCGCGGCGGCGGCGGCCCTGCCGAAGGGGCGCCGCACCCCCCAGCCCGCGAAGGAACCCAGCTGTCCGTAGAGGCGGGCTGGATCGGCGGCCGGGGGGAGCAACGGGGCCGTGGGTAGGCTCAGCGCCTGGTCGAGGTGTATGACGGCGAAGTCGGCGTCGCTGAGCGGCGCGGTGGGCTTGAAGGACGCGGGAATGAAGACGCTGGCGATCGCCGCGCGCTGGCCCGGGTCCGGTGAGGAGAGGACCCGCTTGCCGAAGACCAGATTGAGCTTCTCCTTGGGGATGAAGGGAAACGGCTCGTAGGGATCGGGGGAGAGAAAGCAATGGGCCGCGGTGATCGCGACATCGCGCCGGATCAGCGTGGCGGTGCAGGTTTCGCGTCGACGGTCTGCTTGCGGTGGGCCGCCGGCGATCACGACCGCCCCGGTGAAGAGGAGGGTGCCGTCGGCGGCAGGGGAGCCGCCGACGATCCGATTGGCGGGCGCGGCGCCACGGCCGGCCCCCGGCGAGGCGAACAGCGCGATCGCCAGCAACCCCACCGCGATCGTCAGGTTGACCCTTCTCATCCGAGTCTCAGCCTACGCGCCCGCATCGCCGCGCCCGCCGGTCAGCGCTTCAGGCGCCCCGGTGCTTTATTTGTCGGGCTCTGGAGGAAGCTGGTCGGCCTCGCCGTATTCAGCGTCTGGGCCGGGCTCCTCCTCGGGCTCCGAGTTGAAGGGGTTTCGCAACGGATCGTCATCGCGCTCGCCCTCGGCGTTCTGCTGCAGGAGCTGCTCGGACTGCTCGAAGCCTTCTGACACACCCCCGCCGGCCTCCTCCACGGGCGCCATCGCGGGATCGGCGGCAGGATCGTCTGGATCCTCGAGCGGCTGGTCGATTTCGAGCTCGGTTTCGAGATGCTCGACGTCCTCACGGCGCTGTTCGTCGCCGAGTGTCTCGGGATCGTGCCCGGCGTCTTCGGCGGCGAGGAGCTCGTCGGGGAGGGGCGCACCCTCGGACTTTGCCTCGCCGAGCGTCGCTTCGCCGTAGTTCACCCGCTCTGGTCGTTCCCGCGCCACCTGAAGAGAGTTCCCCCAGCGCCGCGCTCCAAACAGAGCTGCTCAGGCCACCAGCTCCCACCAGTGGGGCGCGGCCGCCCGGATGCGCCGTGGGTCGGCCCCACGGCGAATCGCCATGCCGAAGCTGTGGCCGATGCCGCGTCGGGCGCGTCCCTCGACCCCGGCGCCCGGCTCCCCGAGGCCAAAGCGGCGGAACTGCTCGAGCGCGTAATCCCAGGCCTCGACCTCCTCCTGCCAGCGCGGTTTGGAGCGACCATGGATCAGCGCCTTGTGGCCGACCTCGTGGGCAAGAACCGCGAAGCTGACCCGCCCGCGCGGCTCGGGGCCCTCGATCTCGGGGGTGGCGATGTAGGCACAGCCGGTGGTCGAGGAGCGCCATCGGCGCACCGAGAGGCCATGCTCATCGAGCATCGCCGCGGCGGCCGACCGCCAGGGCTCGCGGCCGGGAACGCTGTGGCGGCGGGCCCTCAGCTCAGCCCGATTCCCCCGAGGCCTGCGGCTGGGCCGCGGGCGGCGGGCCCTCGGCGAACTTGTAGCCGACCCGGCGCACGGTGAGCACCAGCTCGGGTCTCTGAACGTCCTTCTCGACCTTCTGCCGCAAGTTGGAGATATGCACATCGCAGGCCCGCACGTCGCCGCGAAACTCCGTCTGCCACAGCTCCTCCATGATCTGCTGGCGGGAGAAGACCTCGCCGGGTCGCGCGGCGAGCAGGCGCAGGACCTGGAACTCGGACCGGGTGAGATTCACCGGCTCGCCGCGAATCGTGACCAGGTGGCGGGCCAGGTCGATGCTCACGTCCCGGGCCTCGATTGTCGCCCCCTCCGCGGGAGCGGCGCGGTCGAGATCCCGGCGGCGCAACTGGGCCCGCACCCTACCCAGAAGCTCGCGCACCGAGAAGGGCTTGGTGACGTAGTCGTCGGCGCCGACCTCGAGGCCGACGACCTTGTCCACCTCGGCGTCCTTGGCGGTGAGCAGGATGATCGGCACCGGGCTGCGTGCACGAACGTCGCGGCAGAGGTCGAGCCCGCTGCGCCCCGGCATCATGATGTCGAGGATCAGCAGGTCGAAATCGCCGTTGCCGAGCTTTGAATCTGCGTCGTCCCCGTCGACGGCCAGCGTCACATCGAAGCCCTCCTGACCGAGCGCGTAGCCGACCGACTCGCGCACCGAGACCTCGTCGTCGGCGACCAGGATGCGGCCTGGGGCGGGGTTCATGGCGAAACCTCGCAGAGGGACCGGCCTCGTTGATGAGGACCCCGGTGGGGTCTCATGCCAGCGGGGTGGGGCTCGGTTGCGGGATTCGCAGGCGCACCCAGAAGGTGCTGCCCTCTCCGCGCGAGGAATCCACGCCGATGGAGCCCCCCATCACATCGACCATGCGCTTGGCGATCGCCAGTCCGAGGCCGAATCCCTCGGTCTCCAGTGCGCCACTGCCCCGGTAGAAGCGGTCGAAAACGCGGCCCACCTCCTCGGCGGCAATTCCTGTTCCGGTGTCTTTGACCTCGATCATCACCTCGTCCTGCTCTTTGTGGCGGCGGGCGAGAAGCGTAACGGTGCCTGGCGCGGACGTGTTCTTGCAGGCGTTCGTCAGCAGCCCGATCAATACCTGACGCAAGAGCACGGGGTCGCCCTCGGCCACCAGCTCGCTGTCTGCCTCGAGCGACAGCTCGACGCCCTCGGGTGTGTCCACGGCCTCGGCGGCCTCGATCGCCGCGAGATTGACGTCGACGACCTGGTTCTGTCCCTCGTGCCCGGCCTCGACCCGGGCCAGTGTCAGCAGCGACTGGGTGAGGCGGGTCATGCGGTCAGCATCGTCGGCAAGACGGTCGAGAAAGTGATCCCGGGCCTCGTCGTCGTCCTTGGCCCCGCCGCGCAGGACCTCGATCGCACTCGAGAGCCCCGCCAGCGGGTTGCGCAGCTCATGAGCAGCATTGGAGACGAACTCGCGCTCGGCCAGCTCGCGGCGCAGCTCCTCGGTGCGGTCGTGGGCGACCAGCAGCACAGAGTTCTCGGCCGGCACCCGCCTGGCCTGCACGGCGAAGACGCGCTCGTCCACCCGCAGCCAGGCGTTCTCGGCAGAGCCGCCCTCGTCGGCACGGCGCAACGCCGGGCGCAGCGAGTCAAGGGGCTTGCCCGCGGAGATCAGCGCCGAGGCCGCGGGGTTCGAGAAGCGCACCTCGCCGTCGTTGCCGACCACCATCACGGCCTCGGACAGCCCGTCGAGGATCGCCGACAGCCGGTCGCGCTCGGTGGCCAGCATGTTGAAGCTCTCCCGCAGCGCCTCGCGCATCGAGTCGAGGCCTCGGGCGAGGTCGCCGAGCTCGTCGCGGCCGGAAACCGGCAGCGGCTCGTCGAAGCGACCCTGGGCCATCGCCTCGGCGCTGCGCGCGAGGCGCTCGATGCGAATCGTGATCAGGCTGGCTGCGGCGAAGCCGACCAGAATCCCGGCCCCGATCGCCAGGGCCAGCGCCTTGAGGCTGTCGCCGCGCAGGCCCTCGATCGAGCGCTTCAGGGCCGCCGGAGGCTTGGCCCTGCTGAC
The DNA here is from genome assembly GCA_046262655.1 of Solirubrobacterales bacterium. GTDB lineage: Bacteria > Actinomycetota > Thermoleophilia > Solirubrobacterales > 70-9 > JBHEMJ01. Next base: position 3,517 of record JBHEMJ010000075.1, on the reverse strand, counting down.
CACGGCCCCCCGCACGGCCCCGTCTCGGCTGAATATCGGGACGCCGACGACCGTGATGTTGCCTGGGAGATCGGCCTCGAAGCGCCGGCCGCGCAGAGCCTCGGAGATGGCCGCGCCAGAACGGGGCACATCGGCCAACAGCAACCCGCCCGGGGCGGGGTCGGCGCTCAGCGACCTGGCCCGCCTGCCCACGACCCAGGCCTGAAAGCCATCGGTGCGGGCGACCCCCACCGCCTTCTCGGCACCACCGGGGAAACTCGCGCCGACGCTGTCGGTGAGCCGTACGGTGCGCCCGACCGCGAGCTCGCCCGAGCTCTCGGTCAGCGTTCGCCCCGAGGAGTCCCGGACGAGGAGATAAACGGCGGCGGCCGTGATCAGCCCTACCGCGGCAAAGGCAATGCCGAGCCAGAGGCGCATGCCGATATGCCGTCTGCCCGACCCCGTCGGCAGTCTGAGGCGCCCGCCCATCAGCTTACCCCGAGGGTCGCGGCGAGGCGGTGCCAGAGCGCGTCGAAGGCGAGCTCCTCGGAGACGTTGAGGCGCAGGCGCCGCCGCGTGTCGAGAACGAGCTCGAGTGCCTCACGGGGGCGCTCGGGCGCCAGGCCCTCGGCGTCGGCGGCGAGCTGCTGAAGGCGGTCGCGGTGCATGGCCAGCTCTGGGGCATCCTCGGCGAACGCCGCCAGGTCCCGGTACCACGAGCAGACCAGCGCCAGGGCCAGATCGAGCTCGGCGGTCCGCGCTCGGCGTTCGACGCGCTTGATCTGATCGGTGGCATCGCGGGGGATCTTTCGCTCCCCCCCGCCGGTCAGCTCGCGAAACCGCCGTTCCACCTCGGCGCCGGCCTCACGGCCGGCCGCCTCGGCGCTCTCCAGCAGGCCCCGCCACGGTTCGGCCGCGGGCTGGGCCGAAAGCGGCGCCCGCGCCGCCGCCTCGCCGGCGGCGCGCAGCTCGCGGCCGGGCTGGGAGAGGAGATGGCGGGCGAGCTCGAGATCGCCTCGGCACAGGCGAGAGACCGCCTCCAGCTCCGCCGCCTGCGCCTCGCCCGATAGCCGTTCGGCGATCACTGCGGGAGCCAGCGGCGCGAAGCCGACGACCTGGCAGCGGGAGGAGATCGTCGCCGCCAACCCCTCGGGCTCCGAGGAGATCAGAATCAGGTGCGCGAAGCCGGCCGGCTCCTCGAGCGTTTTCAGCAGCGCGTTCTGGGACTCCTCGCGCATCGATTCGGCGGCCTCGATCACGAACACCCGCGCTTCTCCCTCGGCCGGGCGCAGGCTGCAGGCGCGGATCACCTCGCTGCGCACGTCTTCGACCAGATGCCAGGCGCCCGAGGGCCGCAACCAGACCAGGTCCGGATGCGGCGAGGGGTCGGCGAGCGCGCGACGGCGCGCGGAGTCGGGATCGGGCGCTCCGGCGGCGAGGATCTCGGCGGCGAAGGCGCGCGCCGCCGCCCGCTTGCCCGAACCCCGCGGGCCCTTCAACAGGTAGGCGTGCGACGGGCCCGCCTCCAAGGCCGCAGCGAGCTCGCCGCCGAGCTCAGCTGTGGGCGCGCTCACCGACGGCCTCCATCACCCGGGCGTGAACCTGGCGAACCGATCCCTGCCCATCGATCACCTTGACCCGATCTGGTTCTGCGGCGGCTATCTCCTCATAGGCGGCGGCGACGGCCCGCGCGAACTCCAGGCCCTCGTCTTCAAAACGATCAGGCCTGTTTCGGCTCAAGCGTGCCTTCGCGGGATCGATCTTCAGGAGGAGCGTCAGGTCGGGCCAAAGTCTCTCGGTGACGATGTCACAGAGATTCCTGACGTCAGCGACGCCAAGCCCTCGCCCGCCACCCTGGTAGGCAACGCTCGAATCCGAAAACCGGTCACAGACGACGTCGATGTCCTGGTCCAGGGCCGGGCGTATGACCTCGTCGAGGAGCTGCGTACGCGCCGCGCAGAAGAGCTGCAGCTCCACCATCGGAGCGAGTGTGAGCGCCGGATCCAGAAGCAACTCTCGAATCCGTTCGCCCAGCTGGGTGCTGCCGGGCTCCCGGACCAGCACCGTGTTTTCCCCGAGCTCGGCGGCCAGCAGCTTGGCCTGCGTGGTCTTGCCCGAGCCGTCGATGCCCTCGAGCGAGATGAACAAGCTCAGTTTGACTTGGCCTTGGTCTTGGCCTTCGTCTTGGTCTTGGACTTTTTGCTCGAGGCATCGGCGACGATCTTCTCGGCTGCGGCCGCCGCGTCGCCATTGGAGACTCCTGCCTCCTCTTCCGGGGACTTCGCCTCGGCCAGGGCCTTTGCCTCCTTGGCCGCCAGCCGCTCGGCCTTCTTGCGCTTTATCTCCTCCATCGAGGGGCACTGGTCGTTGAAGCAGAGCTTCCAGGGCTTGCCGGGCTTGAATTTCTGGGAGACGGAGACCCGCGGCGTGCGCCCGCATACCGAACAGGTGTCCTCGAGCTTGTGGACGTCGTAGAAGCGCGGTTGGGGAATCGGGAAGGTCTGATCGCAGGAGTTCGGGTCATCCTCGGCGGCGTCGGCCTGCCAGCCCGAGCAGCCGACGAAGGACTTGCCCGACTTCCTGGCCCGGATCACCCTGAGCATGTGCGGGGAGCCGTCCTCCTGGGTGCGGCCGGCCTCCTTGCAGACGATGCAGGGACCGAGAATGCGGTCCTCGTCCATGCCGCTCCAGACCAGCTTGGCGAACTTGCGCCACGGCGAGTTCTCGTCGTCGTCGTCGACGTCGCCGCCCATCTCATCGTAGGCGGAGCGCAGCGCCGCGCGACTGTCGGAGAGCACCTCGTCCTTGGTCATCTCGCCGGCGGCGATACGGTCCATCTCGGCCTCCATCTCCGCGGTCATCTCCGAGCTCGCGATCCGCGGCACGTAGGTCTTGAACCCCTCGTACATCTTCACCCCGGTCTCGCTCGGCTCGGGTGGGTTGCCGTGCACGTAGCCGCGGTAGTAGAGCTTTTGGATGATGTCGGCCCGCGTCGCCTTGGTGCCGAGGCCGCGCTCCTCCATCAGCTCGATCAGCTTGCCCTGGCTGATGCGCGGGGGCGGCTGGGTTTCCTTGCCGGTCATCTCGGGGTCGCCCTCGAGGGCCAGCTCCTGGCCTTCGGTGAGCTTGGGGATTTCTTCGTCGGCGGAGCGGGCGTAGGTGTAGATGCCGGCGAAACCGGGGTCGACCACGACCGAGCCGCGCACGAAGTAGTCCTCCGAGCCGGCGTGGATGTCAGCGCGGGTGGACTCGGTGACCATCGGCGGCGAGAAGGTGGCGAGGAAGCGGCGCGCGACGAGCTCATAGACGCGGCGGTGGGTGTCGCTGCGGGAGTCGAGCGCCCTCGGGTGGACCGACTGGGTCGGGTAGATCGGCGGGTGGTCGGTGGTTTCCTTCTTGCCGCGGGTCGCCTCCAGGGGTTTGTCGAGAAGACCCTTGGCGGCTTCGAACTCGGGGATCCGGACCAACGTGCCGACCAGCTCGGTGAGCGGCAGCGAAGCCGGATAGACCGTGTTGTCGGTTCGCGGATAGGAGATGT
>JBHEMJ010000074.1:0-6791 GCA_046262655.1 Solirubrobacterales bacterium | reverse complement strand
GCGGACCTCGAGGTAGAGCTCCTCGCCGAAGCCCTTGACGGCGTCGACGGCGATCAGCGTGAAGCGCTCCTCGACCACCGGCGTCTGGTCGACCACCCCGCCGCCGAGCTCGGCGGTGGCGGCGCTGGCGCCGCGGATCAGCGGCCGGCCCCAGACCAGGGTGATCTCGCCGGCCCTGTTGGCCTCGCCGCGCCAGTCGCCCACCACCTCCTCGTTCAAGTCGATCTTCCAGTCGGGGTTGTCGGCGGCGACAACGTCGGTGAAGTCGGCGACCGCGTGGAAGTCGCCGGCTTCGCCGCTCTCGCCCTGCGCCGGGCGCCGGAAGGAGACGTAGCCGAACCACTCGACCTGTCCGCCCCCGGCCGCCCCCGCGCTGGCCGTGGCGGGGACGAAGACGCGACCGCCGAGGCCGCGCTCGGGAAACCAGTCGATCTGCTCGGGCAGGCCGGTCCCGGCCTCCTCGCGCAGCGGCTCGATCGCCTTGAACAGCTCGGCGCGCAGCAGCTCGGCCCAGCGGCCGTAGGGGGCCGGTTCCTGGCTGGCGTCGGCGATGAAGCGGGGGATCGGGTCCTTGACCGGGGGCGGGGTCATCGGGCCAGGCAGTCTCTCAATTCGGCGGCGGCCCTCTCTGGCGGCCAGATGTTGATGTCGATCCCGGTCGACAGCTCGAAGCCGGCCATGTGGCTGAGCTTGGGCAGGATGTCGATGTGCCAGTGGAACTGCTCGGCGCCGCGGGGTGCGGTGCGGACCCAGAGATTCAGCTCGGGGACGGCGCCGAAGCGCTCGCCTAGCGCCCGGTAGGCGGTGAACAACATTTCCATCCCGGCCTCGCCGACGGCCTCGAAGCTGGGCGCCGAGCGCCGCGGGATCAGGCGCAGCTCGAACGGCCCGCGCGAGGCCCAGGGGCAAACCAGCATCGCCTCGCCGTCGATCGCGACCAGGCGCTCGCGCAGGCGCACCTCCTCCGCCGCCACGTCGGAGAGCAGCTCGCCGCCCTGGGTGCGCTGGTAATGGGCCGTGAAGCGCTCGCGCTCGCGGGCGATCAGGGCCGGCACGAAGCTGAGCGCATAGAGCTGCGCGTGGCTGTGCTCGAGTGAGGCCCCGGCGGCGGGACCCTCATTGACGATCAGCTGGCAGTAGGCGGCGCCCGCGTCCATCTGCTCGCGCATCCGCAGCCGCCAGCCGTCGACGGCCACGGTCAGTTCCTCCTCCGAGAGCTCGGCCAGCGAGGTCACGTGGCGGGGGGAGTGGACGATCACCTCGTGGAGGCCCGCCGCGCGGGTGGAGCCGAACAGGTCCTCGACCGGGCCGCGGCTCGAGGCGCGCAACGGGTCGGCCCCCGCCGCATAGGCCTCCTCCCTGCGGGTAGGCCCGGCGTCCTCTCCAGCCAGCGCCGGGTAGAGGTTGGGGACCGCCCGCACCCGCCAGCCGGGTGAGTTGGGGGCCCCGCCGCCGGGACGGTCCGCCCAGCTCTCGCCGGGGGTCGTCTCCTCCCGTCCCTCGCAGAACGGGCAGGTATCGGCCTTGCGGGCCCGCCGCAGCCCGACCGCGAAGTCGAAGGGGCGCTCGGAGCGGGCGGCGGCGAGGATGACCCGCGAGCCGGTCAGCTGGTCGATGCGGATCTGGGGCTCGGCACCGCTCACAGCGCCCTGCGCATCCGCACGTGTTCGAGTCCATCCTCGAGGAAGACCTCCTCGCTGGTCACCTCATAGCCACTGCGCTCATAGAAGCCGCGCACCGGGAGCTGGGAGTGCAGCAACATCTCGGCGGCGCCCTCCCGCCTGGCCTCGGTCTCGCTGACCTCGATCAGGCGGCGGCCCAAGCCGATGCCGCGGAAATCCTTGTCGATCGCCATCCGCTCGAGCTTGCAGCTGCCGCCCTCGCCCCCCTCCGGGCGCAGCCGGCAGGTGGCGATCACCTTGCCGCGCTCCATCGCCACCAGGTGGATCGCCTCCGTGTCGCGGTCGTCGAGCTCGGTTTCGCGGTCCACCCCCTGCTCCTCGCAGAACACCCGCACCCTTACCTGCCGGGCGCCTTCGAGCTCGGCGGGCCCACGGTGGCGCCGCGGCGTGGGCGCCAGACGCCGCTCAGCGGGCAAGCGCGCGCGATGCTACGGGGTACGTCACCGCTTTAGCTGGTTGGTCAGCGCGCTGATCATGTCGATCGGCAGCGGGAAGACGATCGTCGTCGCATTGTTGGTGCCCATCTCGAGCAGCGTCTGCAGGTAGCGCAGCTGGATCGTCGCCGGGTTCTTGGAGATGATGTCGGCGGCCTGGGCCAGCTTCTCGGAGGCCTGAAACTCACCCTCGGCGGCGATGATCTTCGCACGGCGCTCTCGTTCGGCCTCGGCCTGGCGCGCCATCGCGCGCTGCATCTGCTCGGGGATCTCGACGTCCTTGATCTCGACCGTGGAGACTTTCACGCCCCAGGGCTCAGTCTGCTCGTCGATGATCTTCTGCAGGTCCTCGTTGAGCCGTTCGCGCTCGGAGAGCAGCTGGTCGAGCTCGGCCTTGCCGAGCACCGAGCGCATCGCGGTCTGCGCGATCTGGGAGGTCGCAACGAGGAAGTTCTCGACCTCGGTGATCGCCTTGTTGGGATCGATCACCTTGAAGTAGGCGACCGCCGTGACCCGGCTGGGCACGTTGTCACGGGTGATCACCTCCTGTGGCGGGACGTTGAGGGTGACGGTTCGCAGGTCGACCCGCACCATGCGGTCGATTACCGGAATCAGGATGATCAACCCCGGGCCCTTGAGGGCGACGAGACGCCCGAGGCGGAAGATGACGCCGCGCTCGTACTCGCGCAGGATTCGCACCGAGGAGCCGAGAAAGAGGAGCGCGAAGAACCCCAGTACAACCAGAATTCCGATTGCCGCCGCCATCCTCAGCTCCTGTTCGTCGTCAGTTTCAGATGCCCGGTGAGACGAGCAGGGTCAGCCCGTCCACCGAGTCGACACGGACTCTAGTGCCTGCGGGAACCTGGCCCCCACCGCTGGCCCGGGCCCTCCACAACGCCCCATCAACGAACACCTGGCCCTCGGGGCCGAGCGCGATCCGCACCTCGGCTTCGCGGCCGATCAGCTCCTCGGGGCCGACCTGTGGCTTTTCGCGGTGCGCCTCCAGGACCTTGCGGCTGACGATTGCGAAGCCGGCGATCGAGGCCACCCCGGCGGCGATCAGACCGGCGCCGATTGCGTCGGCATTTTCGGAGTTGTCGCCGAGGGCGACCACCCCGGCCGCGATCAGACCTGCCGCGCCGATGAAGGCCAGTGCGCCGCCCGTCGGCAGCAACAGCTCGGCAAGCAGCAGCGCGACCGCGATCGCGGCGAGGACGACGACGACTTCCACGCTTCAAGTATCCCTCAGCGGGCGTAGCGTTCGATGTCGGCCGCCAACTGCGCCTCGTCCGTGTACGGCCCGAGCCGTGTGTGGACGAGTTCACCGTTGCGATCGTAGAAGGCCGTGGCCGGGAAGCCCGCCTGTCCCTTGATCAGCCTCCCGATCTCCTGGTCGGGGTCGTGGTAGCTGGGGTAGGGCAGCGGCAGCTGGTCGAGGAAGGTCTGGCCAGTGTCGATGGCATCGTTGGAGAGCACCCCGAGGAACGCAACCTGGCCCCCACGCTTGATCGCCTGCGACTGAAGCTCGGGAAACTCGAGCCGGCAGGGGCCGCACCACGATGCCCACTTATTGACGACCACGGGTGTGCCCTTGAGCCCGGCCAGCCTGGCCTCGAAGGCGCCGGTCCCGCCTTCGAGAATGGTGTTCGCCTGTTCGCGGATGGCTACCAGCTGCGGCGGCGAGCCAGCCGGCAGTTTCTCCCTGGCTTGGCTCGCGGTCAGCTTGGAATCGGGATTGCCGGCTCCGGAGGCGCCACAGGCCGCGAGCAGGAGCGCCGCGGTGAGCGAGGCGAAAAAGACCAGCTTGGGCGGCCTTTCTCGAAAGGTTGACAATCTGGGGCTGCGGTCGTCTAAGATTGGTGAACGGTCCATCTAGTTCCTGGACCCTGAGGGAGCACGGCAGGCGAATTTTCATCCCGAAGCCGGGTTACCTCAATCAGATTAGTGCGCTCGTCGCTGCGTTATGCGCAGTCGCTCGAGCACCGGATCAGGAAGCCTCGTATTGGCTGAGACCACCGAACCGGCCGCAAAGGCGGCAAAGGCGCCATTGGGTGCCGATATCGATCGCGCGAGTGAGTTCGTGCGTGAACCCTTCCTGCTGGACGGGGAGGGTCCCGAGGCATTGGCCCACGGCTCCGCTCGCCGTCAAGCGCTCGACCGGGCCTTGCAGGACATCGACGCGGGATTGGAGGCCCCCTCGATCGAATGGCGCCGCGACTTCTCACTGGTGCTCGGGCTCGAGCGCCTGCTCGCCGACGAGGTCCCGAAGCTGAATGACGGCGCCGAGCTCTCGGCCCACCAGGTCGACGCCCTCTCGGGCACCCTGGCGGCTCTGATCACCGACATCGAGGAGGGCCCCCCCTCGAAGAACGGCAACTCCCGCAACGGCAAAGAAATTCAGGATCACACCAACGGAGTCTCAGCATCCCCCACGACTGAACCCGAACCCTCCGCCTCCGATGACGGAGGACAGACCCCGGACCGGCGGAGCCGAACGGAGGAGGCGGAGGTGGATGGCGAAGCCGAGGACCTGGAGGAAGACGGAGAAGACGATGAGTCCGACGAGCTCGCCCCCGACGAGGAGCCCAAGGACTGGGACGAGGCCGAGGAGGACGCCGACGTCGTCGATGAGGCGCCCGAGGACGCGGGCGCCAACCGGCGCTTCTGGTTCGAGCACGCGACCGGCGCCGGCAAGACCGTCGCCGCCGTCGGCTTCATCGACGCCTCGCGCACCGGCGGCGTGCTGATCCTCACCCACCGCCGCAACCTCGTCGATCAGTTCATCGGCGAGATCTCCGACCGCGGCTACAAAGAGCGCCTCACCCCGCCGCTGCTCGACGGCGACGACCATCCCTACGGCCCGGTCACGGTCGAGACCTACCAGTGGTTCGTGCGCAACGCCAAGCGGGTCTCCGACGCCTACTCGGTGGTGATCTGCGACGAGGCCCATACCGCCCTAGGCGAGAAGACCAGCGCCTGCATCCGCAGCTGGGAGGGCCCGGTCTACATCGGCATGACCGCGACCGGCGCCCTGATCGCTCGCCATGTGGCCGACCTGTTTCCGACCCAGACCTCCCGCTTCGATTTGGCCCAGGCCGCAAGGCGCGGCGTGATCTCGCCGCTGCGCTGTCTGCGTATTCCGCCCGGCCCCGGCGTTCGTACGATCGCCAACGTGCCGCTGCGAAAGGGGGAGGTGGACCAGGACTTCGACCAGGAGGAGCTGGCCAAGCTGCTCGATCAGGCGCCCTTCAACCACGCGATCGCCGACCTCTACAAGGCGCGCTTCCGCAACGTGCCGGGCGTCCTCTACACGGCTGGTGTCGCCCACGCCAACAATGTCGCCAAGGCCTTCCGCGACGCCGGCATCAATGCCCGGGCAGTCTCAGGTGAGACGCCCAAACGCGAGCTGGCCGAGATCCTCGCCGGTTTTGAGCGCGGCGAGGTGGATGTGCTCTGCAACGCGATGCTGCTCGCCGAGGGCTGGAACTCCCCCCGCGCCACCATCTGCATGCACCTTGCACCGACCGCCTCGCGCCGCGTCTACCAGCAGCGGGTCGGCCGCGTCACCCGCCGCGCCGAGGGCAAGGAGGCGGGTCTGGTGATCGACTTCGTGCACCCGGCCACTACCCATGACGAGAACGTGGTCAGCCTGCACAGCCTGCTGGACCGCGATGTCTACCGTGGGGGCGCGATCGTCGTCGGTCCCGTGCGCCGCGGCCGCGGCCGCCGGGTCCGGGTCGAGAAGCGCATAGTGCCGGTGTCCGGCGACCCCGAGCGCCGGCTTGAGATCCTCGAGCGGGAGCTGTGGCGGATCGCGGTCGAGAACCTCGACCACGCCGAGCAGCACGTGTGGGCGGCACTGGCCGGCTCGCGCGTCAATCAGACCGGCTGGCGGCGGGCCCGGGCGATGCTCCAGCACGACTCGACCCGCGACCTGCGCCGCCGTTTCCTGCTCACCTGCGTGCAGCGCAACCGCAGCCAGCAGCTGCGGATCAAGGCTCTGCAGGAGATCACCAACATCAAGGACGGCGACGCCTTCGATGACGCCGTCGACACGGTCGGCACCTGGTCACGCGAGGACAAGCGGGCCGGAACCAAAGTCCTGCTCGAGGCGCTGGCCGAGAAGCGGATCGGCCGCCGTGACCAGGCCCAGGCCTGGGTCTGGCGCCTGGCCGAGTACACCCGCGAGCTGCACGAGCAGTACGCCGTGCAGCGCTGGCCCGAGACCAAGCGCCTGCTCGGCCTACTGGTCAACTCCTCCGGCCGCGCCCACGGGCGCAACGCCCGGCGCATCGTGCACGCGGCGCGCAACCAGGACCGCCGCCTGGCGGTCGCCCTGCTCGCCGCCTCGGTCTCTCACACTCCGGAGGGCGAGGAGGTACTTCGCGGGGCCCGCATGCGCGCGGCCCGCAAGCCCTCGGCGGTGGCCCGCGAGCTGCTGCGCAACTTCCCCAAGGGCGGCAAGAAGCGCCGCCGGCGCAAGAAGGGCTCTCGGAGCGGCGGCGATGCCAACGGTGACGGATCGAACACGGCAGGAGTCACCTCAAAGTCGAAGTCTGCGGCCAACTCAAGCGCGAAGTCGAACTCGAGGCCAAGCTCCGACAGCAACGGTGCAAATGGCGGCGATCCAGAGGCGCAGAGCCGGTCGGCCGGCAAGACCGAGTCCGCTCCCGAC
>JBHEMJ010000073.1:0-3144 GCA_046262655.1 Solirubrobacterales bacterium | reverse complement strand
GCCGCGCGATCGCCACCGAAACCGGCGGCGAGGGGACCTATCGCTTCCTCTGTACCGGCGACGTTGAGTCCTTTCGCGAGTTGGGCACCCGCTTCCTGCAGATGCCGCTCGGCGATGTCGAGCATGTGGAGGTGGGCTGAGCGTCCGGAGGTTGCTCCTCGGCACTCCCGTCAGCGGCCGGGGCGCCTGGCGCAGGCCCTGAGGGCTTACGCTTGACGCGTGGACATCCTTGAAAAAGTGCAGTCGGACGTGAAGTCGGCGATGAAGGCCGGCCAGAAGGACAAGGTCGGGGCGCTGCGTATGGTCGCCAACGCTCTCCAAAACGCCGCCAAGGAGGGCAACGACGACGAGGTCGCCGTTCTGCAGGGCGAGCGCAAGCGCCGTCTCGAGGCGGCCGAGGTGCTGCGCGAGGGGGGCCGTGGCGAAGCGGCGGACGTGGAGCAGTCCGAGGCCGAGCTGATCGAGGGATATCTGCCCGCCCAGCTCTCCGACCAGGAGCTCGGCGAGCTGGTGGCGGGGGCGATCGCCGAAACGGGTGCGGCCGAGCCAGCTGACATGGGCGGCGTGATGAAGGCACTGATGCCGAAGGTGGGCGGACGCGCCGACGGCAAACGGGTCAGTCAAGCGGTGCGCGGGAAACTTGGCGCGTAGACAGCTGACGATCGACAACGCGGTGGCGGCGGAGCTCGCGGGATCGGAAGACGCCGTGCTCAAGGCGCTCGAGGGGCACCTGGGCTGTGAACTGTTCCTGCGCGGGAATGTGCTGACGCTGGACGGCGCTGCCGGCGAGGTCAACACCGCCGAGACGGTGGTCGGCGAGCTGGTCGATCTGATCGAGCAGGGCCATGAGATCGCCCCGGGCACGATCGAGGCGGTGGCCGGCGCCCTCGATGCCCACCAGGATCCCGCCGAGATTCTCGAAGACGTCGTCTGGCAGCACCGCAACACACGGGTGGCCCCGAAGACGGTCAATCAAAAGCGCTACGTCGACTCGATCCGAAACCACACGATCACTTTCGGCATCGGCCCGGCTGGCACCGGCAAGACCTTCCTCGCCGTGGCGATGGCCGCCGCGGCGCTCTCCAACCGCCAGGTCAGTCGCATCATTCTCACTCGCCCCGCGGTTGAGGCCGGTGAGCGGCTCGGCTTCCTGCCTGGAGACATCCAGGCGAAGGTCGACCCCTACCTGCGCCCGCTTTTCGACGCCCTCTACGACATGCTCGACCCCGACAAGGTCAACGCTTATTTCGAGCGCGGCACGATCGAGGTCGCCCCACTGGCGTTCATGCGCGGTCGCACCCTCAACGATTCTTTCGTGATTCTCGACGAGGCCCAGAACACGAGTCCCGAGCAAATGAAGATGTTCTTGACCAGGCTCGGCTTCGGCTCGAGGATGGTGGTCACCGGTGACATCACCCAGATCGATCTCGATCGAGATCAGCGCTCGGGGCTGATCGAGGTGGCCGGCATTCTCGATCGCGTGAAAGACGTCGACTTCATCCGCTTCGGCGGCGAGGACGTCGTTCGCCACAAGCTCGTGCAGAGAATCGTCGCGGCCTACGGCGAGCATGCCGACCGTGATCGACCTCAGTGACGTTCCCGCCGAGCTGCGGGAGGCGGTTGGTGCCGCCCTCACCGCGGCCGGTGTGGATGACGGCCACGTTGCGATCGAGCTCGTGGGTGAGGGGAAGATGCGCACGCTGAACTACGCGCACCGCGGGGTCGACGAAGCGACCGACGTGATCGCCTTCCCGCTCGACGGCTGGGAGGGCTCCCCGGGACCTCGCGAGCTCGGTGACGTCTTCATCTGTCCCGAACAGGCTGGTGACCTCACCGAGGCGGCTGTTCACGGCACGCTGCATCTATGTGGCCACGACCACGAGACCGACCACGGCGAGATGCTTCGACTGCAGGCCAAGATCATGGCCTCGCTTTGACCAGCGCCGGCTTTATCGGGCTGGCGGGCCGGCCCAATGCCGGCAAATCGACTCTGGTCAACGCGATCGTCGGCACCCGCGTGGCGATCGTCTCCGAGCGTCCCCAGACCACGCGCCGCGCAGTGCGCGGCGTTGCCACCGACGAGAAAGCGGGCTGGCAGCTGGTGCTCATCGACCTGCCTGGGGTTCAACGTCCTCGTGACGCGCTCACCCAGCGCATGCAGCGCCGGGTCGAGCGCGAGCTGGCCGGTTCCGACGTCGCGCTGATGGTGATCAACGGCACTGAGGGGGTGGGCCCCGGCGACCGCTTCATCGCCAAGGCACTGCTTTCCGCCAACGCCGCGGTACCCGTGATCTGTGCCGTTAACAAGATCGACCTGCTCGGTCCCGGGCAGACGACGGAGGTTCTCGCGGCCGCTGCCGAGCTGGAAGCCGTGGACGAGATCTTTCCGATCAGCGCCAAGAGCCCCAGTGGCCTGGAGCCGCTGATCGGCCGGCTCGCGGAGCTGGTCCCCGAGGGCCCCTTCATGTACGAGGCGGGGCAGCACTCTGATCAGCCGAGCGAGGTGCTGCTCGCCGAGCTGATCCGCGAGCAGGTTCTGATGCGAACCCGAGAGGAGCTGCCCCACGCTGTCGAGGTGGACGTCTCGGAGGTCGAGACCCGAGAGGACGGCCTGACCGAGGTCAAGGCCCACATCTGGGCCGAGACCGACTCGCAGAAGTCGATCCTGATCGGCAGGGGCGGCCGCAAGATCAAGGAGATCGGCACCGGTGCGCGCACCGAGCTCGAACGCGAGCTCGACGGCAAGGTCTTCCTCGACTTGAAGGTCCGCGTGCGCGCACACTGGCGCCGCGACGACGCGCTGCTGGACCGGCTCGGAATCGACTAGCGCCCTAGCGCTGGGCCAGGGCGGCCCAGCAGAGGAGCCCGGCGGTCCCAACCAGCGCAGCGGCCGCGATGCAGAGGGCGTTCGGGCTCCGCTTGCCCATCACCGCTCCCGTTTCGGCGGTGGAGAGAACCGAGCGATCGCTGGCCGCAGAGAGCACCGAGCCGCCGAACGAGCCCTCCGACCACAACGAATATGCCGAATCCGCCATCAGGGCCACGTTACATTCCTTCCATGACCCAGGCAATCCGATACGACGAGCGCGGCCTCGTGCCGTGCGTGACGCAGGACTGGCGCTCGGGCGAGGTCTTGACGCTCGC